>JBGOVX010000136.1:0-9978 GCA_041478355.1 Terriglobia bacterium | reverse complement strand
CAATCACACGCCGCAGCGAATCGTGGCCGAGCTTTCCATGGCCAAGGTGATGCGCGCGGTCTACAGCGAACGCCAGCTGAATGAGGTGATGGTGGATTTCTGGTACAACCATTTCAATGTTTTCGCCGCCAAGGGCGCCGATCGCTGGTTGGTCACATCGTACGAGCGCGATGCGATTCGCCCGAACGCCATGGGGAAATTCCGCGACCTGCTGGAAGCCACGGCGAAAAGTCCGGCCATGCTGTTTTACCTCGACAACTGGCTCTCGGCCGATCCGGTCGCCTGGGCCAAGCTCCAGCAGGAGCAGCAACAGCGGCGGAGGGGGCCCCGGCAGCGAGGAATTTTCGGCGGCATGCCCCGGTTTCCGGGGGGTGGCTCGATGCCAAACGGAAATCCGTCCAATCGAAATCCAAATGATCCGAACGCAAAAGCGAAGCAAAAGCAGGAGCGCGGCCTGAACGAGAACTACGGGCGCGAGCTCATGGAGTTGCACACGCTCGGAGTGGATAGCGGATATACGCAGCAAGATGTGATCAATGTCGCGAAAGCCTTCACCGGCTGGACGATCAAGCAGCCGCGGCGCGACGCGGAATTTTTATTTGATGACCGCCTCCATGACAAGGGTGTGAAGACCGTTCTCGGACATTCGATTCACGCCGGAGGAATCAAGGACGGCGAGCAAGTGCTGGATATTTTGGCGCGCGACCCTCACACGGCGCGTCACATTTCCTTTGAGCTGGCCCGGCGCTTTGTTTCCGATAATCCGCCCGCGGCCCTGGTAGGTCGCATGGCGCAATCGTTCCTGAAGACCGACGGCGACATCCGAGAAGTGTTGCGCACCATGATCGATTCGCCGGAATTCTGGTCGAAGGAAGTCTATCGAACGAAAATTAAAACGCCGTTCGAGCTGGTGGTGTCTGCCACGCGAGCAGCCGGCGCGGAAGTCGATGTGCCGCTCATGCTCGTCCAATGGACCAACCGCATCGGCCAGCCGCTGTATCAGTGCGAGCCCCCGACCGGGTATTCGGATAAGGCAGACGCCTGGGTGAACACCGGGGCATTGCTCAACCGCATGAATTTCTCGCTGGCGTTGACCGCAAATCGGCTTCGCGGCGCGCAAGTGAACATGGAAACTCTGTTGGGCCAGCTGTCGGGGACCGATCCTCATGCTGCGCTCGACCGGGCCGTCCAGGTCATCCTGGCCGGGCAGGCTTCACCGCAAACTCGAGAAACGCTCGAAAAGCAATTGAACGATCCGCAGATTCTGCAAGCAAGTCTTGACGACCCGGTCAAGCAAGTGAACGCGGCGATGATCGCGGGCCTGGTGCTTGGCTCACCCGAGTTTCAACGACGGTAAGCGGATTGAAGCGTGAAGATACCGGCAATTCCTAACGCGGTTTCAGAAGTCAGCAAGGGAGGCAGATCATGAAAGTTTCGCGGCGTATATTTCTCAAGAGCGGCGGAGTGGCCATGATCGGCATGAGCACGATCCCCGCATTTTTGCAACGCGCAGTGGCGGCGACGCCCATGCCGAATAATAAGAAGCTCATCGTGCTGTTCCAGAGGGGAGCCGCGGATGGGCTCAACATCGTGGTTCCGTTCGGGGAAGAGAACTATTACAAGATTCGACCGACGATTGCCATTCCGCAGCCCAGGCAAGGTGTCGAGAACGCAGCCGTCGATCTCGACGGATTTTTCGGCTTGCATCCGAGCCTTGCGCCACTCGGCCCTCTATTTCACAAAGGCCAGCTTGCCATCGTTCACGCCGCCGGGTCGCCCGACACCACGCGCTCGCATTTTGACGCGCAGGATTTCATGGAGTCCGGCACGCCGGGCGTAAAGTCCACCGAGGATGGCTGGCTGAATCGAGCTATGGGGCGGACTTTCGGGAGCACTGTGGAACAGGCAGGCGAGGAAAACAGCTCACCTTTCCGCGCGGTGGCCATGGGTCCCAATCTCCCTCTCACCCTGCGCGGAGCTGAGCCTGCGATTGCGCTGGCGGATGTGAAGCAGTTCCGCGTCCTGAGCCAATCCACAGCGGTCCAGGACGGTTTTGAAGCGCTCTATGCGCAAACGGTGGACAAGGTTTTGCGAGGCACGGGCACCGAAACGTTCGAAGCCATTGAGATGCTTCGCAAGGCTGATCCCTCGCGCTTGCAGCCCGAAAATGGCGCGGATTACCCGAAGAGCCGCGTAGGGCAGACACTTCAACAGGTCGCCCAGCTCATTAAGGCCGACATCGGCATGGAAGTCAGCTTTGTCGATACCGGCGGCTGGGACAATCATGTAAACGAGGGCGGCGCGCAAGGCCAGATGGCCAATTTGCTGCGCGACATGGGGCAGGGGCTGGCCGCGCTGCACCAGGATTTGGGCGACCGCATGGAAGACATCGTCGTCGTGACGATGTCCGAATTCGGCCGCACCGCGCACGAAAACGGCAATCGCGGCACCGACCACGGCCACGCGAATTGCATGTTTGTGATGGGTGGTCCAGTGCAGGGCGGAAAAGTATATGGCAAGTGGCCGGGATTAGGGCCGGGTCAATTGAACGAGGGGCGCGACCTTAAACTCACTACCGACTTCCGCTCCGTGCTCGGCGAACTCATCAGCGGACACTTAGGCAGCAAGGATCTGCAAACCGTTTTCCCGGGCTTTGACAATAGTCCGGCGAAGTTTCCGCGGCTCCTGAAGGCATGATTCAGAGTGTGTTGCGGAAAGGCGTCCCTGACAGCCAACAGTGAACCGGCGAATCGTTTCTCAGGCCTTGCGCGCGGCAGCAGCTTCCAGCGGATGGACGTCACGCGCGATGCGTTCGGTCTGCTGAGGTTCGATCACTTCCAGGTCGTATCGCGTTTGCAGATTTAGCCAGAATGTGGGCGAAGTCTTGAAGTAGCGTGCCAGGCGCAGCGCCGTATCCGCCGTGATCCCGCGTCGCTCGTGGACAATGTCCGCGATTCGTGTCAATGGCACGCGAAGGTCCAGAGCCATCCGGTTCATACTGAGGCCGAGGGGCTTCATGAATTCTTCGCTCAGGATCTCTCCCGGATGAACAGGCTTTAGTTTCTTGGCCATAAGTGGCTCCTAGTGGTAATCCGCGATCTCGACTTGAAAGGCATCGCCGTCCTTCCACTCAAAGCAGATTCGCCACTGATCGTTGATCCGGACACGGTACTGATGTTTCCGATCACCGCGCAGCCGTTCCAGCCGATTGCCAGGGATCGCCGCCAGAGTAGCAAGGTCAGGAGCCGCGTCCAGCATATACAGTCTTCGGAGAGCTACGCGTTCAATGGCTCGAAACCTCATGCTTCGGTGCAGCAGGAACAGCCGTTCGGTTTGAGCCGAGCGGAAGGATTTGATCACTAATGAATGGTATACTGTTTAACGTTATCTGTCAACCAGTATGAACAATATTCCCGCTAAGGGCAAACTCCCTGTCGGCAGCCGCGCTTGCGTTCATCGGGGATGTCTTCAAACCGCTGAGGAATGAATCCGTTGCGATTCGGCATTTGGACCTTCGGCAGGGTTTTGGCGTCCATGACATCGCTCTCCTGAATGATGTTGCTCTTATAGAGTATGAACGCGGTCAGCGCGTAGATTTGGTTCGCACTGAGGGTGCCGGCCTGGTTTCGAGGCATGGCGCGACCGATGTAGTCCCAAATGGTGGTTGCGAATGGCCAGTAACTCCCGACAGTTCTCACGGGTTTAAGGGTAGTGAGCGTCTCCTGCAGGGCTTTGTCTCCTGCCAGGCGAGTACCGATTGCGCCGCCCTCCGCGGCTGGTCCATGGCAGACCGCGCACTTGGTGGCGAAGATAGGTGCGCCTTCCTTGGCAGTACCGCTTCCAGGAGGGAGCCCTTTTCCATCGGGGCCGACAGAAATGTCCCAGGCCTGAATTTCTTCTTTGGCCGGAGTTCTGCCCACGTTGCTGTAGGAAGATGTTTGCGCCACAGCCACAGTCGTGGCCGCAAGCAGGATCACGGGAACGAGAAGCTTAAAACAGCGCATTCTGCACGCTCCCGTCCCGGTTTACTTTCCACGGTTGAATGGCGTTGAAATCTCCCACAACGACGGTGGCATTTCGAAAGAAGTCCAAGTCGGCATTCCAGAGTTTAGCGACCTGCTGTATCGTCGGCTGAACATCGCCCCGGTCATCGGTACATCGGGATTGGAGGACAGCCTCCTCTCCATTCCAAGTCCACGGCGAGGTGAACCGGGTATGCGCTTTCCGGTGCGCAGGTTCCTGGACTTGCGCGTCCTTCCAGGTTCGTCCGCCATCGGTGGAGACCTCGACCCTGCGGACCGTGCCGCCGCCGGACCACGCCAGGCCGGTGACTTCATAAAATCCGGGTCCGGGCAAATGGTGTCCGCCGGAAGGCCGGGTAATGACCGATTTGGGTCCCAACTCAAATTCGAACCAGCGCGATTTCCCGTCCAATTTGATACTGGGGTATCTGCTGACTTCCATCATGGCCATGTAAGGCTCGTCCACCACGTCGATGCGCCTCAGCCATTTCACGTTGTTGATTCCTTGCCAGCCTGGAGTCACCAGCCGCAACGGGAAACCCTGCTCGGGACGCACAGGTTCGCCATTTTGGCCGTAGGCAACCAGGGCATCGTCCAGAGCCTTGGCAAGCGGGATACTCTTCGAGTGCTTGCTTGGGTCGGCGCCTTCCGCAATGATCCAGCTGGCCCCTTTTTGCACGCCAGCCTCCTTGAGCAACAGGGACAGCGGCACTCCGGTCCATTGGCTGCAACTGGTGAACCCGTGCGTATCCTGGACGGTCCCGGTAGGTAAATTCCGAGGGGCGCTGCCTGGGCCGCCCGGAGAGCTGTTTCCGTGGCACTCGATGAAATGGAAGCGCGAAACCGAAGGCAGCCGTTTCAGCTCCTCCAAAGTAAAAATCAGGGGACGATCGACCAGACCATGGATCAGTAGCCGATGCTCGCCGGGATCGATGTCCGGTGGCTCGTAGCCGTGGGAGATGACGAAATGAAGCGAAGCCGGAGTGATCATTCCCACCGAATCCTGAAGCGGAGTCCTTAGCCCCAGGTCACGAGGTTCGCCTTCTATGCGGCGTTCCGGATTATTGATGCTGCCAATGCGCACCGAGTTCACCAAATGGGAGCGCTCACCGTAGCCGTGCAAGTCATCCACACGCTCCGGCGGCGTTGCGGCCTCTGCCACGTGAGCGCTCGCGGACGCGCCTACAGCCAATCCGGCCAGTGCAGCGCTGTTCTTGAGGAATCTCCTGCGGTCAGGGTGCTTGGGATTCACGTGGCCCTCCTATGACGGCCGGCTGGCTTGCCAGCACACGGGGTGATACGAAATTGCCGAAGCGGATGGCAAATCTCGGCCAGCCGCCTCTTGCCGGGCGAATTCTATCGAGACGCCAGCTGCTGCGAGCCTTCGGGATCGACCACGCCAATTTTCCCGCTCCACCACTCCGCGAACCAAATTCGTCCTTTCCCATCGAGCCCCAGGAACCTGGGGTACGCGCCGCGCGTTGGAAGCGGGTATTCGACAAACTGTTTCGTGGTGGGATCGAACCGGGTGATATTGTTTCCGCTAAAATCTCCATACCAAATGTTGCCAGTCTTCTGGTCCAGGACCAGGCCGTAGGGTCTGGCCTTGGCTGTAGGCGGTTGAAACATCGTGAAAGCCTTCGTTGTTGGATCGAGCTTCACGAGTTTGTTCTCCATATAGCCGCTGAACCAAATATTATCCTGCCCGTCAACCATGATTCCGGTCATGTTGGGGATGTCGGGTGGTTTGAATTCGGTTGTGATTCCTGTCTTAGGATCCAGGCGCGCGATCGTTCCCAGGTTGGTTTCGGTGAACCAGGCATTCCCCTTGGAATCCACGGCGACGTCATAGGTGATTCCTGTTGGCTGTCCAGTGAGCTGTTCGTAAGCCCCCGCGGAGACTGCGGGATAGCTGGCGGGAAGCGCGTGTTTGTAGGCCCGGAATTTTTCCGTCTCAATATCGAAGCTCAGAAATTCATCGCTCGACTGCATGGAAGACAGCCACAGGTTCCCGTCCGGAGCGACGGCTACGGTATGGGTCCCGGCCCGCTTTTCAGGCCACTTGTACTCCTTCAGGATTCCGGTCGCGGGGTCCACCGAAGCCAGCTTGGCTGCGACTCCGGTGCCATCCAGAGCCATCCACACACGCCCGTCATGGCCCACAATCGGGGTGTGGGGCACGGACTTGGGTGAGGGGACTGGATATTCCTGGAATTTTTCCGTTGCGATTTCGAAGCGTCCGACCTTGTTGGATTGATAATCGTATTCGGAAAACCAGGCGATGCCGCGCGAGGCGTCCACCGCCATGCTATGCACCCAGACGTCGTTCCCCGGCACCTTGTATTCCCGGATGGTCGCCTTCAATGCGGCGTCGGAAATATCCGCGTGCTTGATCTGTTCGGCGGCCGGTGGTTCCGAATCTGGACCGACAAAGGGAGCATCGGGGCCGAAGTATTTTTCCAGCGCCGGTCCAAGCGCCGCAAGCTGCTCCGGGGCAAACGTGGGCTGGAACATTTTTCTGCCGCCGGTCATCGCGGGAAGAAAGTCCTGCCATTCCGCGGAAGTGGCCCCGCGCCGCCTGAGGATCGTATCGAAATTATGGCAACTGATGCAGGACGCCCGGATGAGGCGGGTCTGCGGGTTGTCGGGCAAAAGATTATCTAAATCCGCCGCGCTCAGGCGAGATACGTCGATTCGGGGTGACAAACTGAAATTCGCTTCCACCGCCTGCGATGCGTCTTTGGTCTGTTTCTTGGGCCCGTATCCGTAGGCATCAACCGAGACGTCATAGCTTCCGGAGGGAACTGCAATCTCGTAGCGGCCGTCGTTTTGCGAGTACCGGGAAATGCTAACGCTGCCCGACGTTGCCTTAACAATGGCTCCGCGGACCGGCTTGCCGGCGCTATCGGTGACCACGCCATGAATCACGGCGTCGGTGGCAGCCGCGGCGGTGGCTAGACACAGTACGGCGCAAAAAATCGCGGTGGCGCGCGTGAAATTTCGTAGGATTGTCATCATTTTGCCTCCCTTTTGCTGCCGAGCAGAGTACCCCGTAAATCGATTCAGAGCAATGGCCAGGCTGCTTGCCTGTCTGCGGGAATCGACTCCGAGCAGCTGGTCTTGGATTCATCATTCCTCGCTGTTTATTTGGGACTGTTAGCAGAGACGGCCGCTTAATCTCAATGCATGCCGCGCTTCGAAAGTAAAACAGTTTCAGTAATGTTTTTCCTCAGTCGAGCCGATATATACGACGCTGTTGTTCAGTCAGGCACTAAATAAATGACCGTTAACCTGAATACCAAAAAACGAACCATAATGGAAAAAGCTGGAAATTCCACTGAGGCATCCACTTGAAGTTAGGTATCAGCAGGGCAACGCCTTTAGGCCTAAGATCCAAGACAAACATGGCATTTTCTCTAGCCCTCGTTGCCTTGGCGACTATTGCTTTTTTTTCTATTCGAGAGAGCCGCAGCCTGGCGGATAAGGACCGTTGGGTCTCGCAAACTCGCGACGTCCTCGAGCTGAGTGGGCAACTGACGATTCACATCGCGGAGGCAGCGGGTGCGCGCGCAACGTACATTCGTTCTGGAGATGAGGCGCAATTTGCTGCTTTAACCAGGGCGAGCGATTTGGTGATCGAAAATTTTGCCGCACTGCGACGAATGATTCAAAATCCGGACCAACTGCGCCGCCTTGCGAAAATGGAACCCCTCCTGCGCGGCAGGTTGTCGCTATTGAAAGATGCCATGGAGTCCCATCGGCGAAACCCAAACGACCAAAGGGACCAGAATATTGTTACCGCGCAGGGTGCGGTTCTGATGGCGGATTTTCTGGATCTGGCGCACGAATTCGATGGTGTAGAGCGGGATCTTCTGCAGCAGGGATCCACCGACGCAGGAGCAAGTGGCCGGCGCGCGACCAAGATTAATTTGATTCTAAATGTTTTCGTATTATCATTCCTAATTCTTACACTCTGGTTTCTGAATATTGGGCTCTCTCGCCGCGAGAAAGCAGAATTAGACGCTGTCGAACAGAAAAAGCTTCTGCAATCGATTCTGGATTGTTGCAGCGACTCCGTCACCGTCGCAGACAGCTCCGGAAAGATCATCTTGCGCAATCCCACCTCGCTTCGGGACGTTGGAAACGCTCGCATAGAAGTCCTGGACAAGGATTATCCACGGCTGGTCGGGCTCTACAAGGGTGATGGCGATACATTATTCAAGACCGAGGAGTTGCCGCTAATTCGCGCGCTGCGCGGGGAATCCGTCAATGGCTTGGAGATATATATTCGCTTTCCGAACGGCGCCGAGCCTAAGTGGATGCTCGCGGCCGGGGGACCGCTAGTCAACGATAAGGGCGAAAAACTGGGGGGTGTCGTTTTTCTGCGCGACATCACCGATCGGAAAAAGGCCGACAAGCAGTTATCTGTCGCCCTGCAGGAATCGGAACTCCAAGCCAAAGAAAATATCGAACTCAGCGAATTGGGCGACTTGTTACAGTCTTGCCACAACGTCCAAGAGGCCTACATGCTGAGCGAAAATATCCTCGCACATATGTTTGCCCCCCGGCCCGGAGCACTTTGCCTGATCAATTCTTCCCGCGATCTGGTGGAAGTTGCCGCCTCTTGGAACGAATGTTCGACTACCGAGTCTGTGTTCAGTCCCGAGGACTGCTGGGGTTTGCGGCGGGGGAAACCATACGGGAGCTTGGGTTCAGGTGCGCCCTTGCGTTGTTCCCACGTAAATGAGGCTGTAAAGGGCGAATATCTATGCGTCCCTTTGATCGCGCAAGGGGAGACGTTGGGGCTGTTATACATCGAGGATCAGCCGGCGCTTCCGGCGTCTTCTCCAGAAGCGAGACAGGATCAACAACTAATTTTGAAGCGTAGGGTGATTGCAGTGGCGGAGCGCGTTTCTCTGGCCCTGGCAAACCTCAGACTTCGGGAATTGCTCCGCAATCAGTCGATTCGAGATCCGCTTACCGGCCTTTTCAATCGGCGCTATCTGGAAGAGTCGCTAAATAGGGAAATACACCGCGCCAGCCGCGCGGGCCGTTATGTTTCGTTAGCCATGCTTGATCTGGATCACTTCAAACACTTCAACGATACCTTCGGTCACCAGGCCGGGGACATATTGCTGAAGGAAGTCGCCTCTGCGATAAGTTCTCGCGTGCGTGCGGGTGACCTTGCATGCCGCTATGGCGGAGAAGAGTTTTCTATAATTATCGCCGAGGTGGATATGGATGGCGCGTACAAATGCGTGGAATCTATTCGCGAAACCATCAAACATCTTTCTCTCAACCACCGGGGACAAACCCTTGGCACCATCACAATTTCAGCGGGCATTGCCTCTTTTCCGGTTCACGGGGATAACGCGAACGACCTGATACATGCAGCCGACAAGGCGTTGTATACAGCGAAGAAGGAAGGTCGCGACCGAATCGTAGTTGCTGCAACGTCCGAGAATCGTTCAAAGTCAGCCCAGGAGATCGTTGAAAGTTAAATACCCTCTTTCGAGGGTGTACTGTTGCCGAAACGCTGGCGCTCTCGATTGATCCCAGCAAACGGCGTCACTGGAAACTGCCCCGCTTCACAGATGTTCCCAAGAAATGGCTCCCGGGAAAATTCGATCAGCGGACTGCAAGAAAACTTCAATCCTAAGAAATAGGGTCCAAGGAATATGGGCGGGCCATTGGCCCGCCATGTTTGTCATTTCCGCGGAGGCACAATTTCTAGCTCTTGGACTGGCGAATGCGCATCCCGTAGAACGACCGGTACACGAAAACGAACGAAATGATGAAGAACACCGCAGAAAGCAAGTGCGTCAGCGTGCCGCCGGTTTGCACGGTCAGTTTCACAGCGAGTTGCACCGCCAAAAGCCCGAACAATGTTGTGAACTTGATGACCGGATTCAGCGCTACCGAAGAGGTGTCCTTGAACGGATCGCCTACCGTGTCT
>JBGOVX010000068.1:0-16273 GCA_041478355.1 Terriglobia bacterium | reverse complement strand
TAGCGCAGTCAAATCTCCGATCACGTCCATCGGTTCGATCGAGCTGATGCGCAGGCGCTCGATCGAAGTCTCCTCCAGCACCCGGCGAAGCAGATTGCCGAGATCGATTCGCGCCAAACGCCCTCCGTGAATGGTTTGCGGCTCGAGATCCCGGCCATAGTTGCCCAGATCGATCCCGCTGAGCACCACTTCGCGCGCGCCTCCCGCCGACAATCTGCGGATTTCTTCGATCACGCGATCTGGCGAGAGGCTCCGGCTGCGTCCTCGCACCAGTGGAATCACGCAGTACGAGCAGCGGCTGTCGCATCCGTCCTGAATTTTTAGTATCGGACGCGTATGGCCCGCTTCGCCGCCTTCCACGGGCGCAAAAAGAAATTCTCTTTGTTCCAGGATATTGCCGGTCAGTATTGTCGCCGGTCCGCGTTCAAGCGAATTCGAAAGCGATTCGTTTGCAGGTGTGCGTCCCAGCAGTGCCACCGGAACAAATCCTGCGGAGGAATGTGGTGAAGATACCGGCGTCATTTCTTCAATCAAATCGGGAATTTCAGGCTTGTGCGAATTTCCCACCACCCAGGCCACGCCTTTTAGTCCGGCAAGCTCTTGGGGAGCGCGCTGGGCATAGCAACCTGTCACCACGATGCGGGCTGCGGGATTGTCCTGGTAAATCGCGCGAATCGCTTGGCGCGCCTGCAGGTCCGCGGACGCGGTCACCGTGCACGTATTGACCACCACGACGTCGGCGGAATTCGCGTCTGCTGACGCTACATATCCGCGGCCGCGCAGTTGCTGTTCAATCGCTGCCGCGTCGGCTTGTGTCGCCCTGCACCCGAATTGTTGGATGAAAAAAGTGGACATGCCCGGCCTGCGTTTATCCCATTCCATGCGGGATCGCAGGGCAGATTATAACAGGAGAAAAGTTTTTCCTCGCTACCGCGGGCCGCTGCCGGAGGCGTGTTACACGAGCACAATTTTATTACGGTGCCGGGTGATGCGCCGGGTAGCGTTGCGGGAATCGATGACCAGTTGCGCGGCCTCGACAATCATGGGGTAATCGTAGCTGGTGTGGTCGGTGGCGATCAGGACGCAATCGTAGCTGGCCAGCGATTTGGGATCAATGGGCGCCGACTTCATGCCCTGGAAGTTGTAATGCCGCAGCTTGCGCATCTCCGGGAAATATGGATCGTTATAGTCGATCTGGGCGCCGCGCGCGGTCAGCAGATCGATGATTTTCAGCGACGGCGATTCGCGCATGTCGTCGACGTCTTTTTTGTACGCCACGCCCAGCACCAGCACGCGTGAGCCCTTGATCGATTTCTGCCGGTCGTTGAGCGCCGAGGCCACCGAATCCACCACATGATACGGCATGGCCGTGTTCACTTCTCCGGCCAGCTCGATGAAGCGCGTCGCAAAATCAAACTCGCGCGCTTTCCACGACAAATAATACGGATCCACCGGAATGCAGTGTCCGCCCAGCCCCGGTCCCGGATAAAACGGCATGAACCCAAACGGCTTGGTGGCCGCCGCGTCGATCACTTCCCAGATGTCGATGCCCATGCGCATGGCCAGCATCTTCAGCTCGTTGACCATCGCGATGTTCACGCAGCGAAAAATATTCTCCAGCAGCTTGGTCATTTCCGCCGCTCGCGTCGAGCTTACCGGTATGACCCTGGCCACAATCTGCGCGTACAGCGATACCGCCGCGCGTCCCGACGGCGGATTGACTCCCCCCACCACTTTCGGAATTTGCGCCAGGCCGTACTGCTTGTTGCCCGGATCTTCCCGCTCGGGTGAAAACGCCAAAAAGAAATCCGTCCCGATCTGTTCGTTGTCGGGACCGTGCGCGATGGGACACTTCATCCCGGTCTGCTCCAAGATCGGCAGCACCATCTCTTCGGTCGTGCCCGGATAGGTCGTCGATTCCAGGACCACCAGTTGCCCGCGCTGTAGATGCGGGCGGATCGATTGCGCCGTCTGCTCGACATAGGACAGATCCGGTTCGCGCCGTTGATCCAGCGGCGTGGGCACGCAAATCAGAATCGCATCCATTTCCGCCAGCTTTGAAAAGTCCGTGGTGGCGCCGAAATGCCTGGACATCACGAATTGCTGAATCTTATTCTGCGGAATGTGCTGAATGTAGGTCTGCCCGCGGTTCAGCATATCGACCTTGACCTGATCGGTATCAAACCCCGTCACCCGGTGCCCGGCTTCGGCAAACCGCAACCCCAGAGGCAGCCCCACGTACCCGCACCCGATGATTCCCACGCGGAGTTGCGCGCCCTTGAAATATTCAGGCCTGCGATCGGTAGCCATAAAAAGTGTATGTACTCCTGTCGAAAATCATTCCTCACGTCTAGAACGCCGACTATAACAACTTTTCCCGCTCCACAATAGTTGCTGCAATTTACCGTGTGCTCCCTGTACAAACTGCGGTGAGGATCACCTCATGGGGTGGCGCTGCGCTTTTGGTAACAAAGCAGGATCAGGTCGGCGCGGCGGCGGACTGCAAATTTACTGAGGAGATTCGAGACATGAAATTTCACGGTGCGCTCGGAGATGTTGAGCTTGCTTCCAATTTCTTTGTTGGACAGATTTTCAAGCAGCGAGCCCAATACTTCCTGTTCACGACGGCTCAAGTCGGCCGATGAATCGACCTTCAGGCGGCGGCTGTGCGTTCCCCCCAGAATCGAGTCGACAAAGCTGGAAAGCACGGCGCGGGGCACCCAGAACCCTCCATTGGCGACCAGCGGCAACGCGCTTGGCAGTTGCTCGCGCGCTTCCTGGAAAGAAAGCAGCCCCTTGGCCCCCATCTGGAGCAGCGAATAGGTTTCCGTTGCGTCAAACTTTTCAGCGACCACGATGATTCGCGCCTCAGCGTAGTGGTCCAGGATATTGGAGAGCAGCGCGCCTGCCGCGGGCCGTGCAACATGGATGTCCACAACGTACACCAGCGCCTTGGGTATCGAAAGTTGGCGCAAATCCGGTCCGAGCGTGGATTCTAATTGTTTGGAAATTACCTTGAACGCGGATTTCTTGAGCACGCGTTCGAATTCGCTAAGCACCAAAGGGTGCGGCGAAAGCAGGCAGACTTGCAGTGGACTTTTGTGGGCCGCTTTCTTCACAGGCCTTGAGGTTATCCGAACTGGGAACAGGGAGCAATACTCGACCGCAGCAGAGTTGCGTATACGCACAACGGTAGTTCCAAGCAACCCTGGAGGGTTGGAGATGGCCAATTGGGTGTCCCCTTAGCCTTCTCCATATCTTCGCCATTGGGAATTTCAAGTTCCTTTGATTCGTAGCGTCAACACCAGCGCGGCAGAAACAAACAGCGCCACAATCATGAATATCAGACTGAAGCTGAACGAGCCGGTGAGCGTCCGCAGATAGCCGACAAAGTATGGCCCGACAAACCCTCCCAGGTTTCCAACCGAGTTAATTAGTCCAATCGAAGCTGCCGCCGCCGATTCGCTCAACAAAGTCGTAGGCAATGCCCAGAAGCTCGGCATGAAGGCCGTCGTGCAGGCGCCCGCCAAAATCAGGAATCCGAGGCCGAGCCAAAGATGATCGCCTGCGGTGTTATCGCCCCCGGGGTTATAGCCCCCAGGGTTATAGCTTAGACGCACAGCCACAGCTATAAACACACCGCACAGGAACAAGATCATTGCCGTATGCCAACGCCGTTCACCAGTTCGATCTGAGTGCCAGCCATTCCACACCATTACAACGGCTCCCAAAAGGTAGGGCAGTGCCGCTATCAGCGTAACGGTCAGATTTGGAAGTCCCGTGGCGCGCTTGAGGATTGTTGGAAACCAGAAGTTAAACCCATAGAGGCCAATGAGCGCGAAAAAATAAACCAGTGCCAGCACAATCACTTCGCGTTTGCACAGAGCCTGCCTGATGGTCCATTGGCGCACAGCAGACTTGGCCGTCTTTTCAAGTTGGATCTCGCCGGCAATCCATTCCTGCTCGTCGGCAGCCAGCCAACTGGCCTGGTGCGGCCAATCGGTCAGATAGAACAGCGTAATCATGCCAAGCAACATCGCCGGAATCCCTTCCAGGATAAACAACCACCTCCATCCGGAAATACCCAGCCAGTGCGCTCCCAGGAGCCAGCCGGCCAGCGGAGACCCCAAAACATTTGCAATGGGAATTGCGGCCATGAATAACGCGCCGGCTCTTGCCTGGTCCTCCTGCCGGAACCAATGGGTGAGGTAGACCATGATGCCGGGGAAAAATCCCGCTTCCGCGATCCCTAAGAAAAGACGCGCGCCATAAAACTGTGCCGGTGTTCGAATCAGCGCAACCAGAATGGTCACAAATCCCCAGCTAATCAGGATGCGCGCAATCCACCGCCGGGCGCTCCACCGCTCCACGATCAACGCGCCGGGAATTTCGAACAGAAAATAACCGGCAAAAAAAATGCCCGCGCCCAACCCGAACACGCGATCGGTAAAACCTAAATTGTGGGACATCTCCAGACCGGCAAAACCGACGTTCACGCGGTCCAAAAATGCGATGAAATACAGCAGGAAAAGAAAAGGCAGCAGCCGCAAGGCAATGCGCCGCCGCGTACGCCGTCCTAGATCCGATAAAATAGGTTCAGAATGCATTCCGCCTGTTGCTTTTATCACAATCCGAATTGCTCTCCATCAACGGAATAGACATGACGTTCCAGGACCACGACGGGATACGTTCCTATTAGGACAATCCTTATTTCAAAATATCATTTTTGAAGATTGCCGGACAGGTAAGCTAAAAGGAAACGCAGTCAGATTACTGAGGCAAAATGTCTACCCACACGAAAGCCCGGCGCTATCCACGCATGTTATTGCCCAAAGGGATGTTCGTGGCCTGGGAGCATTCCGGCGTGCGCAAAGTATCTCGCGTAGGTGTGTTAGCGGTGGGCGGATTATTCATCACTACCCCCCATCCTCCCCCGGCCGGCGAAACGATCACCCTGATTTTCGAAATACCGGGTTGCGAAGTGCGCGCCCGCGCCAGGGTTTGTGATTCTCAGTCTCAAAAAGGCATGGGAGTCGAGTTCACAGCCATGGACCAGGAAGCGCGGGCACGATTGACCCAGTTGATGAATGTTCTCACCCGGAAAATCAGAAAATGAAGCAGGCCTTGTAATCTGCAGAGATGGCCTGGAGCAAGCCCGCAACGCCAGTCCTTCCCGGGAAACATCCTAAGACGCTATTTTTCTCAGGGACAGGAACGTTCCGGGAACGCTCACGAGGATTTGTGAATCAGAAAAGACAAGTTAAACTATGGCCGGGTGAGGTCTCGGCGCGCCACAAACGGAGAACTTGTAATGAAGATGGCCCAGGTAAAGAGAATCGCGCTGGCTTTGGTTGCCTTGTTGATTTTCGCGCAATTCGTGCAACCCAAGCGCACCAACCCGCCTGTAATTCCAGCAAGATCGCTTGCCGCGCACGTGCCGGTTCCCGACCAAGTGCAATCCGTGCTAAATCGCGCCTGTAACGATTGCCATTCCAACCAGACCGTGTGGCCCTGGTACAGTCACATCGCGCCCCTATCCTGGTTCATCACCGATGATGTTAATGGAGGGCGCAGACATATCAACTTTCAGGATTGGGATGCGCAGGAGAACCCAAAACAGGCCTCCGGTCACCTTGCTTCGATTTGCAAAGAGGTCCGTGATGGCGGGATGCCCCTGCTTCAATATCGAATTATTCATCGGGATTCCCGCCTGACACCGCAGGATATAGACCTGCTTTGCTCCTGGTCCCAGTCGATCAGTAGCGCATCCGGGTCCGAAGTAACTGGTCATCAGTAGGATACGGATACCGTCAAGGTCTCGCCAAGCTGGAACTGAGATAGCCTAGAAGTGAAACTATTTTCCCGTCGTTCGCGATTTCCACAGCTCGAATCATGGCGGCGGGGCGCCGGCAGATCACCCCTAGAGCAAGGTAGCTCCCTGAATATAAACCGGTTGTTGGCGTTACCGCATGCCGTTCCCTGCCCCATCTAATTGTCAAAAAGTTTGGCTCGTCGAGTGCTTTTGGTTAACCGAGGGCTTTCCGCAATATCGATCGCACACATTATGGTGAGTACAGCCGTTTCCAGATTACGTCTGAAAGGCGAGGCGGGCGATGTGCCTCCCGTCGGCATAATTTTTGGTTGCTCGGCCACCATGCAAGCGGTCCGGCAAAAGGTGGAAAAGGTCGCGTCGTCGGGCGTGCCAATTTTGATTCAGGGCGACAGCGGCACGGGAAAAGGCTTACTGGCCCGATTTATTCACAATGTGCAGGCGACGGCGGATACACCTTTTGTGAAAGTGAATTGCGCCGCAATCCCGGGATCGTTGCTGGAAAGCGAATTATTCGGGTACGAGAAGGGCGCATTTACCGGCGCCTATGCAGATAAACCCGGCCGAGTGGAATTGGCCGATGGCGGCACGTTATTCCTCGATGGGATTGATGACATCGACCTGTCGTTGCAGGCCAAACTGTTGCAATTGCTGCAAGACGGGCAATTCAGCAGAATTGGCGGGCAGGAAGACCGGACCGTTAATCTCAGGGTGATCTGCGCAACGAATCGACAGCTTGACCAGGAAGTCGCGCAAGGAAGGTTTCGTCAGGATCTTTTCTACAGAATTAATGTGGTCAGCATACAGATGCCTGCTTTGCGCGCGCGAGCAGAAGATATCGGTGACCTGACCAACTATTTTCTTGAGGCTCATCGAGTACGCCACAATCTCCTGGTGAAACCTCTTTCACCCGCAGCTATGCGGCTGCTGGAAAGACATCCCTGGCCCGGAAATATCCGTGAACTGGAAAATCTTATTGAACGGTACGTGATACTGGGTTCGGAAGATTCAGTCTCCAGCGAGCTTTTGAATTGGCAGCAATCCCACGTAGTACCGGAAATTCCCATTGACGGCCAGATACATCTGAAAAAAGTGACGCGGCAGGCCGTTCAAGAGCTCGAGCGGAAGATCATCTTGAGTGTGCTCGAGGCGAACCATTGGAACCGCAAACGGACCGCCAGCGCGCTAAAGATCAGCTACCGAGCATTGCTGTATAAGATTCGCGCCGCTGGCCTGCCATCGAAACGGACTTCCAGTGGCATGGTGGTAGGAAATGAACGGGTTGCTGCTCCCGCAGACTGAATCCCTCCGTAGACAAGTCCTCGAATTTTCCGTTTGAACCGTGGCTAAGTCTTGAAATCGGGCATAGTGAATAGTGGGAAAATGGCAAATAATGCCTAAAAAAGAGGAAATCTAGTTCCACAAGTTGATAATTGTCGGGACTTGTGATTCTCTAACGCCTCCAAGCGATCATTTCTAGTAAGTTGTTGTTTTAGAAGTGCTTATGAGGGTAGAACTACAAATGATTTCTTGTTAGGAAATAACTTACCACAATATGGTAGTTCAATAGATAACATATTGAAAGCTACGAGTGCCTGCAGGACTCATCGAATAGCGAGATATCTAACAGATTATAATAGGTTTAGGTATGAATCAGGCACTGCCTGATGTTAATCATCAGCATGGCCCGCACGTTGCTCTTAACTCATAGCCAGCGGTGTACGGTGCGTGTTCAAGTCTTTTTGTGGTTCAAGAGGGGTAATGATCACTCGGGCTGATGAAAATCTGCTTTCGGTTGGGGCGGCGAGTCCTCGTTCCGGCCTGCATCAGTACTTTATGCAGGGCATAAGCCCCGCAATGCGTGCCTTAGAGCGCACCATAGCCGACATCGCGCCTACTGACATCCCGGTTCTATTGGTTGGGGAGAGTGGGACTGGCAAAGAAGTGATGGCGCTGGAGATTCATCGTCTGTCCAGGCGCTGGAATGCGGCGTTCGTGAAATGCGGGTGCGCAGGCCTAACGACAGAATCGCTTTTGACTCGCCTGAATAATGGAGGGAACGGCTCGGGAATTGAAGCAGCAAGCGGCGGTTCTCTGTATCTGGACGAAATCAGCCAGCTTGATCCGGCCAGCCAATCGCGCCTTCTCAATCTTCTGCCCGACGGCGCTGGAGTGCCGCCGGGGAATTGCCTAAGTGCGCGGGTCATTTCCTCAACCACGCGCAATCTTGAAGACGAGATGCGTCATGGCCGCTTCCGCGAAGAGCTTTATTACCGGATCAACGGCGTCCACCTCCGCTTGCCCCCGCTCCGGCAACGCGCAGAGGACATTCCGGCATTGCTCGATTTTTTTCTCAAGAAATACGCGTCGTTGTTCGAGAGGTCAGAACCTAAATTAAGCGCCACGACGATGGACTTGCTGGCGCGTCACAGTTGGCCGGGAAACATCCGGGAACTGGAAAATGCCGCGCGAAAAATAGTAGCGCTGGGAAACGAAAATCTCGTGATGGAAGATCTCGCGGTTGGTGAAGCGCCAAAAGCGGCGGAGTCCGCCCCGCCAGTTTCCGGTACTGGAAACACTCCCGGACGGTCTCTAAAGGAAGCAGCGCGGGAAGCCTCGCGGCACGCGGAACGAGGAATGATTCTAGAGCAGCTCGAGCGCACGCACTGGAACCGTAAAAAGACAGCACGCGAACTGCAAATCAGCTACAAAGCTTTGCTTTACAAATTAAAACAATTAGGTCTGGACGGTTCCGGCCGGATAGATCGGTAGCCAGGAGAATCGTGATGCGTCGAACGATAATTTTTATCGCTGCGGTCATGTTGGCCGGTACGGCAATGGCGCAGGCGGCGCTACAAGACAAGAAGAATGAGGGGAAAGAAAACAGCGCCGCGACAGCACGGACTACCGGGACTCCCGCAGCCGATAGCACGGCTCCCAGCCCGGCTGCGACCGATCCAACCTATGTGATAGGGCCCGAGGACATGCTGGACATCAGCGTATGGAAAGAACCGGACGTGAGTCGCTTGGTGCCGGTGCGTCCCGATGGAAGGATTTCCTTGCCGCTGATCAACGATGTGCAGGCCGCTGGATTGTCGCCCCAACAACTGGCCGGAATAGTGGCCGAGAAGTTGCGCAAATTTCTGAATGAGCCTCAAGTCACGGTCATCGTTACGGCGATCAACAGTCAGCGCGTATTTGTGGTGGGCGAGGTGCTTCGCGCCGGCGCGTTTCCATTGCTGCCAGGAATGACGGTTTTGCAAGCGCTTTCCAGCGCGGGAGGATTTACGACATTTGCCGACGTAAAGAAAATCCATATCCTGCGGGTGCGCGCCGGCAAACACGTCGAACTTCCATTTAATTATCGGGATGTCCTGAAAGGCGATAACCCCGATCAAAACATTAAACTGGAGCCGGGCGACACTGTGGTCGTCCCGTGAGAGGTGCAATTTGAAATTGAAAAATGCATTCTGGGTGCTGGCTGCCGCTCTGACGCTTTGTCTCACCGCGATCCGCGTGCAAGGCCAAAGCCAAACGCAAGATCCACGGACAGCGAATCCTTCCTCTCCACTTCCTCCAATGAATCCGGGCGGAAACACCGGAAGCGGCTCCATGCCCGCTCCCGCCGCCCGAGGCGTGTCACCTGCGGGCGACCCCGGTTCCTACGACCCATCGCAGGCATCGCCTGATTCGACCACGCTTTCTGGCGCCGAACTTTTTGGTGTGGGTTCACTGGGACACGCTCATAACACCTTTGACCCATCGCTGACCTTCAGCGCATTGGGACAGGCTGCAGCAACGGGGGCAACAGGGCAGCACACTTTGACAGTCACTAAGGTATTTAGCGGAAGTCTGAATTTCAATCGTGTTTGGAACAAGAATAAGCTGACCGTCATTTATAGCGGCGGCGACACTCTCGCCCAGGCTCCTTTCCCGAATGGACAATTTCATAACGTATCTGTTTCGCAAGAGATGAATTGGAAGCGCTGGCGCCTCTATCTTCGTGATGATTTCATGATGGCTCCTGGAGCGTCGTTTACGGGCACTGGCATGGGTGGCCCAGGATTGCTTGGGCAATTCAGCTCGGTAAACCAGAATTTACAGGCTGCTCTCGCACAAGGATTTGGCCCCAGCCAGACCATTCAGACCGGACAGGCCATGCGCTACGTGGACACGGCTCTTGGCGAGGTGGGATATTCGTTCACCCGGAGATCGGCTCTTACCTTCACGGGTTCCTATGGGCTCTTGCATTTCATCGATGCGGGCTATATCAGCAGCCATATGCTGAATGCGCAAGCGGGCTACGATTACCTGATTGATCCCAAGAATTCGATCGCCGTCCTGGCAAGTTACGGCAAGATTGATTACGTTGGCACGGGCACTTCCACCCTGAACTATAATGCGCAGCTCGCCTACGGAAGGAAAATTACCGGACGGCTCGCGTTGCAGATTGCAGGCGGCCCGGAAAAAATCCAGGATACGGGTTCTCCAACCGGTAACTTTCAACTCTTGACATGGACAGTAAACAGCGCCCTAAAGTATGAACGCCGCCATACCGGGTCTGCCCTTACTTACTCACGCGGGCTCACCAATGGATCGGGCGTGTATTTTGGAGCTATCAGCAACACATTCACCGGGTCTTTGAACCACAGTTTCACGCGCTCTTTGTCCGGATCAATCAGTTCCGGCTACGCATTTAACAGAGGCCTGGCTCCAGCCGGCATAGCCACAACAAATTTTAATAACTGGTTCGTGGGCGCAAACATTGGCCATCGACTCGGTCGTTATGGCCAAGCCGGTTTTAATTACGGCGTCCAGGAGCAGACGACTCCGGTTGTCTGCCCGGTCGCAAGCTGCGGTGTAACTGGTTATCAACAAACATTTGGCGTGACCGTGAGCTGGCATCTGCGTCCGATTGAGTGAATTTGAGTGAACAAAGCCAGGTGAGCGATCCAGTGATGGTGAAAAATTGATTTCTTTTTGCGCGCCAGAAAAACAACTGAACTGTGGAGGATGGCCGCTGCGAGTTTGGAGATTGGCGCATGTATAAGAAATTTTTCGGGCTCAACGAAAATCCGTTCAATGTCAATCCGGACCCGCGCTATCTGTTCCTGACGCAGCATACGCAGGAAGCGCTGGCCTGCTTGACCTACGGAATTGAGACCCGCAAAGGCTTCATCCTGCTGACCGGCGAGGTAGGAACCGGGAAAACCACGCTAATCAATAAGTTGCTCGAATGGCTGCATAAGGAACGTGTTAGCACTGCGTTTGTCTTCAACCCGCGACTCAGCGTCTCACAATTCTTTGATTTCATGATGGCCGACTTTGGTATTCCATGCGAGGCGGGACAAAAAGGCCAGATGCTCATGAAGCTGAACCAGTGGCTGCTGGAGCGCTACCAGGCGGGGGAGCGCGCCGTGCTGATCGTGGACGAGGCCCAGAACCTGTCGCCGCAAATGCTGGAAGAAATCCGATTGCTCACCAATCTGGAAACTTCCACCGAAAAACTTTTGCAAATCGTGCTTGCAGGGCAGCCCGAGTTGGAGCAGAAGCTCAAACAGCCGCAACTCCGGCAGCTCCGGCAACGCATTACGCTGCGCGCGAAGACTCGTCCGCTAACGGTCGAAGAAACCCGCGGCTACATTCAAGAGCGGCTGCGCATTGCGGGAGCCGAAAACACCGATATTTTCAGTCGCGAGGCCGTCGAGGCCGTGTATCGCTTTGCTTGCGGAATTCCGCGCGTCATCAATCTGTTGTGCGAACATGCCTTGGTCAGCTCATTTGTCGATCATCGCAACCCCGTGCCTCCTGAAATCGTGGAAGAGGTCGCCAAGGATTTCGATTTGCATATCATCGACCCTATCGCGCCGGCACCGGCCCAGCCTGACATTTCCGCCACCAACGGCGATCACCCTCCTTTGGTTGAGTCGCTCCTGCAAGCCTTGAATACCCTGGTTGACCGTCTGAACCAGGCCGAGGCCGCCGTCGAATCGAATCGCGAACGAAAATCCTGAACGATTCGACCGAAAGACAAGCCCGGGAGCAGCAAAAGCTCCGCCCTTGAAAAAAAAGGCTTGGCACCCATCCCGCTGGAATTGGAAATTGTATTTCGGCATTCCCGCCGCAGGTCAGTCAAATAAATTGAAACGAATAATGTACCAGAGAGTGGACAGTCCATCGCGCCAGGTAATTTTCTTGCCCTCCGCGTAGGTGCGGCCGGCGTAGGAAATCGCAACTTCGTAGATACGCCAATTTCCCTTGGAGATCTTGGCGGTGATTTCAGGTTCGAAACCGAAGCGATTCGATTTGAGCTTGATATTCTCAAGCACTTCGCGGCGGAAGACTTTGTAACAGGTTTCCATGTCGGTGAGCTTGAGGTTGGTAAAAATGTCCGAGAGCAGAGTCAGAAACTTATTTCCGCAATAATGCCAAAAATAATGGACGCGTTGCGGGCCGCCCAGAAATCGTGATCCGTAGACCACGTCCGCGCGGTCATCCAGAATGGGTTCCAGGAGTTTGCCATAGTCCCGAGGATCGTATTCGAGGTCGGCATCCTGGACCAGGACCACATCCCCGGTGGCCGCTTCAAATCCGCGACGCAAGGCTGCGCCCTTGCCGGCGTTCTGGGGTTGGAAGAGGAAGCGAATATTTTCCAGCGAGAGCCGCGCCTTGCCGTTCTGCACCATCACATGGCGCGTGCCGTCGGACTGAGCCTTGTCGAGGTCTGCAAGCAGCAGGCGCGTGCCGTCGGTCGATTTATCGTCGATGACGATGATTTCCTTGTCGATCGGCGCGGCCTGCACGCGCAAGAGCACTTCCTCGATAAACGCGCGTTCGTTATAAACGGGAATAACGACAGACACCTTCATTCTGGTTCAGGCTTCTTCCTGGCTGCTCATCAGCCGGACTCGGTTCACTTCGCTGCGCATTCCGATTCGGCCATCATAATCGATTACCGGCCCGCGGAAGGCAAACCATTTGGCAGGAGCGTTGCCCACCAGGTACGGGTTCTTTTCTGCTTTCGCTTAAGATTTCCGGCGCCGCGGGTAGAGCCCGCGCACCGCGTTCCAGCGAATCACCGGCAACTCGGCGAACATGCGTATCCCGTCCGAGACGACGCTTACTTTGGTGCCCGAGTCGTGCGACCATCGCACTGGAATCTCCGCGACCTGCAATCCGTGACGCTTGGCAAGAAACAGGATTTCCGGATCGAATCCAAAGCCCTCGATGCGCTGTTGCTCAAAAATAATTCTGGCGCGCTCCCGGCGAAATGCTTTGAAGCCACACTGAGTGTCGGAAAGCTCGATCCCCATAATCCAGCGGACCAGGCGGTTGAAGAAAATTCCCGCCAGCTCGCGGAGCGCAGGTTGGTGGAGTTCGATCAAGGTTCGATCCGCGGCCCGGGATCCAATGGCTATGTCGTAGTCCTGGTTTCGCAGCGCCGCCAGCAGCTTGTCGGCTTCTTCAATCGGTGTGGATAAATCCGCGTCGGTAAATAGCGCAATTTCTCCGCTTGCTTCCAACATGCCGTGGCGCACGCTGAATCCCTTCCCGCGATTTCGTCCGTTAGACACCACGCGAAGTCCAGGAAATTTGTTTTGGTAACTCTCCGCCAGTTTCACTGTGGCGTCGGAGGAGCCATCATCGACGATAATGATCTCCGCTCGCAGGGGACGTGCGGCCAGGTAGGCGCCGATGCTATCGATTGTTCTGGGCAGGCGGCGTTCCTCATTAAAGGCGGGGATGATGATGGAAAGGTCCAGCGGCGGCGCATTCATTTGCGATGACTAAAGCGAAGCGGGATCGTTGCGAATGATCTCGTAGCGTTCAATGACGGCCGCAACGCCGATTCGAGAGGAGATTCCCTCCGGCGTCTTATCCACGCGGACCACTTTGCCCATCGCGTGAATGAACACTTCTGAACCGCGCGTGACTTCCGAAGGCAGCGTGAGCATAATATCCAGCTCGGCGCCATCACTCATGTCCTGCTCGATCGTGAAATAAAGGCCGCGGGTTGAAATATCACGTGTCTTTCCGTTGTGTGAAGGGGTTGCCCTTTCCGTCGGAAGACGAATGATGACTGGCAAAGACAGATCGTATCGGTGTGCTGTTCGTCGCTCAGTCATCGGGCCCTGGACCCCCACTCAGAATTCGTGCAATTAATGCTCCAAACCAGAACAGATTATTCCTTCAAAGGTCGAGCTTGACCATATCATTGTTGCAAAAAATATTGGGCGCTCTAAAGGCCATCATAGTAACACTGGAATGGCCTCCAAATGCTTGAAAAATATGCCAGAACGAACTGAAAAAGCAACTAAAAGGATATCGTGAGCCTGTTCACCAGGCCCCTATGCAAGGAGGGGATTTCTATCGTGCAGCAAACCTCTTGGGCCCATCAGCCAAGCCACGCAACTTAAATGTCCCGAATACGTATCCCAAATACGCATCTAATTGCAGGTGACTATTCGTTTAGCTATGCCGGCCGGAAGGGGCTAGGACTGCCGGGACTACTTCCGATTCGGCGACATCATTCGCTTTTAAATTCTTCTTGGCGCTCTTACGGCCTGAGCGGTCGGTATCGAGGCCGAACTGGCGAACTTTATAAAGCAGCGCCTTATAACTGATGCCCAGCATTTTGGCGGCGTCCTTACGGCACCAATGCGTTTTCTCGAGGGCATCGGCAATGGCTTCCATCTCGGCTTCGTCTTTCAAACTACGAACCAGGGCTTTCAATCCCTGCTCGCGCGCTGGAGCAGCCTCTTCCCGCGGCGAAATGCGCTGGCGAGTTGCCGACATTTCCAGCAATTCACGGAAACTGCCTTCGTCATCTTCCAAAATGACGTACCGTTTGACGAAATTTTCAAGTTCGCGCAGGTTGCCGGGCCAAGGATAACGCACGGCTGCCTCCAACAGATGCTGGGAGGGAGTGGCCGTCTCCTTGTTAAATTTTGCGCTGTATTTCTGCAAGAAGTGGCGGAATAACAACGGTATTTCCGTGGCTCGTTCACGCAGCGGCGGCACGTGGATGGAGAGGACATTCAGCCGGTAATAGAGGTCCTCGCGGAGGCGGCCCGATTTCATGGCCTCCTGGATTTCCACATTGGTTGCGGCAAGCACGCGCACATCCACCTCGATCAATTGCCGTCCGCCGAGCCGCGAAAACTGGTGGTCCTGCAGAACATGCAGCAGCTTGGCTTGCAAGTGCGGACTCATTTCCGCAATTTCGTCGAGGAAAATTGTTCCTTTGGTAGCCAACTCGAATTTGCCGGGTTTTGAGCGCACCGCTCCCGTAAAAGCCCCTTGCTCGTAACCGAACAATTCCGATTCCAGCAATTCGCCGGGGAGCGCGGCGCAATTTACCTTGATGAAGGGCTGGTTGCGGCGCGTCGATCGCATGTGAATCATCCGCGCGACCACTTCCTTGCCTACGCCGCTTTCGCCATATATGAATACGGGCACGTCCACCGGCGCGATTTGCAGGATTTGCTGGCGGATGCGCACCATTTGCGGGCTGGCGGCCAGAAAGCAGAGATCTTCGGTGATGGTGTCGCAATATTCCCGCAAGGCCTTGTTTTCCGCGCGAAGCTGCTGTTTCTGCTTGCACTTCAATATGGCCACATCGAGTTCGGCTTTTTCGAATGGTTTGGTCAGGTAGTCCTGCGCGCCCAGGCGGATGGCCTCGACTACGGTGCCCACTTCATTCGAGCAGGAAAGCATGATCACATTGAGGGTCCGGTCGAGCTGCATTAATTGTTTCAGCGTCTCCAGACCGTTCAAGTCCGGCATCAGCACGTCCAGAATAATGTAGTCCGGACGGTCGCCGCTCTCGATCTTGGAAAGCGCTTCCTGACCCGACACCACCGCCTCGACCTCATACCCGTCCACTTCGAGCAGCGTCCCCAGATACTTTCGGATACTGGGTTCGTCGTCTACCACCAGAATTTTTTCTTTCTCAGCCATTTGTTCCCTACCTTTATCGCGCTCGGTTCGACTTCTACTTTTCATTTATCGGCAACAGGAATGTAAACATACAGCCTCGCTGTGGCTCGCTATCCACCCAGATCTTGCCGCGATGCGCCTGCACTAAACGCTTGGCAATCGCCAGGCCCAGGCCCATGCCCGAGGAGGTGCGGTCCACGCGAACGAAATCCTCGAAGATTTCTTGATGATGTTCAGGGGCGATGCCCGGTCCGGAATCCGTAACGGAAATTTTGATGCTGTTGGACTGCTGCACATGCTTGCGCCTGCGGTCGACCGACTGAATTTCCGCCGCCGAGCGGCGGTCCCAGAAGTGAAGTTCAACGCGCATGGTGACGTGGCCGCCTGCGGGGGTGTGCTTGGATGCATTGTCGAGCAGGTTAGCCACCGTCTGCTGCACTTTCTGGTAATCGAATTTGAAAATCGGCAGGTTGCTATCGAATATCGTTTCCAGCCGGATTTGTT
>JBGOVX010000113.1:0-11802 GCA_041478355.1 Terriglobia bacterium | reverse complement strand
ACGTGGGATTGGGTTACATCCAACTAGGACAATCGTCGACGACTCTTTCCGGCGGCGAAGCGCAGCGCATCAAGCTGGCGCGCGAACTTTCCCGCCGCCAGACCGGCCGCACGCTCTACATTCTCGACGAGCCCACCACAGGCCTGCACTTCGACGATGTAAAGAAGCTGCTCGACGTCCTGAATCGCCTCGCCGATCTCGGCAACACAGTCCTGATCATCGAGCACCACCTCGATGTAATCAAACAAGCCGACTGGATCGTCGATCTAGGCCCCGAAGGCGGCGAAGGCGGCGGCCGCATCGTCGCGCAAGGCACCCCTGAACAAGTGGCGCGCGTGAAAAAATCGTACACCGGTCAAGTATTGGCGCGTGTTTTGAATGGGTCAGACGGGAATCACGTATAGCGTGCAATGGAAAAATGTGAAATGCGCAGCCAGGGCGCGCTTTCAAACCCGTCAAACCTGCAACTTGCTGTACAATCTTCACTTTCGAATGGAAATGCTATTTTGAATCTCTGAGGAAAGTAAAGTGACTGCGAGCCGCACGGAATTGATGACGGAAGTTGGGCACAAGGCCGCCTTCAACATTTTGTCGGCCATCAGCGTTTGTCATTTCTTGAATGACATGCTTTCCTCTCTGCTGCCCTCGATTTATCCATTGCTGAAGGATTCCTTTCATCTCAATTTCGCGCAAATTGGTTTCATTACGCTCACCTATCAGATCACCGCATCTCTTCTGCAGCCGCTGGTGGGGCTGCATACCGACCGAAATCCAATGCCGTACTCCCTGCCGGTCGGAATGGGACTTACACTTTTCGGGTTGCTGCTGTTGTCGATCGCTCATAGTTTTGTGGCCATCCTCATTGCCGCTGCACTGGTGGGCACAGGCTCCTCGGTATTTCACCCGGAATCTTCCCGGGTGGCGCGTATGGCGTCCGGCGGACAACACGGGCTGGCGCAATCTATTTTTCAGGTGGGCGGAAATACAGGACTCTCGCTGGGACCGTTGCTGGCGGCATTCATTGTGCTGCCGAGGGGGCAATCCAGCATCGCCTGGTTTTCGGTCGCGGCTCTGGCCGGCATTATCCTGCTCACGGGCGTAAGCGGCTGGGCCAGAAAGCGCAGATTGAATTCCAAGGAATACGGCGCGACAGGTATTCACCGGCACCCCACACTGTCCCCCAAGAGGGTCGTACTATCCATTGCGATCTTGATGGCTCTGCTGTTTTCGAAATTCGTGTACCTGACAAGCCTAACCAGTTACTACACGTTTTATTTGATCGGTAAGTTTCAATTGCCGGTGCAGAGAGCACAGGTCTACCTATTTGTGTTTTTAGGCGCTGTTGCAGTGGGCACGATGATTGGCGGACCAGTCGGTGATCGAATCGGCCGCAAGAGCGTTATCTGGTGCTCGATCCTTGGGGTTCTGCCGTTCACCTTGATTTTGCCGTATGCCAATCTGTTTTGGACAGTGATCCTCAGTGTGGTGATTGGCCTGATTCTGGCTTCGGCATTTTCGGTGATTGTAGTCTATGCCCAGGAACTAGTCCCCGGCAGGGTGGGAATGATTTCCGGTCTATGTTTTGGGTTCGCTTTTGGCGTGGCCGGACTGGGCGCGGCCGTTCTGGGTGTGTTAGCCGATATGACGAGCATCAATTTTGTATTTCTGGTGTGTTCCTATCTTCCGATCGTGGGTTTGCTGGCCGCATTTTTGCCGAACCTGGAGCAAACCGGGCTGCCAATCGCGGAAGAAGCGGCAGTCTGAAGGTCATCTATTTGCCGGGCGTTGCCGCAGCGGGAGCCGCGATTTTCTCGTTGAAGGAACCCATTTCAGAAGCCACGCAGAGATCCTCCAGGAATTCGTAGTTTGGCTTCAAATGGAGAATCCTTGAATTGCCGGCCCACTGCTTGGTATAGGCTTTTGGATCGTCGATCGTCATGTCCAATTGCATGGTGTTATGATCCAAGCGCCGGTAGCGCTCGACAAGATGCATAGCGTCGCTATGCTGATCTCCAAATTGATCAACCCAACTTTTGTCATTGAAACCATTTGAATCGATGACCAAGGTGTTTCCTTCCCATCTGCCGACCGAGTAGCCGTACCAACTCGGATCGGGATCCTTGGGAAGTGGCCGTCCATCCATCCAAATTTGCCGCCAGAGCCGTTCACGCTCGTAAAGGATCAGTATCCTGTCAGGAAGCTGAATGAATTGGAACGGTCCGTAAAAAGTCATCATGCGAGGTAAGCCCATAGGATCACAGTGCAGAGTCGGATCGTTGCCGTCCAGGACCGCTCTTGAACCGTATCCGGGTTTCGTTGCGTCGTATCTGGACTGAGCCCAGGCAGTCATAGGGGGAGGATAAACAGATGCATAAACTCCCTGAGTTCGCGGGCCAGGCGCTTGGGGATCGTTGCTCAGCCAAACTCCGGATAAATCATGAAGAGAGGCACGGGGCGCCTTTTGGGTGCTTTTCGGTTTCGATTGCTTAGCAGAGTACAGAAATGTAGAGGCGAAGACGACAAGGATAATAGAAACCATGAATCGCCATCGCATTCGGAATCCTCCCACTTCGGGCAATTTCGGGCCTACTTTTCCGTGCGCGTTAACTTTGTTCCATCAGCAAGTACGACCTCTTCCAGATACCCGACAGGTGTGCCGTTCTTGGCAGGAAGAAGCGTAATAGTGACTTGGTCCGCGGGCTTCAAGGATGTTCTGGTCCAGCCAGCCCTCACTAACCTGGATGGACTGAGCGTTTCACAGCTCCAGTGCACGACGTTCCCCTTGTCGTCGGTGACATCGAAATAGATTTGGCAATGGGGGTTGCTCCACGCGAATTCGGTCACCGTTCCTTTCAAAGTTTTTGGATTTTCCCCATATGCCGAAACCCCGTGGTGGGCCAGGGCCGGCGCGCAAATCGCGGAAAGACCTAGCGCCAAACCACTGCACAGTAGACCAGCCAACAAGAAGCGTTTCCCGATCATGAAATCCTTTCTCACGAAACTGAACTGATTTCCATCTGACGTCCGCGTCAATCAACTGGGCAACTAGGCAGCTGGACGTGTTTCGCCTTTAATCTGGGTGCGGTGCATGACGCGTCGCGAGCTTGCGTCAAATGGATCACGCCGGTGCATGGTGCACCTGTTGTCCCACAGGACCAGGTCGCCTACGCACCACTGGTTGTGCCAGGCGAGATCCTCACGCGTGGCATGGGCCCACAATTGGTCGAGCAAGGATTCCGAGTCGGGAAGCGATAGTCCCTCGATATAAGCGTTGCGCCTTCGTCCCAGATATAGAAGTTTTCGTTTGGTTTCAGGATGAGTGCAGACCACAGGATGAAAGATACCGGAAGAGGTCACGGGATCATCGACCGCGGCGACGCCCTGGCGCACATAGCCGCCGCTGTTGTAGGTTGCATCGTGCTTCAACCGGAGGCCTTCGATTCGCCTCTTAAGTTCATCGGGCAGGGATTCATAAGCGCGGTACATGTTGTTGAAATACGTGTTGCCTCCCGACGAAGGAACCTCCAGCGCGTAGAGGATGCTGGCCTTTGGCGGATCCTGCAAGTACGACATGTCCGTATGCCAGGTAGCTTCGCCGGCGCCCAAGCTGCCGATAGGCGCGCCGTTTTCCATCACGTTGGACACCACGTAAATTTCCGGATGTCCCTCCACGAAGCGGCGCCCGGATTCTTGAACCGGGGCCCAGTCCAGACTTCCTAATCTCTTGCTGAAGGCGATGAGATCTTCGTCGGTCAAATTCTGTCCACGAAACAGCAGGACCAGGTGGTCAAGCCAAGCTTGGCAAATGCCGGCAAAATCATCATCATCGATGGTTCGAAGGTCTAGACCCTGAATCTCGGCCCCCAGCGATTTTCGCGTTGGAATGACGGTAACGCGCTGACGCCTGGAGGTTCCCGATGATTGTGACAGCATGGAAAGGCTCCTTTCTCCGCAAGTTTAGCATGCAAATTCGAGGTTAAGTTCCCGTCCAGGTAGGCGCGCGCTTGTGCAGGAATGCATCCATGCCTTCGCGAAAATCGCGGCTCATGTAACACATCAGAATTAGATCGTGATCCTCACCCGGGCCCAGCTTCTCCCTGTCTTTAATGCGGCGCAAGGCTTCCTTGGTGACGCGCAGAGTCAACGGGGCTTGGGACGCCACGGTTCGCGCCAGTTCGTCCGCACGGCTCTGTAAGGCGGCGTAATCAGGCAGCACTTCGCTAAGCAGCCCAACCGCATGCGCCTGTTGAGCATCCAACAGACGTGCCGTGAAAATAATGTCCTTCACGCGCGCGGGACCCAGCAGAGCCTCCAGCCTGATGTAGTTGGCCATCGACAGGCAATTGCCGAGAGTGCGCCCAATTGGAATTCCAAAGCGCGCATTGGCCGCGCCAATTCGAAGATCACAGCATCCGGCAATCGAGAAGCCTCCGCCAGCGCATACTCCGGCGATGGCCGCGATAATGGGAACGGGGCAACGTTCCACGGCGCTGAGCACTCGTTCAATCCGCGCTTCATAATCCAGCGCGTCCTGGGCCGTGGCAAAAACTTTGAACTGAGAAATATCGGTGCCCGACGCAAAGGCTTTTTCCCCCGCTCCGGTCAGCAGCAGGACCTTGATGGAAGAATCATTCGCCGCTTGCTGGCAGATCTTCGCCAGCCGCTCGTACATTTGGAAGGTGAACGCATTGCGCGCTTGCGGGCGATTGAATGTGACGCGCCCAATGCCATCCTTGATTTCGAACAAGAGGTCTTCGCTCACGATGTGGCACCTTTAATGGATTCTGGTGTTTGGATTGCGCCTTGCGCGGCCATTTGGTCAATTTCGGCATTCGAGAAGCCGTGATCGCGCAGCACTTCCCGGGTGTGTTGGCCAAGCAGTGGCGCTGCCCGGTGTACGCCGCCAGGAGTTTCCGAGAACTTAATGGGCAGCCCAATGGCCTTCACCGGTCCGGCGGTGGGATGCGTTGTCTCGACGATCATGTCTCGCGCCAACGTCTGCGGATCAGCGTGCATCTGGCCGATGTCGAGCACAGGGCCCGCGGGAACACCCACTTTCTCCAGCCGTTGCAGCCAATCGGCAGAGTTGCGGCGCTTGAACAGCGGTGTCAGCACCGCTTGGAGTGCCGGCAAATTGCGCATACGTTCGCCATTATTGGCAAACCGCGGATCATGGCCAAGTTCCGGCGCTTCGAGCGCTTCGATCAGCCGCAGCCAATTTGTTTGGTTCGCGGCGCCCACGGTGATCCACCCGTCAGCAGCGGGAAACGCCTGATATGGCCCGTTCAACGGATGACTTGTTCCCATCGGACCCGGCGCCTTGCCGGTGGCGAAGCAGATGGCTGAATGCCAGTAGGTTTGAATAATCCCGGCCTCGAACAGCGAGGTGTCCACCATCTGTCCCTGCCCGCTGGAGGCGCGAGAATACAATGCGGCCAGGATTCCCACGCAGCCGAGAATTCCGGCGGTGATGTCGGTAACGGGAGCACCTAACTTCATCGGTGGGCTGCCTGGCCCTTCTCCTGTAATGCTCATCAACCCTGTCATGCCTTGGGCGACTAGATCGAATCCGCCACGATCCGCATACGGCCCGGTCCGCCCGAAACCTGAGATCGAGCAGTAGACCAGCCGTGGATTTAATGCGTGCAACGCGTCATAGCCGAAACCCATTCGTTCCATGGTGCCGCGGCGATAATTCTCGATCAGCACGTCTGCGTCTTGCAGCAAACGGGACAGAACTTTGTGTCCTGCATCCGTCTTCAGGTCCAAGGCAATGCCGCGCTTGTTCCGATTCATAATCAGGAACGCCGCGGATTCATTGGAAATGGCCGGCGGTACCATACGGCGTGAATCGTCGCCCGCCGGCATCTTTTCCACCTTAATGACGTCGGCTCCCATGTCGGCCAGGAGCATCGAGCAGGTGGGGCCCGCCATCACGTGCGACAGATCGATCACCTTCAGACCGGTCAGCGGCCCTGTCTGTTTTTGCTCGGTCATCTCTGAAATCGCCTGCCCTTTCTGCGGTTCAGCCGCCAACAATACTAGCCTTCCACCGCGTCTGGGCCAAGCCCTCTCCGCGTTGCAGGCCCACAGTCCATTTGCGGCTAGTCAGAAACAATTGCAAGCGATACAATCGGCAACCGTCATGAGCCAATCCGAGTCCACCGCGTCCACTTCGTCCGCGGCGTCCACTGCCCGCCGCGAATTTCTCAAGTTTCTGGCTGCCAGCCCTTATGTCGCTGCGCTCGGCGGAGTCGCCGCCTACATGAGGCAAAGTGTCTTTGCTCAGAGCACCCAGGAAGCTTCCGACGTCATCACCAGCCCGGCAGGCGCGCTCAACGTCTTCGATTTCGAAGAGGCCGCTCACCGCAAGGTCCGGCCCGGCCATTGGGCTTACATGGCCAGCGGCGTGGACGACGACGGCACGCTGCGCGCCAATCGCGAAGGATTTAAGCACATTGAGTTGCGTCCGCGCCGATTGCGCGACGCCACCAAGGTCGACATGCGCGTCGACTTGTTTGGCACCGTTTACAACAGTCCGATCTTCACGTGCCCGACGGGCGGTGAAAAATCGTTTTTTTCCGATGGCGAATTGGCCGTTGCACGAGCCGCCAAAGCGCGCGGCACTTTGCAGTTTCTTTCTACAGCTACTTCAACCCCCGTCGAAGAGGTCAACAAGGCCCTGGGTCGCCCGGTCTGGTATCAGCTCTACGCGCCGAACTCCTGGGACGTCTGTGAAAAAATCCTGCGACGCGTGGAGGCCGCAGGGTGCTCGGTACTCGCTCTGACGGTCGATAACACCACCGGGCGCAACAGCGAAACCTATCTTCGCACCCGCCCCAAGGATCTGCGCCAGTGCATGCACTGCCACGAAAGTGGGGAGGGTCCTACCACTAGAGAACGTCCAATGTATGACGGGATCGACATGACCGGCATACGCACGACGAATCCTGCCATGGACTGGGCTTTTCTCGATCGCCTGCGAAAATTCTGGAAGGGGAAGCTGCTCATTAAGGGGATGGACACGCGCGAGGACGCGCGGCTGTGCGTCGAACACGGCATCGACGCCATGCTCGTTTCCAACCACGGCGGACGTTCCACGGAAACCTTGCGCGCGACCATCGAGGCGCTGCCCGAGGTCGTGGCCGAAGTCGGCAGCCGCATTCCTGTGTTCGTCGATGGCGGCTTTCGCCGCGGCACCGATGTGTTCAAGGCCCTCGCGCTGGGCGCCAAGGCCGTGGGAATCGGGCGTCCCTTCCTTTGGGGATTGGGAGCATTCGGCCAGGCCGGCGTCGATCGCGTGCTTGAAATTCTGCAAGGTGAATTGAAATTGGTGATGGGCAATTGCGGCACGCAAACGGTCGCCGACATCAATCGCGCCTACATCGCCACGCCCGATTGGAAAATCTAGAGAGGTGTGCTCGCCGCTGGGTTTTTGCAGCAAGGCTTACTACAGAATCATCACGACGGAAAGAAAATGACGCACCCAAGCGGCGCAGTTTAACCGTTAGGTTTGGCGTTTAATAATTCCAGGCCTTCATCGGCCCGTTCGGCCGCATCCGGAAAATCCTTTTTCACTTCATTGTAGAGCTTGGAGGCCTGCGCGGGATCGGTCTTGCTGTAATGGCCGGCAAGGGTGAGCAGAACCAGCGGCTTGGGCACAAACACGGTTGGCTTGTCCGCCAATTGTTGGTACACCTGCACAGCCTGAGAGCCCTTGCCTTCCAGATCGTATACCCCGGCCAATTGGAACTTGGCGAGGCCGGCAAGGCTCTCATCGCCACTTGAATCCATCTGCGCCAGATTCTTCTCCGCTTCGCCGTACTGCTTGAGTTGAATCTCGGAGAGGGCCGCGTAATATCGCGCGATTTGTCCCGGCCGCGTGCGTCCGTACTGACTTGCGACCGCCAGGAATTTCCGCTCGGAATCGCCAAATTTATTTTTTTCGTCTACGTAGGTAAGCTCGCCGGGCTCGGCGGCTTCTCCTTGCGTTCGTATCCGAGCTTGAAAAGTTTTCTTTGCGTCATCCAGCGCCGCAGCGGCTTTCGCGGTTTGCCGCCGGGTGTAGCTGCTCCAGCCAAACACCGCCAGCGCCACGGCGAGCGCCGCGCCTACGACGACCCACAATATCTGCTGGTGCGAGGCGATCGACTCGACGCCGTGAACGAACGTGTCACGGATTTCGTCCTTCTTCAGATCCTTGCGCAAGATATGCTGCGCCACAGATTGTTTCCTCCACTTATTATTGAGCCTGCAATCCTACCATAAGTTGCGGCCACGAACAGAAACTCCAGCTTCGGGAATCCGCCTGGGATTAGAAGACTAGAAGCTGGCGATGGCCTGCGCCTCTTCGTTGTGAATGTCGAAGATTGTGTAGAGCTTTGTGACTTGCAAAAGATCGGTGACTTTCTTGTTCAGCTTTAGAAGTTTCAATTCGCCGCCCTGGCTCTTTATGAGCCGGTACGCGCTTACCAGTTCTCCCAGGCCCGTGCTGTCTATGTAATCTATTCCGGACAAGTTCATCAGAATCTTGTTGTGGCCGCCGCGGAGTGCCTCGCGAACCAGGTCGCGCAGCATCGCGCTGCCTTCGCCCAGCGTGATCCGCCCGACCAGATCGAACATCATGACGCCTGTAATCTCGCGACTGGTTGCCCTGAAACTCATTTCAGTCTCTTCTCTCGTATTTGGACTTTATTTTGCTCAGGTATTCTGCGTCCTGCAGTGCTTGGTCATAACGACCTCGGCGCCGCCCCTGTGCCCGACCTGCACGTCAAACTCATCCATGAATGCCTTCATCAGAAGAACACCGCGGCCAGAATCCACCAGCATGTTTTCATCTTCCCGGGGGTCCGGAACATCGTCGAGCCGGAATCCGGTTCCCTGGTCGGTCACATGGATCACCAACTTCTCGTGGTGCAGTTCGAATATCACGCAAATCTTTTTCTCGCGCTGCTGTTCGTTGCCGTACTGAAACGCGTTCATCACCGCTTCGTGCACGGCCAGGCCGATCTTGTACTGATCGTCCTCATCGAATCCCGCAGCCGCCGCCACGCGCACCCCGACCTCTTCGGCGAGAGTGATACTCTCGAGCAATGTCTCCAGAACGATTTCTATCCGCTGAGGTTTTGAGGACATCCAGCAGTTGAACCCAACTTAGAGGACGTATGTGAGCACAGTGGCTTCGGATAAGTCAATGCCGGGGTGGGTGTCCCGGCGTCATGAAAACCAGCGCATCGGTGCGAAACTCTTCCAGGGAAATTCACCGAAGGTTTCAAGACTGTCAATCCGCTGTTTGGAGATTCACATCGAATCGCGGTTTGTGGCGCACTTCGAGGCGGAAGAATGTTAAGTTCTAATGCTCGAACTGGATATGGGTTCCTATCTACTTCTGATTTTCGCCGCGTTTGCCGCCGGGCTAATCAATTCGGTCGCGGGAGGAGGCTCGTTCCTCACTTTCCCTGCGCTGGTTTTCACCGGAGTGCCCTCGATCATCGCCAATGCTTCAAGCACGTTTGCACTGATTCCGGGGACCCTGGCAAGCGCGTGGGCTTACCGCGGAGACTTCAAGCAGTCCGACGGGTTTCCATTCCGGCCCATGATGATCGCCAGCCTGGCCGGAGGCATTGCGGGCGCTCTCCTGCTGCTGTTCACGCCGCAGAGGACCTTCGATTCGATACTCCCCTGGCTGATGCTGGCCGCGGCGTTCCTTTTCACGTTTGGCCCGCGCATTTCACCCATTTTGAAACGCGCGTTTCACATTGGCCCGGTAACGGTTGTCGTCATTCAATTCCTGATCGGAATCTATGGCGGTTATTTCGGCGGGGCTATCGGCATCGTGATGCTAGCGACGTGGTCGGTGTTTGGCCTCACCGACATCCACGTCATGAATGCGAACAGGACCGTGCTGGGATCCTCGATGAATGCTGTCGCGGTTGTGCTATTCGTGATTGCCCGGAAGATCTGGTGGCCGCAGGCAATGGCGATGCTGGTCGCCGCCGTTATCGGCGGCTATGTTGGCGCGGTCTATGCCAGGACTGTGAACCAGCGCTACGTGCGAACAGCAATCACGGTGATTAGTGTGGCGATCACCATCGCGTTCTTCCTGCGAAGGCATTAATTCTATAATGGTCCGGACGAAATCGGATTTTGTGCGACAGAAAGCTCCAGGTCCTAGGAAGCCTTCTCCTGCGCGTAAACCAGATATTCCTCGTACGGGCCCTTGAAGTCCTCAACGTGGCCGCCCATGAAATGCCAGATGCGCGTGGCGACTTCGTCGATCACATCGTGGTCGTGCGTCACCAGTAGAACCGTTCCTGGATATTTCTGCAGCGCGAAATTGAGCGCGTTGATGGATTCCAAATCCAAGTGGTTGGTCGGTTCGTCGAGCACCAGGACATTGGGTTTCTGCAGCATCAGCTTGCAGAAGATCAGCCGCGCCGACTCACCGCCGGAAAGCGCGCCGGTGGGTTTCAAGGCATCCTCGCCGCTGAACAGCATTTGACCGAGCAGGCCGCGAAGCTCCTCCTGCGACGCCTGGAGATTGAACTGGTGCAACCACTCGATAGCAGTCGTGCCCTTCACGATGGAATCAGTGTGGTCTTGCGCGAAATAGCCCACGGCAACTTCGTGCCCCCACTTCACTTTGCCGCCATCGATGGGAAATGCGCGTTCAGTATCGTCGATATACCCTGTGGCGTTGCGAAGCAGCGACTTCAATAGCGTGGTTTTGCCCGATCCGTTTCGACCGGTGAGCGCGATCTTTTCGCCGCGCTCGATGGCTGCGCTGAAGGGCAGAATGACCGGCGCGCCGTCGTAGGACTTGGTGACTCCCTTAAACTCCAGCGGGTGGCGCCCCGAAGGCACCTTCATGTCGAAACGAATATATGGCCGGGCGATGTTGGACCTGGCCAATTCCGAGGTCTGTATGCGCTCGACCTCTTTCTTGCGCGAGGTCACTTGTGAAGAGCGCGTGCCGGCCGAGAAACGCGCGATGAATTCGTTTAATTGCGCGATCTTTTTTTCGCGCACGGCATTTTCGGACTCGATGCGCGACCGCACTGCCGTCTTGGCGAGCACCATGTCGTCGTACCCGCCCGTATACATGATCACCGTTTGGTAGTCGATGTCGGCCGTGTGGGTGCAGACACTGTTCAAGAAATGACGGTCGTGGGAAACCACGATCAGCACGCCTTCGTAACTGTGCAGATAGTCTTGCAGCCAGTGTACCGAGTCCAGGTCCAAGTGGTTGGTAGGCTCGTCCAGCAGCAAAGCCGGCGGATTGCCAAATAGAGCTTGCGCGAGCAATACGCGGACCTTCACGCCGCCCTGCAACTCGCTCATCTTGCGTTCGTGGAGCGTGGATTCCACGCCCAGCCCATCGAGCAGGATTGCCGCGTCGGCCTCCGCCGTGTAGCCGCCCTCGTCGCCTACGATTCCTTCGAGCTCGCCCAGCCGCATGCCGTCCTTGTCGGTCAGTTGGTCGTGAGGCTTGTCGTACAGCGCGTCGCGCTCCTGTAAAGCCTTCCAGAGCGGGGCATTGCCCATGATGACGGTGTCGATCACGCGATATTCGTCAAAAGCAAACTGGTCCTGACGCAAAATACCGAGCTTCTTTGGCCGCGTGATCGAACCCTTGGTTGGCTCGAACTCGCCCTCCAGAATCTTCATCAAAGTAGACTTGCCGGCGCCGTTTGGCCCGGTGATTGCGTACCGACGCCCCTCCAGGAACGAACAGGTGACGTCCTCGAACAGGACTCTAGCGCCGAAGCGCATGGTGATGTTATTGACCGAAAGCATAGCCTT
>JBGOVX010000202.1:0-6188 GCA_041478355.1 Terriglobia bacterium | reverse complement strand
TCGGTGATCGCCCGTTACGAAATCGGCCCCGATCTTGACGGCTACCTCCCGGGCACGGTCCGGGTTCTTTTCAGCGATGCCGATCCAATCGACGGCACTATGTCGCGCTGCCACCTCGCCTCGAAACAACCCGACGCGCCCGGCCCCCACGATGGCAAGACCAATCCGTTTCGGTTTTTGCCTCAACGCATGTCTCCTTGATTCGTGATGAAATTCTGTCGACGAATTCGCACAAATTAATTTGTCTGCAGCATTGTAGGTTATCACGCCCCATTCCAGAAAGGAGCGCCTTAAGCCCAATCAATTGATCAAAACCCGTGAAGATCCTTGGGGAGCATTGTCAACTCCAGATTTCTTCCACTTTTGCGTTACTATGGCTTGCCCATGTCATGCCGCATGAAGAATCGTACTGTTTTCGTCTCCAGCGCACGATCACTGGTGGCCCTCTTGAATGACCGAAGCCAGTCAAGTTATTTTCGAAGTAGCCTGCGGTCCATGACAAGGGCCAGTCAATGAAGGTACGTTGGTGGGTCTGCATTCTGCTGTTTTTGACCTGGCTGATGTCATATATCGATCGAAGCCTGATGCCAATGGCAATCCCCCTGATCGGCCAGGAATTTCATATGAACCCCACGGCGATGGGAGTAGTCATGAGCGCCTTCTTCATCGGCTATGGGTCGATGCAAATTCCCGGCGGCTTAATCGCGGACAAGTTCGGGGCCCGGAGGACCATAACTCTAGGTGTTGCTTCTTGGTCTCTCTTTAGCCTTTTGACGGGCACAACGACTAGCCTGACGAGCCTCATCTGGGTGCGCATTTTATTCGGACTCGGCGAAGGAATGCATCCCCCCGCCGCCTTCAAGGCACTGTCCGCATGGTTCAACAGTGCGGAGAGGGCGCGGGCCAACGGTTTCGTGATGTCTTCCAACACGATTGGGCCCATGATTGCCCCAATTTTATTCGCCACAGTAATGGGAGTATTTGGCTGGCGTAAAGCCTTCTATTTGGTTTCCATCCCGGGATTTTTCATTACCATCGCCGTTTACTGGTATTTGCGCGACACGCCGGCTGAACATCCTAAGATGACTGCGGGCGAATTAGCGGAAATTGGTACGGGAGGAAGCAGGCAAGAAAGAATATCCTTTTCCGAGTTATCTAAATACAAGGTTTTGTGGCAGCTCTTTTTCATTTACATGACCTGGGATGTGACCTGGTGGGGATTCCAAGCCTGGTTGCCCTCCTATTTGCTTAAGGTCAGAGGTTTTACGTTAGTGAACACAGGCGCTGTGGCAGCACTCCCATTCGCGGCCGGGTTCATCGGCTTACTGATGTGCTCCTACGTTTCGGACTGGACCGGTAAACGGAAGGCCATCCTCGTTTCGGTTCTTTTGGGGAATGCGCTTTTCATGCTGCTGACAGCGACGGCAAGTAATTCCACTACGGCGGTCATTTTCTTGACTGCGACGGGGTTTTTCCTTCCGGCGATCCAGGGCCCGTTCTGGTCCTTAGCCATGGATCTATTGCCCTCCCGAGTTATGGGCTATTCATCGGGGTTCATTAATACCGGCGGCCAAATCGCAGGGGTTGGGTCACCGATTATCATTGGGGCCTTAATTCAGTTGACGGGTCATTATGACGCGGGTTTCATATTCATGGCTATATCGGCAGGCCTGTCCACGCTGATGGTTGCCACCCTAATTGTGCCTAAAATGCAGGCGAGGACTCGCACCGCCGAGAAATGACGCCACTCATGGTTATGATGTGATGTACGGCTACGCTCGCCGAAGCGGCGTGAGTCCGCACCGCTGGCCGAGTTCAGGGTCCATTTATCGGTAACTGACCCACTACCGGGACCTCGGGAATAGTCCTAAATTCTCAACCTTGAGCTTGTACTTTACGACCTGACTCGCCCCGCTTGGCGAACTTCCTTGCGATAATCGGGGGCGAATAGCTCGATGGTTCTGCACATTTCGTAGAGGCGCGAACGGACACGCGCGCCGAGACGGTCAGAGAGTGTGTCTTCCCGCGCGGCGGCGACGGACTGGCCCGATGGGAGGCGTGAGATGGCGGGTGGGGGCGCGGTTCCGGTGGCATCGAGATAATTTGTGGTCAGCAGAGTGATGCGGCGCTCGTTGTAACGCGAATTGAGAATGTGACCGACCGTTTCCATCGCCCACGGCGAAGGCTTGCTCGCGCCCAGGTCATCCAGCAGCAGGACGTCGGCAGTGAGCACCGGTTCGAGCACGCCCAGCTCGGTGGACTGGTTTTCGTGGTTGTAGCTGCCTTGAATTTCCTTGAGCAGTTCCCGGTAGTCGTAGAAAAGTCCGGTGTGTCCGCGCAACACGATCTGGCGAAGAGCGGCGACGGCCAGGTGCGTTTTGCCCGCGCCGCACGGCCCCATGAGCAGCAGACCGGTTTCGGTTCCCACCGGATAATCCCGAGCAAATGCCTCGACGACAAGCTTGGACTGTTCGAGGCTGCGGTTCCAAGCGGCGCCTTCGCGGTTCGCATCGTAGAGGTCGGTGTCGAAGTTCTCGAAGTCGCAGTGTTCGTAGCGGCGTGGAATGCGCGTGCGGGACATCGTGCGCGCGGCACGATCGGTGCCCGTGCAGTCACAGGGCACGGCCCAGACGCGCCTGGTCTGGTTGGTCCCCGCCACGGGCTTCTCCCAGGACACGCGTTTGGGTTTTTCTTCCTCGGCAATGCGCTCGACCGTTTTCCATCCGGTTCCGCCGCAATGCGGGCAATCAGGTTGTGCCATAACGTCAGCATAGGCGCGCCCGCCAAGATGCGCAAGATGTCCCCGGCTGTGGAAACAAGTGGGAGTGTGGAAAAGAGAAGTGACTTGTGGCCGGTTCAGAGTCTACAGTTTACAGTTGAGAGTTTAATACGGGAGAAATTGTGCTTTAGGAAGGTTTTAACTCTCAACTCTCAACTATTAACTTTCAGCCGCTTTCCGAACATGAATTACGAGTCACGAATTACCCTTCGCAGGTGCTCAGGGCAAGCAAATCACGAATCACGATTCACTTTCCCCGGAACGCGTATTACTTTCGGCGGCGCAACACGGACCAGCGCGTTCTCGGGAGGGCGTGAAGTTGCGGTTCGCAGACCGCGGGCCAGCTCCTGCTGCACAAAGGAGGTGAAGGCCTCCATCTGGTGCTGCATTTCGCCCATCTTTTCGCGCATGTTGAGGATGATTTCTATTCCCGCCAGGTTGACGCCCATATCGCGTGTCAGCGTCAGAATGACCTCGAGCCGTTCGAGGTCGGAATCGGTATAGAGCCGCGTGTTTCCCTGCGAGCGTGAAGGTTTGAGCAGCCCCACGCGCTCGTACAGTCGCAGCGTTTGCGGATGCAACTTGTAGAGCTCGGCAACGGCAGAGATCATGTATCCGGCGCGGGCCTTTTTTCTTTTAACATTTGTGCGCGGCATGGCGGCCCTCCTCAAGCCTTGGCGCGTTCGAAAAGATCTTTGCGCGGATCTTCCGGGGCGATGCGTTCCAGTTCACGCAACAGCTCCCGCACGCGTTCATCGACCGGCTTCGGCACAACCACCTGAAGCTCGACGTACTGATTTCCGCGCTGCCGCGGATCGCGAACCGAGGGGACTCCTTTTTCGCGGAGCCTCAACTTCTGGCCGCTGTTCGTGCCTGGCGGAACGCGCAAAAGAGAGCGGCCATCGACCGTGGGCACTTCGATCTTCGCGCCCAGTGTGGCCTCGGTCACCGTAATGGGAACTGTTGTATAAAGATCGTCGCCCCGGCGTTCGAAAAACGGATGTGCCTGGACTTCAGTAATGATGTACAAATCTCCCGCAGGCGCTCCAGCGGTTCCGGCGTTCCCTCGACCTGGAATTCGCACGCGAGAGCCGGTTTGCACGCCGGCGGGAATGCGAACTTCGATGGTGTCGACGCGGCGCACACGGCCCTGGCCACCGCACAACCGGCAGGCATTTCGAATGCGTCCTGTGCCCCCGCAGCGAGTGCAGGTCAAGTTGAAACGCATCCGGCCGCTGGTTTGCGTCACCTGCCCGGTGCCGCCGCAGGCCGTGCAGCTCTGCGGTTGTCCCACGGTTCCAGTGCCACGGCAATCGGCGCAGGTGTCCAGGCGCGCAATCGTAAGCTTTTTCACCGCGCCTTGCACCGCTTCCCAGAAAGTGATTTCAATTTGATATTCCAGGTTGGAGCCGGTTTCCGCATGCGTGGCTTCCTCGGCAACCCCTCCACCGCGAAAATACTGGCTGAAAAGGTCGCGAAAACTTGGCCCCGCGCCGCCACTGCCACCACCGAAATCGAATCCGCCGAAATCGAAGTGCACGTCACCTGTGTCCGCTCCGCCAGGGGGGCCTCCGGCGCCAGGTATTTCAAAACCATATTGATCGTACATCTGGCGTTTCTTTGTATCGGAGAGTACGTCGTAAGCTTCCTGCACCTGCTTGAATTTTTCTTCCGAGGATTTGTCGCCGGGGTTTAAGTCGGGATGATACTTGCGCGCAAGTTTCCGGTAAGCCGCCCGAACCTCTTTCTGCGTAGCTTTACGGGGGACGCCGAGCAGGTCGTAGTAGTCTTGTTTGGTTGTCGTGGACATAGAGTCAGTCAGTGACTACTAACTAGTGACTGGTGATTCGTGACTCGCAATCACAGCTTTTCCCAGCGCGTATTGATGGCCGCCAATTCCTGCTGCTCGCGTTGATGTTCTTCCCGCCGCCGCCGGCGCTCCTCGTCGAGCCGCCCGCCCATCGACGCTTCCTTCTGGTTGGCCCGTTCGATCCAGCGGTCAATCCACGCTGTCTTTACCGCCACGCTCGCGGCGTCGGTTCGAAAGCGCAGCAGGTGTCCGCTGATGTCCACAACGCGAGGAAGAAATTCCGGAGATGGCGATTGCTGGGTTTCATAAAACAGGCGTTTCCAATCGGCATCGGGCGTTTCGGAAAGCGTCACCTGAACCATGTACAAATCTTCGCGTAACTTTTGAATAGCCAGGGGCGGCCCAGCCCGCTTGATCGCCTCATACGTTGTCAACCGCGGATCTCCTGTTTGAGTTCGAGAGAAATCCTGTGAAGTCTGAGGTAGAGCGGAGGGCGCATGAGGCAGCCCTCCGCTCTACGGCTCGCTCTCGTCGTCTTAGTTTGGCTTCTTGGTTTCATCGACGTCCACGTACTCGGCGTCAATCACTTCGCCCGGAGGCGGCGTCCCTGCGCCGGGCCCCCCCTGGCTCCCGGGTCCTCCGTCGGATGACCCTGAAGCTCCCGCCTGCCCTCCACTGGCTTGAGCGGTCTTATAAAGCACCTCGGCCAATTTGTGCGAAGCGCGTTCCAGTTGCTGCGTGGCCGACTGAATCTTCTCGAGCACACCGGCAGCAAGCGCCGCTTTTGCCTCTGAAACCGCCTCTTCTACCGGCTTTGTATCGGCCTCGGAGAGCTTCTCGCGGTTCTCGCTCAGCAGCTTTTCCACCTGATAGACGCGGGTGTCGAGGATGTTCCGCGCCTCGATCTCCGCCAGCTTTTTCTTGTCCTCTTCCGCGTGCGCTTCGGCGTCGCCCCGCATCCGCTCGGCCTCTTCCTTGCTCAAGCCGGTGGAAGCGGTAATGGTGATCTTCTGCTCTTTATTCGTTGCATGATCTTTGGCCGAGACATTCAGAATGCCGTTGGCGTCGATGTCAAAGGTCACCTCGATTTGCGGCAATCCCCGCGGCGCCGGCGGAATACCGACCAAATTGAATTTTCCGAGGGTACGATTGTCCGCGGCCATTTTGCGCTCGCCCTGCAACACGTGAATCTCGACCGATGGCTGGTTATCCGCTGCGGTCGAAAACGTTTCCGACTTGCGCGTCGGGATCGTGGTATTCCGCTGGATCAGCGTGGTCATCACACCTCCCAGGGTTTCGACACCCAGCGACAACGGAGTCACGTCGAGCAGCAGGATGTCCTTCACCTCGCCGCCCAGCACGCCGCCCTGAATCGCCGCGCCCACGGCAACCACTTCGTCCGGGTTGACGCCTTTGTGCGGCTCCTTGCCTCCAAACAGATCCTTCACGATCTGCAGCACGCGCGGGATGCGCGTCGAACCGCCCACGAGAACAACCTCGTAAATCTTATCCGGCGTGATGCCTGCGTCGGTCAGGGCCTGTTTGGTCGGCCCGATGGTGCGCTGTAAAATGTCTTCCATCAACTGCTCGAGCTTTGCG
>JBGOVX010000233.1:0-5066 GCA_041478355.1 Terriglobia bacterium | reverse complement strand
GTCATGGCCGCGACACGCACGTCCAGCCCGCCGTGCAAGCCCGCCTGGCGGGCGGGATTCTGTCCCAGCCCCGCTTGCACGACGTTGCCCATGATGATTTCATCGACCGAACCCGGTTCGATGCCTGCGCGGCGCACCGCTTCGGCAACCACCTTGGCCCCCAGTTGGGGCGCTGAAAGTGGCGCCAGCCCTCCCTGAAATTTCCCGATGGGTGTGCGCACAGCGCTAAGAATTACGGCCTGGTCCATGACGGGGCTCCTTGAGACGACCATTCCGGATACGATAATCAAAAGCGGAGCTACTTGCTGAGTATAGGCGAGGCACTACAGGCGGTCAATTTTCGGCCCCCGCAACGCGTCATGCTAAATTGGCTTTTCTATCTGCAGCTTCACTGGGGGTTTGAGGTGGAAACAATTTCTCTCCGCCGGCGTCATTTTTCTTCCGGTAGCCTTACGGAAGATGCGCTCAAGAGGGGTTTCTTTCAAAAGGTGAACGCGCGGGCGATGAGACATTTGAGTTGTCCTTTCCAGGTACTTACCGCTCCCGCACCTTATCATACTTCAATACTACGCACGAATCTTTCTGACGATTTGCACAGGGCAATTGGCTTGGGCCGTGTCCTCGGCATCGAGGCCCGAAAGCAAGCCTTGCGCTCTTGTTCCTGTTAGGATCATTGGTTAATGGCCAATCTGTTTGACTACGGGAATGCCCCGGCGCCGGGAATCGAACTGAATTCCGAGCAGCGCGCCGCCGCGCATCACGGTGATGGGCCGCTGGTGGTGGTGGCAGGAGCGGGCACGGGCAAAACGCGTGTGATCACCGAGCGAATCCAGTACCTGCTCGACAGCCAGCCGGAACTCACGGGCAAGGAAATCCTGGGCCTCACGTTCACCGATAAAGCCGCGGCGGAAATGAAGCACCGCGTGGTTGCCTCGGCCCGCAATCACGGCGAAGCGGCCGTCGAGCGCGCTGAGGCGGTCACGCTCAGCACCTTTCATTCCTTTTGCAATACGCTGCTGCAGGAAGCGAATCCGGATCTAAAACCAATCGACAAGGTGGACCACTGGATTCTTCTCCGGCGCAACCTGCCGCTGCTGCAGCTCGAGCATTTCCGGCGGCTGGCGGAGCCGGGACAATTCCTCGCGGACTTCGTCGAATTCTTCTCCCGCTGCCAGGATGAGCTGGTGACCCCGGACGATTATCAGCTCCATGTCGATGAGCAAGCCGAAAACTTTCGCCGCGTTCGCGGCGCCATGCCGGAAGACGAGCGGGCCATCCGTGATGAGGAGATCGCCAAGCTGCAGGAAATCGCGCGGGCCTACCGCGCCAGCGACATGCTGGTCCGCGAGCGCAAACTCCTGACGTTCGGCACGCAGATCATGGACGCCGTCATGCGACTCGGTGCGAACCAGGCGCTGCGGGAAAAACTTCGCTCGCGATACCGCTACATACTGGTCGATGAATTTCAGGACACCAACATCGCGCAGCTCGAGCTGCTCTGGCTGCTGGGCGGCCAGCGTCCCAACCTGGTGGTGGTGGGCGACCACCGCCAGGCCATCTATCGTTTCCGAGGCGCTTCGTTCGGCAGCTTCACGATTTTTATGAATCGTTTTACCGCGGGCTCGCCGCCAAGCCGTGGCGAGCTGCTTCGCGCCCTCACGCTCAACTACCGGTCCTCGGGGCGCATCCTGCGTATTGCGGGCCAGGCCATCCGCCACAATGAGAAGCCTGCCAATATCCCCGAGTATCCGCTGGCGGCGGTCCGCGAAGAAGGCGCCAAGGTGCGGATCGTTACGCACCCAACCAGCCAGGCCGAGGCTCAATGGGTCGCCGCTGAAATTGCGCGGCTGCATCTTGCGGGAGCGAAATGGCGCGCCTTCGCCGTGCTCTATCGCAGCCACGCCCATCGCGACAAGCTGGTCGCCGAACTCAAGGACCGGAAGATCCCGTTTGTGATCAAAAATCTTTCGATCCTTTCGCACCGCTTGATTCGCGACCTCATCGCCTATCTGCAGTTGATCGACCAGCCCGGCGACAACGTCGCTTGCGCCCGTGTGCTGGCCATGCCCGCCTGGGGCCTGGAACCCTCGGACCTGGTGCGTCTGGTGCAACGCGCGAACAAAGCCAAGGGCATGTCGTTGTGGGACACGCTGCAAGCAGCGCAGGCGGAGCCTCCCTTTTCCGAAGGCCAGCGCCATGTGGGCGATCTGGTTGCGGTGGTTACCGAATTGCGCACGATCGCCCGGCGCCTGACCGCCGCGGAAGTATTCGACGAACTGGCCCGGGCGGTTGAAATCGACGCCGACGTCGTGTCGGAAGACCGGAAATATTTTGACCGGCTCGCGCAATTCGTGCGCGATTGGGTTCCCAAGAGCGAAACCCAGCGCCTGAAAGAATTCGTCGAGTACCTGGATTATTTTGAGCAGGCCGGCGGCACGATCAATCTCGAGCAGGAATCCGGCGACGCCGTGCAACTGATGACCGTGCATGCGGCGAAGGGCCTGGAATTCGACCACGTCTACGTGCTGCGCCTGGTGCAGCGGGGTTTTCCGTCCGGAGAACGGCCTCGATTGTTTGAATTTCCGCGCGAACTGATGAAAGAAGAACAGCCGCAGGGAAGTTTTCATATCCAGGAGGAGCGCCGCCTTTTTTACGTCGCCGTGACCCGCGCGCGCAACCGGCTGACGCTCAATACGGTTGAAAACAAGCGCTCCAAGCCCTCGCCGTTTCTCGACGATATCTTGATGGACGCTCAGATCAAGCGCCGCGACGTCGAACAACTGGCCCCGGTTCCAGTGGAAAGAGACGTCCCTCCAGCCGAAGCTCCGGTGTTGTTTCAATTACCGAAACCCCACGCGCGCATCGGCTCCTGCATTGGGGAATGGGCCGTCACCTATCGCCCGCCTGTGCCGGAGCCTCTGCAACTCAGCCCGTCGGCGGTTGACACGCTTAAATCGTGCTCCCAAAAATATCTCTTTAGCAACGCCTGGGGAATTCGCGGAGGCCCCGCCGCAGCCATCAGTTTTGGCAGCTTCATGCACAACACGATCAAATATTTCATTGGCGAGCTGGCCAAAGGGCGCACCCTTCCGTTCGAAGAAGTGGCAAAGAAATTCGAACTCGAGTGGACTTCCGCCGGATTTGAAGACGACTACCAGGAACAGGAATATAAGAAGGACGGCTTGGCCCAGTTGCGCGCATTTTACGCGAGCACGCTGGATTCGCCGCCCGAAGTCATCGCGCAGGAAAAATCATTCGAGCTGCCGCTCGAGAACAATGTGGTTCTGATCGGGCGGATGGACCAGGTGAACCGCATCGCTCCCGGCCAGGAAGAAATCGTGGATTACAAGACGGGAAAACCCCGCGACGAGGAGAAAGCGAAAAAAGACCTGCAATTGAGCGTTTACGCGCTCGCTGCCAGGGAAGTGTTCGACTGGAACCCCACGCGGCTCACGTTCTACAACCTGCAGACCAACCAGGCCGTGAGCGCGGCTCGCGAGGATAAGAAACTCAACAAGGTGCGCTCGGAAATTCAAGAAGCCGCCGCCGACATTCGAGCGGGACAGTTCCCCGCCAATCCGGGCTTCCTTTGCAAATTCTGCGATTTCGAGCCGATTTGTCCCGCGCGGGAGCAAGGCGCCGCAGCCAGCGCGTCCGGCGAGGAGTAGTTCCTTTTCAAAAGCACTTTTATTGCAAACCATAAAAGGCAGGTGGTAAACAGATAGAACCAAGCTAGGGTAGGGCTTTGAGGTAGTAGCCGTCGCGGGCGAGCAACGATAGGCCGGGGCGCTTCACGCGCACCTCAATGCTGTGATAAGGCTGGGAGCGATCGGTTTTCGCGCCCGAATATGCAATCGTATATTGATTGCGCGCCTGCTCGAAAACGCGGGGATAGAGCCCTTCGAGATCGTCGCGGCTGGAACCGTAGAATATATCGCCGCCAGTGGCATGCGCGTATTTTGCGAGGATATTGTTTCCCAGAAAAGTGATGCCGCGGTTGAGATTGGCCTCGCCCACTCCGACGACGTACACAGAGATGTCCGCCGAGAGCAGAAGTTTGAGCGTCTCGTCATAGCTGTGCGTGTTGTTCTTCGCGTTCTGCCCATCGGAAATCAGAAAAATAATCTTGCGCCGTTCGCGCGCACGGTCGCGCAACTGTTCCGCCGCGGCGTAAATTGCGTCGGTGATGTGCTTGTAATTGGGATGTCCCATGGACATAGCGGAGCGTTGCGGCGAGCCTATCGGCGCCTGTGTATTTACACGCGGTCCATTGGTCATCGGAGCGGAACCTACCCCTGGAAAGGAACTGCTGAGGTCAATGCGCTTCAGTTGGGTAAGCAACGCGTCGTTCTCAGCGATGAAATCGGAGATGGGGTCGGGAACTTCATCAAAGCGCCAAAGAGATATTTCGTCGGAGGCGCTAAATCCTCCCGCCAGCGTCTCCAGCGTTTTCTGGACCCTGTCCGCCGAAGATCGCTTCAAGTCATCGTCAATCAAGATGGCGGCCGACAAAGGAAAGGCGTCCGCCGAGAACAGCGCAATCGGCTGCTCGATCCCATCTTCAAAGATTCGGAAATCGTTCTGCTCGAGGTCGGTGACCAATTCCCCCGCGCCGTTTTTTACCGTGACAGGCACCACGACCAGGGATACCGTCGTGCGAATTCGCGCGCGGGAATCCTGCGTTTGCGGCGAGGGGACTTGCCCGGGCCCTTTCAAAGACGGCGCTTGCTCGGGAGCCGGATCGACGCTGGGCTGCTGCGCATGCGAAATCGCCGGCGTCATGCCGGCCAGGCACAGCGCCAAACCAATCCTCAGGAATTTCCGTGGACAATTCATCGGTGTCCCGTCACTATTTCCCGCAGGGGCTTAGGTTTGCCCCTACGCATCTTAATGTTCCGGCGCCGCATCCAACCTGGTTGATCGGCGTCGGAGGAGATTATACATTGCGCATTCGGGCCGCACTCTCACTTCTGTGCATGATCGCGCTTGCCGCTGGCCTGATATATGCAGCGCCGCCCGGGCAAATCCGCGTGCTAGTGAACCTGGTGAACCTGTTCGCCACGGTG
>JBGOVX010000094.1:0-13802 GCA_041478355.1 Terriglobia bacterium | reverse complement strand
GATACCCTGGAATCGGTGCGCATGGACCCGCGTTTTGTGCGCGCCGAGTCAGCCAGGCTTCCGTCACCCGATAGCTACGATGTGGCGATCGCGGCAATTTTTGTGCGCGTCGCCGACCGCAAAGGCAGCGTCGGCCTCCCGGAGGACGAAGCGGCCATCGTTGATCGCCTGCTCGCTGGAGGAAAACCCGTCATCATTGCCTGCTTTGGCAGCCCGTACCTGTTCGATCGGTTTCCCGCGGCAAAAACCTGGGTCGCCGCGTTCAGCACCGTGGATGTCGCGCAGCGCGCCATGGGCCGCGCCTTGTTCGGCCAGGTCCCGATTGCGGGACGCCTCCCTGTAAATATTCCGGGTGCGGCAGCGCTTGGCGCGGGGCTCAACCTCGCGGCCAGTCCCATGAAACTCCGCGCGGCAAATGCCGGCTCCGCATCGAAGCTAAACGATTCGAAGTTAAAGCCTGCTTACGATTTGCTGGATCACGCGGTAGCCGATCATGCGTTTCCCGGGGGCGTGCTGGCAATTGGCTTCCAGGGCGAATTTCTCGCACGCGCGTTCGGCCGGCAGACGTACGACGCAACTTCACCGGCGGTCACGCCTGACACGATTTACGATACTGCTTCGCTGACCAAGGCCGTCGTGACTACGACGCTGGTAGCGATGCAGGTGGAAGCGGGACGCCTGGCGCTCGATTCGCAGGTGGCGCGCTACATTCCCGAGTGGAGTTCCGGCCCCAATCCCGAGTGGCGCAAGAACATCACGATCAGGCATCTGCTGACCCATTCCTCGGGCCTCCCCGCGCACCAGGATTATTTCCTGACGATTCATTCCGACCGCGAGGCCATCGCCAAAATTTGCAGCGAACCCCTCGAATATGCGCCGGGAACCAAGACGGTTTATTCGGACCTGGGATTTATTCTACTGGGTGAAATTCTCAAGCGGGTGACTGGCAGGACCGTGGACCAGATGGCGCGCGAGCGCATCTTCGTACCTCTGGGCATGAACAACACAATGTTCAAGCCATCCAAGGCGCTTGCCGGCCGCATCGCGCCAACCGAAAACGACGCGAAGTACAGAAAACGTCTGCTAAAGGGCGAAGTGGACGACGAAAACGCGTTCGCCATGGGTGGTGTGGCCGGACACGCTGGAATGTTTGCAACCGCGCCCGATCTCGCGGCGTTCTGTCAAATGATGCTCAATGGCGGCCTCTATTCCCACCAGCGCCTGCTGACTCGCGCCACAATCGCGCAATTCATTACGCCCCAGTCGCTTGCAGCTAACACGCGAACGCCAGGTTGGATGACGCCCACGCCCGATTCCTCCAGCGGGCGATACTTTTTCTCACATAGCTTTGGTCATTTGGGTTTTACGGGCACTTCGATCTGGATCGATCCCGAGCGGCAGGTATTCGTCATTCTTCTCACCAATCGTGTTTATCCCACGCGCGCAAACGATAAGATCGCCGCGGTGCGCCCCGCAGTGCATGACGCCGTGATGGAGGCGCTCGGCTTGGCGCATCCCGTTCCGTAAATCCCAGGGCAGCTTTGACGGATTTGCAATGAAAAGGCTGGAAGAACATTCGGTCAAGCAGCCTATGTTCTACGCAGAAAAGCGGGCTGCCCGGAGCAGCTGCTTATGCTGGTGAGTAGCTTTTCTTTGTCGCGGGATCCAAGGCATCAAAAAGCTGCGTGGTCGCTTCGAATTCGGGGTCGCCGGCTCGCACAACTTTCGGTTTTGCTGTCTTAAAGGGCTCCTCGGTGGGAATGCGCTCGAGCCACCGTTGATGCGAAAGCTTTTCATGATCGGAAAAATCCAGTCGAACGATCATTCGAATGCCCGATGCTTTTGAGGAATCTGCATCAGAGTCCTTGCCATCCTGTGATTTTGACTTTGCCTTTGGCGGGGCTGCTTTCGCGGAGCCGCCTTTCGCAGTTTTCGAGCTGGAAGAAGATTCGGAGTCACTATCCTTACTGGTGTCAGTTCCTTTGCGGTCAAACTTGAACTGCAGTTTTTTGTCGAGCCGGAAAGCCTGCTTCCAGCCCTCGATTCGATGGCGCGCTTGCTGAGCCACGTCTTCGTTGCCGCCAAAGTCAAAAACCAAAAAGGAGTATGCCATGCATGAATTTTGGAGGGCACCGAGTTCTGTGTCAAGTCACATACTGCCGGCGCCGTGTCTGTGCAGTTGTATTGAGGCGCCGAACGCGAGTATCCTTGAGATGAAGCAAAAGGAACCAGGGAGTTTTGAAAGAGTCACCCGAGGCTCATGACGGTACCGAACATGGCGCGAAGACTTCTGGCTGTCGCGGCGCTTCTGGCGCTGCTGACGGCGAACGTTTCCGTGGTGGCTGAGTCGCTATCCGCTTCCGGATTGCCGGCTTGTTGCAATACAGTTTACTGTCCGGTGCATCATCGTCAGGTTCGTGATCTTCAGAAAGACAAGAACGATTGCAATGCGCATGGCAACTCCGCTCTAACCGACTGCTCGATGCGGGCATGTGACTCTGCGCCGAAACCCGTTGTGGAAATCGCGCCGTTTGTCCTGCTGGCGCCGTTCGCAGTTTTCTATGAAGCGAATACGCAGGCTGCGCCGCTGTCAGCCTCACAGTTTTTCCCTTTTGCCGCACGGCTTCCTTTGATTCAACCTCCTCGCACGCTTCCGAACTGACAAGTTAACAACGATCGAAAAGTAAATCTTGCGGTATGGAGGATTCGTCCATGTGGCGAATCTCGAATGTTCTTGTCATGCGAGGGAGCAGATGATTTCCACCAGGGAACGTATGCGCGTCGTTTCAATTTTAGTTTTCGCTTTGTTCGCATGGGCCATGGCGCCCATACCCGCTCTCGCCGACGTGTTTGGCACGGTGCGCGGCATCGTGCACGATCCGCAGCACAGACCCATCGAGGGAGCGGCAATCCAATTGTCGGCAACGAATCTGGACTGGAAACGCGCCGCGAAGACTGACGCGAATGGCGAATTCGTAATGGATGCCGTACCGGCCGGTGAATATACGATTGAAGTTACGTGCGAGAATTTCCAGACGATTCGCAGCTCGCTGACCGTTCACGTGGGCAGCGCGCCAATCCTGCATTTCCCGATGGAATTGGCCGCCGTGCAAGCAAACGTGAGTGTGTCTGCGCAGGCCGAGCCAACGGCGCCGGACGCGGCGAGCCTGCCGGCGGATGTGACTCGCGAGGACATTACCAGGACTCCGGGCGCGGGCAATTCCGATAGTCTCTCGATGATCACGAATTTTGTTCCCGGCGCATACATGGTGCATGACCAACTTCACATTCGCGGGGGACATCAAGTGTCTTGGCTGGTGGACGGCGTTCCCGTCCCCAACACCAACATTGCCGGCAATGTGGGCACGCAATTCCACCCCGGTGACATCGAAACGCTGGAGGTTCAGCGGGGCGGCCTATCGGCTGATAATGGCGACCGTGCCTACGGAGTATTGAATGTGGTGACACGCAGCGGATTCGAACGCAACCGCGAAGCGGACCTGATCATCAATGCCGGAAGTTTTTACCGCACCGATAATCAGCTGAGTTTTGGCGACCACACCGACCGGTTTGCCTATTACATCAGCGCGAATGGCTACCGGACGAATTTGGGCCTAGCCACACCTGGCGTCGATGTCCTTCATGACGGCTCGAATGGATACGGAGGTTTTGGTTCGTTCATCTATAACGTTACGCCTGCGGATCAACTTCGCCTGGTTACCTCGGTTCGAACTGATTATTTCCAGGCGCCCAACGATCCGGCCGGCCAGGCCGCTGGAACAGCGGACGTTCAGCACGAACGCGACGCCTTCGTGAATTTCTCCTGGGTGCATACGGTGAGTTCCGGCGTGCTGCTGACGATTTCGCCGTTCTATCACTACAATCGGGCGGCGTTTGAGGGCGGTCCCAGTGACACACCGGTGATTGCCACTGATGACCGCTCCTCGCAATATGCGGGCACGCAGGCGACGCTGGAAATTGTCCGTGGAAAACATAACGTCCATTTCGGCGTGTACGGGTTCGCACAACATGACGATGCATTTTTCCACGCCGTCGATAGCAACGGCGCAGTGACTCCTCCACCGCAACAGCAAGGACTCGACGGCAATCTGGAGGCGGTCTTCGCCGAGGACCACTATCAGCCCTGGCAGTGGCTGACACTTTCCGGCGGCTTGCGGCTAACGCACTTTGGCGGTTCGGTGAGCGAAAATGCGGCAAGTCCGCGGGCGGGCGTTTCTATTCGAGTTCCCGGTTTGCATTGGGTGGCGCGCGCATTTTACGGACGCTACTACCAGGCACCGCCGCTCTCCACGGTCTCCGGTCCAGGCACGATATTCGATATCTCGCCCGATCAAGGCTTCCTGCCATTGCACGGGGAGCGCGACGAGCAGCGCGAGTTTGGACTCACCATTCCGGCCGGCAACTGGGTGTTTGATATCGCAAATTTCCGGACCAACGCGCGCAACTACTTCGACCACGACGCGCTCGGAAATTCGAACATTTTCTTTCCGCTCACCATTGCCAGCGCGCGGATCAGGGGATGGGAAGGAACCATTCGCTCGCCGAAGATCCGAGGCAGCGCCCAGTTTCACCTGGTCTATTCCTATCAGTTTGCGCAGGGCCGCGGACCGGTGACGGGCGGACTCACTGATTTCAGTTCGCCGGGAAACGATTTCTTTTTTCTGGACCATGATCAGCGACACACGTTGAATACCGGCATCGATATTTCCCTGCCCTGGCGCGCGTGGGTTTCTCCGAGTCTTTCTTTCGGTTCCGGATTTCTAAACGGGGATGGCCAGTCGCAACCGTCCCATCTGGACCCGCACACCGAAGCGGGCATTTCCGTTGGGAAATCGTTTGGCGATAAGTGGTCTCTATCGGCAACCGCGCTCAATCTGACCAACACCCGGTATCTGCTCGACAACAGCAATACCTTTGGAGGAACGCACTACAATTATCCGCGCCAGCTTTCCATTCAATTGAAATATCGATTCCACTATTGAACCGGCGGATGATAACCACGGAAGGACGCGGAGTAACACGGGTGGCGGAGACGGTATTCTGAAAGTATAGATTCCATGGACAGCCCCTTGCCCTTCCCGCGTTTTACTTGTGTTCATCGGTGTCCATCTGTGGTTTCATTTTCCTTATGCCCATAAGCGGCCAAGAAAAAGTCGCACCCGCACATTGGCTCAACCGGACGACGCTTGGCGTCGGACTGACCAGCCTGCTCAGCGACTGGAGTCATGAAATTGCCACTGCCATTCTGCCGGCGCTCCTGATGTCGCTGGGGGCGGGCCCGGGATGGCTGGGCGCGATCGAAGGCGCTGCGGACGGTTTATCGAGCATCACGAAACTGGCGGCAGGCCATTTCACCGACCGGCTGCGAAGCCGCAAACCATTGGTCGTTGCGGGATACGCCATCACGGCGGCTGCCACGGGAGCGATTGGGTTCGCCACGGGCGCGATTCACGTGCTGCTGGCCCGCGTCACGGCATGGCTTGCTCGGGGGATTCGAACGCCCGCTCGCAAGGCGCTGTTCGCCGCCGCGGTGCCGCCGGAGGCCTATGGCCGCGCGTTTGGCTTCGAACGCATGATGGATACCGTTGGAGCAATTGCCGCTCCTTTGACGGCCCTGTGGCTGTTGCGCGTAACCGGTCATAACTACCGCCACATATTTGTTTGGACCCTGGTGCCCGGCGTCGCCGCGGCTGTATCTTTTGGCTTGCTGGTGCGCGAACGGCGCACGGTCATTCCGGCGAAGAAGACGTTCCTGGCCGGCTTGCGTGATTTGCCCGGCAGCTTCCGGTTGTTCCTGGCCTCGGCGGGAGTTTTCGGCCTGGGTGATTTCTCACATACCCTCTTGATCCTGTACGCGACGCAAACGCTCACGCCAAGATTAGGTGTCGCAAAGGCGGCCAGTACTTCCATCGGGCTATATCTGGTGCGAAATATCTTCAATGCAGGGTCTGCATACGCCGGAGGGTGGCTCGGCGACCGTGTTTCAAAAAGAAAGGTCGTACTTGCAGGTGGATACGCCGTGGCGCTGGGTATGGCCGCGCTGCTCGCGAAGGGCGACCCACAGCTCGCCACACTGTTTATCGTATTCGCACTGGCGGGAATCTTTACCGGAGTGGTGGAGGCGCTGGAGGATTCCATTACCGCCGAAATCGTTCCGGCAGCGCAGCATGGCATGGCCTACGGGACGCTCGCTGCGGTCAATGCTGTCGGTGATTTCACATCGAGCGTGGTGGTCGGGGCGTTGTGGACGGCGGCGTCTGCTTCGGCTGCATTTACGGCAGCGGGTATTTTGTTCGCAGTAGCCACGGTTCTGATTCTGCGCCTGCGCGAGCGGTAGTGTCTTGGTACATGCCCGTGTTGCTGGAGCCGCGCGACGAAGCGCGGCTCCAGCAGCGGCTCTTCTTTTTTGGTTACGGGATAGTCGCGGAGATTTCGTTGGATGCGAGGCTTTCCACGTTGCTTGAATCCACCGCAGTCACCACGTAATAGTAAGTTTTTCCGGACTGCACCGTACTGTCTGTATAGGTTGTCATCGGGTCCGGAGTCGAATTCAGCTTCGCATAGGGGCCACCCGATACGTTGCTGAAGTAGGTGTAGTATCCGGTCACCGCGGATGTGCTGGCAGCCCAAGACAAGGCGACGGAATGACTGACCGCGGCGACGCCTGTTCCGGAAAGCGCGATTGCGTCGGCTGAGGCGTTGCTGGATACGGTCACGTTGCCGGTCACACTCCCGGTTGCGGAAGGAGTGAACGTCGCAGTCAACGTTGCCGCCTGCCCAGGAGCCACAATTAATCCGGTGGAGACGCCCCTTGCATTGAAGCCCGCACCGGTGACGGAAACGTTGGAAATCGTGACATTGGAATTTCCGGCGTTGGTGAATGTCACGTTCTTACTGCTGGTGGTCGACAGGGTCACGCTGCCGAAACTCAAGGCTGTCGAACTGGCGTTGAGAACGTAGGTTGCCGCATTGACCGTGAGGGTCGCCGCGGTGCTGGTAGCGCTGCCCGCGCTGTTGGTCACGACGACAGTGAACTGCATGGTGTTGTCCGAAGCTGTAGTCGCTGGTGTTGTGTATGTGGATGAAGTCGCCCCGCTCATCGCCGTCCCGTTTTTCTTCCACTGATACGTCATGGGCGTCATGCCTGATGCGGCTACGGAAAACGATGCTGTCTGCCCCGCCGTTACGGTTTGGCTGACCGGTTGCGTGGTGATTGTTGGTGCCACCATTAGGGTTGACAGCCCAATATTGCATATCGTTTGGCTGCCCGCTGAGGTCACGGCCCCCATATTGTTCAGCGATGAGACGGTGGCCTGCTCGGTTCGGAATGCATAATTCAATCCAATCGTTGTCTGCACCGAGCCAACCATTACGTATGCTTTGTAGGTGTGCGTGGCGATGCTCACGTCCAGAATGAAATGGTATGTGGTGCCTGCCGAATACGGAATTACTGTTGCAGCTGTATAATTTGAGCCGTTCCTGGCATCAATGCTGCCCGTGCTGTTGAATCGTACGATCGCTGCCAGGTTTGTGTAACCGCTGGCCACCCCCGATGAAAGGCCTATGACCCCATCGATCGCCGCACCGGATGGAACTGCGTCAAACGTAAATCGAAAATTCCCCGTTTGCGTCGCCGAAAGCGGCAAGTTGATCCATGTCCCCGAGGACGTCACACATCCTGGCGTCGCCGCATTGACCGCCAGAGTCGCTGCGCTGCTGGTGACGGTGCCTGCCGAGTTGGTGACGACCACGGTGAACAGGCTGGCGTTATCTGAAGTTGTTGTCCCCGGCGTAGTGTACATGGATGATGTCGCCCCGCTGATTGCCGTGCCGTTTTTCTTCCACTGAAACGTCATGGGCGTTGTGCCTGATGCGGCTACGGAAAACGATGCCGTCTGTCCGGCGGTCACCGTCTGGCTGACCGGTTGCGTGGTGATTGCAGGTGCTGCGGCTGCCGCGTTGACCGTCAATATTGCCCCAGTGCTGGTTGCGCTACCTGCGCTGTTGGTTATTACGACGATGAACTGCGCTGCGTTATCCGAAGTTGTAGTCGCTGGTGTTGTGTATGTGGATGAAGTCGCCCCACTCATCGCCGTCCCGTTTTTCTTCCACTGATACGTCATGGGCGTCATGCCTGATGCGGCTACGGAAAACGATGCCGTCTGTCCGGCAGTCACCGTCTGGCTGACCGGCTGCGTGGTGATTGCAGGTGCTACGGCTGCCGCATTGACCACCAGAGTCGCCGCTGCGCTGGTGACGGTGCCTGCCGAGTTGGTGACGACAATGGTGAACAGGCTGGCGTTGTCTGAAGTTGTTGTCCCCGACGTCGTGTACGTGGAGGATGTCGCTCCGCTGATTGCCGTACCGTTTTTCTTCCATTGATAAGTTAGGGGCGCTGTACCTGATGCGGCTACGGAAAACGATGCCGTCTGTCCGGCAGTCACCGTCTGGCTGACCGGCTGCGTAGTGATCGTCGGAGGCTGAACGCCTGTGCCGCTTAGAGGAACCGAAATCGTCCAACCGTTTCCGCGCGTGAAAACCAGAGTGCCAGAATACGGTTGCGCCGCGGTCGGAGTAAATTTTACGTAGGCGATCAGGCTTTGGCCCCTGTATAGAGTGATCGGCAGAGATGACCCCGAGTATGAAAACTGAGCCGCGGAAAAGGAAGCGCTCATAATTGTGGTGCTGTGCCAGCCGGTATTGGTCACAGTCACGGCTATGGGCGCGCTGGTGATGCCCATCGCTTGGTTGCCAAAATTCAGAGTGGCAGGACTGGCGGTCACGCCGGCATGCGCCGGTGTGCCAAATGCGAACAGGAGCGCGAGCATGGTCCCTGCAACGTAAGATCTATGTTTGATTATTCCAGTGGTATGCATCTTGTTCCCCATCTCACACTTGTAGAAGGACAGAGCTACGCCGACCCTCATGTGATTCATTTGAAATTGGGTCTGCCTGAAATCAGGCCCCCTGACCCAGGCGCAGAATACGTCGAGGGAGAAGTGCAATTCGACTGGTCAGTAGGATTGAATGAGTACAGGACCAAAGGGGGCTCTGCGATACGAGTACAGGGTGTCCCAGGACATGCTTTGGGACAGCACTGCCACGTCTGGGGGCTTTGAACAGAGAGCTAAGAATCAGCGTTGCGCAGGCGGGCGCACCGTGTTAGCGTAAGCGAACAAAAGGCGAATTTTAACTGAGGCCGGAAATGTCTCATTCGCTCGCCATGCGAACCGCAACGGACGCGGTCACGCTGGCTCGTGTTCGCGAAATCGTCGAGCAACTCACCGCGCGAGACCGCTCCGGTGAATTATTGACTGCCGTGCATCATCTCCCTGCGCGCGAGGCCAAGTTTGCGCCGATGCCGGAGTGGGTGCGGGCTGAACTTGCAGCTGCCTATTGCGAAAAAGGCGTCGCCGAGCTGTACAGCCATCAAGCCACGGCGGCAACAACGGTACACGCGGGACGCAACGCCGTGGTGGTGACGCCAACGGCTTCGGGGAAGACGATTTGCTACAACTTGCCTATCCTGAATGCTGTTCTGGAAAATCCAGACACGCGCGCGCTTTACCTGTTCCCTACCAAAGCGCTTGCCCAGGATCAGCTTGCCGAACTGCACGATCTCTCCGCTCGCCTGGATCATCGCTTTGGAGTATTTACCTACGATGGCGACACCGCTTCTGACGCGCGCAAGGCGATTCGCGAGCGGGGGCACATCGTGCTCTCCAACCCGGACATGCTGCACACCGGCATCCTGCCGCACCACACTCGGTGGCAGCGGCTGTTTGAGAACCTTCAATACGTGGTTCTGGACGAGCTGCATACCTACCGGGGCGTATTTGGCAGCCATTTGGCCAACGTGCTGCGGCGGCTTCGGCGCATCGCGCGTTTCTATGGTTCGGACCCGCAATTTATTTGCTCGTCGGCAACGATTGCGAATCCGGGAGAGCTGGCGGCACGTCTGGTGGAAACAGAATTCGAGGTGATCGATGAAAATGGCGCGCCTGCGGGAGAGAAATTCTTTATATTTTATAATCCGCCGGTCGTAAACCGCTTTCTTGGGATACGACGCAGCTACATCAATGAGGCGTCGCGTGTCGCGCAGGAATTCTTGAAGCGAAACCTGCAAACCATCGTTTTCGCCAACTCGCGGCTGCACACTGAGGTGCTGCTCACCTACCTGCGGCAGGCGAACCCCATGCCTGCCGGGCAGCCGCCCGCGATCCGCGGCTATCGCGGAGGCTATCTGCCGGGCGAGAGGCGTGAGATCGAGCAGGGGCTGCGCGACGGCCGCATTCGCGGCGTGGTCTCGACCAATGCGCTGGAGCTGGGCATCGACGTGGGTTCGCTTGACGCCACCATCATGGCCGGCTATCCAGGCACGATCGCGTCCACTTGGCAACGAGCGGGACGCGCCGGACGCCGCAGCGGAAGTTCCTGCGCGGTTCTGGTGGCATCTTCGGCGCCGCTGGACCAATACATTGTGCAGCACCCGGATTATTTTTTCGGGCGCTCGCCCGAGCACGCCTTCATCCAGCCCGATAACCTGGAGATCCTGGTGAACCACTTGAAATGCGCCGCGTTCGAGCTGCCCATCGCGGCCAATGAATCGTTTGGCGGCGTGGATATTCCTGAGTTATGCGAGCGTTTGAGCGAAGCGGGCTTTCTACATCGCACCGGCGAGCACTGGCACTGGACGCAGGAAGCCTATCCGGCCGACGCCGTAAGTCTGCGCTCGGTGACATCGGATAATTTCGTGATCGTCGATATCACGCAGGGCGCCGAAGTAATCGGAGAAGTCGATTTCTCCAGCGCGCTGACCACCGTCCATCCCAAGGCGATTTATCTCCATCAGGGACAGCAGTATCACGTCGAGGGGCTCGATTTCGAGGAACGGAAAGCCTATGTGAAGCGTGTGGACGTGGACTACTTCACCGACGCTATTCGCTATACGCAGGTGCGCGTGCTGGAAACCGCCGCCAGCGAGCGCATCGAGGCGTCCGGCGCCGACGCGCAAGCCGCGCGAACTCACGGTGACGTTCTGGTGCGGTCTCAGGTGGTGGGCTTCAAGAAGATTAAATTCTTCACAAATGAGAATGTAGGCGCGGGAAAACTGGAACTGCCGGAAAACGAGATGCACACGACAGCGTTCTGGCTGACGCTGGAACGCCCACTGGTGGAATCGCTGCCTTTTTCTGTAAGTGACCGGCAGAGCGGCATGTTTGGACTGCTTCACGCCCTCGAGTCCATCGCCACCTTGTTATTGATGTGCGACGCGCGCGACCTGGGCACGGCCATCGGTGAGCGTCCGCCATCTCCCGGCTCAGAAATTGAATGGGAAGAGGTGCCGAGCACGGAAGCAATCACCCAGCTTGCCGAAAAAGAATTTTTCGAGCCGAACCTGTACCTCTACGACGCATATCCAGGAGGCATCGGCTTTTCCGAACCGCTTTACCGCGCACACCAGTTGTTGCTTGCGAAGACGCGCGAACTGATCGCCGAATGCCCCTGCGAGAACGGGTGCCCCTCGTGCGTTGGCCCCATTGGCGAACGCGGTGAGCGGGCAAAAGAGGCGGCACTTACGATACTCACTCGCCTGGGGGCGTAGGATTTATCATTTGAACCTTGCCGATAAATTTGCGCGTATTGCCGCCCTCCGGCCAGCGGGTCAGCGGCAAAACCTGCGATCGCGTGCAGCTGATGTTTCTCCGGGGTGTGACTGCCTTGCGCAACTCCTGGGCGCTCAAGTCCGGCGGAATCACTTTGGCGAACATCTTTCGCTGCGACAATGGTATGGGACGCCGGAGATGTGCGTGCCGGACGCGCGTTCGCTCGCGCTGCTGCTGCCCCAAACGCCTGACGCGCGCGCTCTGCTGGAATCCGCGATCCATCCTGAACGGTGGTTATTTCTTGACACGGAGACCACAGGCCTTGCCGGAGGCACAGGCACGTATCCTTTTCTGGTGGGCATCGCCTGGTGGGACGCCGGCGGTCTGCAGGTCGAACAGTTCTTCATGCGTGATCTGGATGAAGAACATTCACTTTTACTGGAACTCTCCGAGCGAATGACGGAAAGACCTGTGCTGGTGACCTTCAACGGGAAGAGCTTCGATTGGCCGCTCCTCGAAACGCGGTACCGCATGACGCGCAAGATCTCCTGCTCAACTCCCAGCGTGCATTTGGATCTGCTGCATCCCGCGCGACGCATCTGGCGATTGCGGCTCGGTTCCGTTCGGCTCAAGGAGCTTGAGCGGCAGGTCCTGCGGGACGGCGACCGCGCGCTGGAATGGTCGCGTGAAGATGACATCAATTCCTCGCTGATCCCGCAGATGTATTTTGACTACCTCCGCGGTGGACCCGCCGAGCCACTGGTTGGGATATTCCGTCACAACCAGATGGATTTGCGCGGGTTGGCTGCGCTGGCAGGAAAGATTCTCGCGCTGTTTGATAGTGGAAACGGGTTGCCGGACTCCGCGCATCACGGGATGCATGACCCGATCGATCTCTTCGGTGTGTCACGCGTGCTGCTCGGTAGCGGCAATTCTGCTCGCGCGCGAGAACTTCATGAGAGCGCGTTGCGTTCCGGCCTGCCGCGCCCGGTAGAGCGGCTTGCGCAGCGGGAACTGGCCCAGCTTGCGAAACGGGAACTGGATTACGTTCGGGCCAATTTATTTTGGGAAGAGTTGCGGAAAACATCGCATGGAGCCAAGGACAAGAATACTGCCGCCATTTCCGCAGACACCCAGAAAACAATCGAAACTGCCATTGAAGCCGCCGAGCAGCTTGCAATCTACCATGAACATAAGGCCAAGCAGCCGCGACGCGCGATCCAATTGATTGCCTCAGCTATTTCTGAATTACGGGACGCGCAAAATCTTGGAGGGATCACCGTAGCGCGCGCAACTAAGTTAGAAGCGCGTCTGGCGCGACGGCTCTCGAGGCTGGAGCGCCTCTGCGCGACTAAGATTTCGTCCGGAGTCCTTTGTGATGAAGGTTTGTCGTCGATTGACACAATCTAGGAAAGAATCAACTGCTTACAGCTTGGGGGCGTCGGCTGAGCGAGCAATCGGCGCGCCGATGGGACTCCCGGGGACCGGACCATGCGGGGAGGGGCCCGCTTCGGATTCAACGCGATGTTTGCGGCCAAACACACGCGCTCCCCAGTGTTGCGCCTGTTCCATATAGATATAAACCACTGGCGTGAGGAATAGCGTGACGATCTGCGAGAAGACCAATCCACCGACGACCGATACGCCCAGCGGCCGCCGCGCCTCGGCGCCCGCCCCAAGCCCGAGTGCAATGGGCAGAGTGCCCATCAGCGCGGCCATGGTCGTCATCATGATGGGGCGGAATCTGACCAGGCACCCTTCGTAGATCGCGTCGGCTGGACTCTTGCCGTGTTTCCGCTGCGCTTCCAGTGCGAAGTCAATCATCATGATGGCGTTCTTCTTGACGATGCCGATGAGCATGATGATGCCGACGAAGCCGTAGATGTCCAAACTCATATCGAACAGCGGAGAGACCCAGCCCCGTTGCGCGGCCGAGTGGAAAAAATAGAGCGTCAGGAGCGCACCGAACCCTGCGGCAGGCAAACCTGAAAGAATTGTGATGGGATGGATAAAACTTTCGTACAGAATGCCCAGGACGACATAAATCACGAAGACAGCCATGATCACCAGCATCCCAAGACCAGAAAGGGAGGACTGGAAGGCCTGGGCAGTGCCCTGGAAAGTAGTGCTGATCGTCGGAGGAAGCGTGTTCCTAGCCAAGTCATTGATTTCGTT
>JBGOVX010000017.1:0-30979 GCA_041478355.1 Terriglobia bacterium | reverse complement strand
TTCGCTCCGCAACGAATTGGTCCCGGCAAGCCCGGCGTCTTGAACGCCTTCCTCAGGATGCGAGATCCTGCGGCGACCGGGCGTACTCGTTGAATGCGATTTTAGAAGGGTTCATCGAGGAACGCGGAAATTGCGTGAACCACCTGCTGCTCAAACGCTGCTCGCAGGCGTGCTCACGCGTGGGACTCCCGATGGGCTAGAGGCGCGTTTCCACCGGCGACGCGTACCTGCGTGCACGCGCGGCCATGGCCTAGCGCGTACTTGACGTTGGGGAAGACGATGGAAGAAGCGATGGTGAAAGCGAGCGAGACGAGAGCGCGGCCGCCCCAGCGTTGCAGGACTTCGGCGCGCAGGGTATCGGCTTCGGCCAAGCGGCGGCAGACGACGGCTTGCGCGAAGCGGAAACCCAGCGCGGCATCGGGCGTCATGGCTCGTTCATCCGCTGCTAGGATGGCGCGTAGGTTCGCCGCGCTTACGCCCTCGCGCTCGGCCATGGTGACGACGAGTTGCGTGCATGGCCCGCAGTCTCCGGAAAGAGTGGCGGCGATTTTCGCGGCGTACCAAGCATCGCGAGGAACGTCTTGCCGGTACTTGGCAACGCCGAAGATACGCGAGAAACGCCAGAAGGCGCCTAGACTTGCGCCGAGAATGTCGCGGGCGTAACTCATGTCGTAGTGAAACTCTCGCTCAAACGCGTTCATCCGGCGATTTAGGAACCAACGAATCATTTGACGACTCCTTCCCTGTTGCGTGATGCGGCGGCCAGGCAAGCCACAATACAAGAATGGCGGGAAGCACTACGGTGGGAAAGTCCCCAAGTAAGCGGTGAGCATGTTGGCGACCCACGGCGGTGTCCCACACATGAACGAGCGCGTGCAGCGCGAGGAATGCGCCGCAAGCGAAGGCGGCGGGCCAGGATCGCCGGGGCTCGACGGCCAGCCATACGAGACATGCCGCTGCAACAAGATAAACGCAGCCGATGTCGCGAATGAAGTGGAGATTTGCCGGCCCGGTAGCGACGACGCCGGGGATGCGAAGATACCAGTGGCCCGGAGCCGCGAGCATCCAGACACCATTCGAGCCGAACGCGATACCGAGTATTACTGCCGCTGCCCTACGCACGGTGTCCTCCTTTACATAACTACAGACGAGATAGCCGCACCGAATGTGAAATGGAGTTAAAGGGTTTCCTTTTGTAGTTCTATCGTCGAAGAAAACGCAGGCCTAGGCAACGAGATATTCGCTTATGGATGCGTGCCGGATGTGTTTGGCACGGAACCGGATGTATCGCCGGGTTCGGCGCCCGGCGCGGCGAAGGAACGAATGAGCAGAACGAGCTGCCAGCGCTGCTCTTCGGTGAGGCGTTTTTTGAAGGCGGGCATGGGCTTATGGCCTTCGCTGATGGTGTAGAAGAGTTCGCCGTCGGTTACGGCGCGCGAGCGTTTCGCATCCGTGAAGTTGGACGGAGCGGGATCGTAGGAGGTGGCATCGTGGCCGTCGCCTTTGCCGGTGTCGCCGTGGCAATGGGCACAGCGGTCGAGATAAACGGCGTGGGCGGATTTGAGATCGGCGCCGGATTGTGCCAGGGGATTCTTGCGTTGCTTGGCTTCATCGGGAACGATCCATGGCCTGTTTTGGAAAACAGCGTAGACAATCGTGAGAACGATGACAGCGAGTAGAAGAGCGAAGAGAGCTTTGCGGGTGGCGAGATTACGTTGCGCGGGAGTGTTCATGCGAGCGAGGGAAATTTTCGCACATCGTTAGCGGCGGCGAAAGGCGGAGGGGAAAGCCGGCTGGCAGCCAGCGCTACATGTCGCGGAAGATGAGCCAGAGAAGCTCGGCGTTGAAGAAGAGGATGGCGATGGCGACGAGCCAGGCGATGGCGGTAGTGGCGCGGGAGTTGGTGAATTCGCCCATTCTTAGGCGGTTGCCCGTGAACTGGATGAGGGGAATGACGGCGAAGGGCAATTGAAAACTGAGAACCACCTGGCTGAGGATGAGCAGCGAAGTGACCTTGCCTTCGCCGGCGATGCCGATTACGAGAACCGCAGGAATGATGGCGATGGCGCGAGTGATGAGGCGGCGCACCCAAGGCTGGAGGCGGATGTCGAGAAAGCCCTCCATGACGATTTGTCCGGCGAGTGTGCCGGTGAGGGTGGAATTTTGCCCGGAGGCGAGGAGCGCGCAGGCGAAGAGCGTGCTGGCGAAGCTGGCCCCGAGGACCGGAGTCAAGAGCTTGTACGCTTCGGTGATGTCCGCGACATTGTGAAGGCCGCGGGTGTGGAAGGCCGCCGCACCCAGCATGAGAATGGCGGCGTTGACGAAGAGCGCGAGGCCAAGGGCGACGTTGGAATCAAAGACCGTAAAGCGAAGGGCTTCGCGGCGGTCGCGAACGGAAGCGCCAAAGGCCCGGGTTTGCACGATGCTGGAGTGGAGGTAGAGATTGTGGGGCATCACCGTGGCGCCCAAGATGCCAATGGCGATGTACAGCATCTCGCGGTTGCGGAGGATTTCGATGCGGGGAATGATTCCCTGGGCGGCTTCGTGCCACAGAGGCTGCGCGAAAAACAGCTCGTAGGCGAAACACGCAGCGATGGTGGCGATGAGCGTGACGACGAAGGCTTCGATGAGCCGGAAGCCGCGGCCCTGCAGGGCCAGGACGATGAGGACGTCGAACGCAGTGATGAGCACACCCGCGAGAAGAGGCAAGCCGAAGAGCAGCTTCAGCGCGACGGCGGAGCCGAGGACTTCCGCAAGGTCGCAGGCGGCGATGGCGATTTCGCAGAGAACCCAAAGGACGAACGAGGTGCGGCGCGAATAGTGCTCGCGGCAGGCCTGGGCGAGGTCGCGCCCGGTGGCGATGCCGAGCTTCGCGGAAAGCGCTTGCAGGAACATCGCCATGAAATTGCTGATGACGATGACGCTCAGGAGGCTGTATGCAAATTTCGAGCCGCCGGCGATGTCGGTGGCCCAGTTGCCCGGATCCATGTAGCCGACGGCGACGAGGTAGCCGGGACCGGCAAACGCAAAGACCTTACGGAACCATGATGCGCCGGCAGTGATGGGGATGGTGCGGTGCGCCTCCGGGAGCGAAGGTACCGTGGCGACGCGCGAGGCTGCGGGTGCGGCCGCGTAGCCGGAAGAAGCCTCGGAACTGAGGGAGGGTTCGGTTTCGAATTGTGGAGGGCCCACTGGCTCCATCATCTAGGTTAACCGTGTTAAATATCTCTTCTAAACTACACTTAATATAAGACGCTGTCAATAGAAAGCGAGCGTTTGTTTCCGCTTTCTACAACACCAGCGGATTCGTCCGGGACCCGAGAGGCTTGGAGAGCAGCGAGCGCCGCGGCGGCTGTGGTACCTTGAAATGGGTTTTGCAGCGTGGGGAGAAACGGATCGGAGAGACGGAGATGGATGAACAGAGGCCGGTACAGGGGCAGGTGCAGATCAAGGCGGATGAGAAGGAATTGCAGGGCGAGTACAGCAATCTGGTGATGATTCACCACAACCTGGAAGAGTTCACGCTGAACTTTATTTATATTTTCCCGAACGGGAACCAGGGAAAGCTGTTGAAGAGCATGATCGTGAGCCCCGGCCATGCCAAGCGCATCTGGCGGGCGCTGGGAGAGAACCTGGCGAGGTATGAGGCACAGTTCGGACCGATCAAAGAAGCGCCGGAGGGGAGCGGCCCGACGCCCAACGTGGGCTTTGTGCAGTAGGAGTGAGAGCGCACTGACAGTGATAACACCTGTAGAAAATGCGCCAAAGATTTCAAGGTGAGGAAGACACCGGGCGGAGGCGAGGGTGGACCAGCCCGGTCTTGTTTTTTTAGGGCCAACCTATGCCAGTAAAGGGGAACGTAGGGTCGGGCAGCGCGCCGAGGACAAAGGCTAGACGCAGGTTGCGCAAGAAACTGCGAGGCGTGCTAAAATTTGGACGTTGTTTCCTCATTTGGGCCTGTAGCTCAGGTGCCTAAACCGGATAGTACTGCAAGACCTTTGCCATCAACACAACCCGCTGATAAGGCGGGTTTTGTTTTTGGTGCACGTTGGCGCTCGTTGGCGGGTTTTTGTGAGCAATGGGCACAAATTGGGCACGGAGGACCGGCGGCTATCCGTTTCGGCGTTGGGTGGCCATCGCCTCGGAAGCTTCTCGCTTGAGGACGTTAAGTTGCCTTTTCGACAATTTTCCAATATTTTCGGTAGACGAATAAAAGGCGAAAGTGTATGATGAATTTGTGATTGTGGCTCGTATTCTAGTGCCTGACAGAATTGGCGTTTGCAATTCAGTGGGCGAGAGGGCGTGACGAGGCTCGCTAAACGCTTGCGCTGAAGTTACTTAGAAGATAGGATGACCGCTCATACACGGAAAAGAGGCTCTTCAGCGTGATAACACCCGATGACCTCGCCGCAACCACGATTAGACATGTAATTTTCCATGACGTGCCGGAAAAGAGCCACGAAGGCTCAGCCGGACCTCTATTGTCCGACGTTGAGACATCGGTGGATGCCAGTCAGAAGAATCACCTGTTAACGAAGCTGACCCGCGTTATCACGTCAACCAAGGCATATCCGGTGCGCTTTTTACCGGCCACGGCATCGCCAGTTCCAAAGCAAGCTCGTTTGCTAACCGCTGGCAGCTTTAACCGAAAGAGATTCGTCGAGGGCTCACGTGAACTGGCGAACTACCTCTTTGAACAGCACACCAAAGCGACATCCCCCGGTCTACTGTGCGTTATCGACGCGGTGTCCGCCGGTAAATCCGCAATCGTTCTAATGAAGCTGGAACGCGAGCGCGGCGCGCAATTGGAATTGAGTGGTAAGGAAGGCGAAATGACATTCTCTATGTCGGTTCTGAACGACCTCGTGTTGACAGACGGGACGCGCCTCTTCAAGTCTGCAATGTTTATCCGAACTGGCACAGGTGAGGACGACTTTGGGTCGCAGGTCTGCGAAGGACAGTACCACGTGTTCTCGTCCGATGACCTTGCCAAGTTCTGGATGCGATTCTTGGGGTGCGGCTTTGTCGTCGAACCCCGCGTCGCTACGCAGCGTTTCTTCGCCTCGACGATAGAGTTCATCAGCAATGTCGTGACGGAGCCGACAGTTAAGGCCAGTATCTACGAGCATTTGCAATCGCAGATGAAAGCGAACACCCGGACTTTTGCGCCACAGACTTTTATTCAAGAGTATATGCCCGAGGAATATCAGGAGCCTTACCGCGAATACTTGAAAGAGGCCAAGATTCCGCTTACACAATTCCGCAAAGACGTGGCGGATATTGAAAAAAATCTTGAGCGGAAGTTGTACAAAACGAAGAAGGGCGGAATTATCTCCGCCCCAACGGATGTTGACGATTTCATTGAGATTCGCGCGGAGGACATCCTCGTAAAGGATACTGTAGCGAAGGTCCAGTGACTGACGTAGAACAGGCACGTCGGAGATGGATGGAAGAGCGTCCGCTATATGAGGCATTCGGGCGACTGGTGGCGCAACGGCTTAGCAGCTCTCTCAAGCCCCTCGGGGTTTGGTTTCACGTGGACTCGCGGGCGAAGTCGATTGACAGTCTGGTAAAGAAACTTCTCATCAAGCGGCATCACACGTTCGAGAGCTTACCGGATAAAGTCGGAGCCCGCGTAACCCTTCGGTATCGCATCGACGTGGATAAAGTGGTCGAGAAGGTCAGAACGCTTTTTGACTCGAACGAACCGGAAGATAAGGAAAAGCTGCTCGGAATCGACCGAGTGGGGTACTTGAGCGTACATCTGGATAATGTACGGTTGCATCAGAACGACGGCGATGCGACGCAGTTTCCACCAAGCACGTTTTGGGTCGAGTTGCAGGTAAGGACACTTGCTCAACATTTGTGGTCGGAAATGTCACACGATTCGGTGTACAAAAACCAAGAAATGATTGCACAGCTAGACCCCGATGTGCGGCGTCGGGTTTCGCTGATGGCTGGACAAATCGAAATAGCCGATAGAGAGTTTGACCGTCTCAATATGGAACTTTCTGCGCAAACCACGTTTCGCCTTTTGCACGTGTTGGAGCAGCACTACTACACTGTGGCATCTCGACGTCCCAATCTTGAGCTGTCGGTCGAGGTACTTGACGTGTTGATGCCATTGGTTCCCCAGAAGGACATCGGCGCGTTTGCAACCGAGTTAGATGAGTTCTTGGCAGCAAAGCATTCAGTCATCGAACAGGTGTATGAAAAGGCGCGCGAGTTGGGTACAGAGGATGCGGAAACTCCGGCCTTTTTGTTTCAGCCAGAAATCCTGCTCATCTACAATCTGCTTACTGCTGCCCGCGACAAAACGCGCAAGGTTTGGAACGAGAACTATCCTGACCGCGAACTAGAACGCATTGCGAATGCTTTTGGCGTTTCTCTTGATTGACGACTAAGGGTCGAGCGCCGCGAATGTGTCGAGGAAGATTCGCTTCGTGCTGGCAAAACGGAACGCGCGCCCCTATATCTGTGCCACGTGGCGATGCCGTTTCAGTTGTGTATCGAAGAAAATCGCTTTGTTCCGGACGGTCCAAGGAATCGAACTAATCTTGCAACTAGGCGGTCGCTGTCGGATATATCGCACTCCCACACCGTCATAACCCTCCACCCGCAACGGCGCAGCTTAGAAATGTTGCGGCGGTCGCGCTGGACGTTTCGCAGCAATTTCGGCCCCCAGTAGCCCTTCCGCGACTTTGGAACTCTTCCGTCAACACATCCCTTGTGCTGATGCCAAAAGCAGCCGTGTACAAGAATTACTTTTCTGCGCGATGGAAACACCAAGTCGGGAGCACCCGGCAGGTCGCGCTTGTGGAGCGCGTAGCGGTATCCCAGCCCATGCAGGAAGCGGCGGACTAGCATTTCAGGCTTCGTATCTTTGCTCTTGATACGACCCATAATTTCGCTGCGCCGTGCTCGGGAAACTGAATCCATTTTCGGCCTACTTAGATTATGATTCCTTGCTACCCATGGCAAAACCTTCGCTTGGCCAAATTCACGAGCAAATTCTAGCTCTCTTAAAGGAGCACCCGGAAGGATTGTCTGAAGGCGAAATGCGCACCAAGCTCGGCGTGCGGTCCGAAGAGCAAGTGCAATTTGGCCGCAGGCGAAGAGACCTTCACTATTACTACCGCATTGACAAAAAGCGAATCGGACCAAAAACGGTGTACATATACGTTGGGCCGCGCGACCGGCCCCTCGATGCTGCACCGATTGACTTGAAGACTCGGGCGCTCGTGCTGCATGCCGCGCATGGGCGGTGCGGGATGTGTGGTCGGACTGTCGAGAAGCACGGTATCACGCTCGTAATTGACCACAAGATTCCGCGAGAATGGGGCGGTACGACGGAGCCGGACAACCTATGGGCCATCTGCGAGGAATGCAACCAAGGCAAAAAGAACCTCTTCGCCTCGGTTGATTCCGCCGCGATGCGTTCGGCTATTAGGCATGATAGCGTCCACGTACGGATAGGCGAACTGCTAAAGGGAGCTGGCGTAGGTGAGCCAGTACCGAGCCACATGCTCGACATCGTAGCCAATCAAGATGAGTGGCGAAAGCGGCTGCGGGAGTTGCGGTACCTAGGCTGGGAAATCACGGCTAGTAGAGCACACCTTCCGGGCGGCAGATTCCAGTCGGCCTATCGCCTCGACAAGTTCGCCGAATGGCCGCCCGACCCCACCGGCTGGATTGCGAACTACGAGCGGGAACGCGCAAGACGCAATAAACAGAAGGCGCGCTAAGAGGCGGCGGCGGACGCCTTCGCTGGCTGCTCTTTCGCCACGTTGAGAACTTCGAGGACACGTTCTGCCAAGGCCCTGGCCAGCGGAGGCGGGACTGCATCTGATACAAGTCGAACTTGGTCGGACAAGGTCCCTTTGAGCACGTAGTCGCGGCGGAACCCCTGAAGAAGCATCGCCTCGTAGATGCTCAGCCGCCTCTTGCACGACGGGTGGATGTGTACCTCCCGGTGGCCATAGGCAACGGTCCAACTTGGCTTACCCCACTCAAGCACTCGGAACGGTCTACCTTTTACATCCCCTTCCTTGAGGAATCCATTGAAAAACTTTTCCGACTTTGGCTTCATGCACCAGTGATTCGGGTGCAATGGAACATCGTCGCTGTTCAACCCACGCTCGAAAATTGCCGGGAATGGTAGGTCGCCGATAGTTTCTCTAACCGTTGTTCTACGGGCGGGGTTCCCCTTGGGAAATTCAAACCGAAGTGACTTGTATTTTTTGTTGTTGAATCCCACTACGAAGACACGCTTCCTAACCTGGGCGACACCAAAATCCTGAGCATCAAGCTCACCTTCGAAGGTTGTGAAGCCTGCCGATGCAAAGAGTTCTTTGAAATATCCGAAAAGTTCGGAGTGTGCTTTGTGTTTGAGGCCAAGCACATTCTCAAAAACGAAAAAATCCAATCCGTAATGCTTGTTGAGTTCCGCGAGGATGTGAGCGTAATTCTCCGGCAATTTCCGACGTGGGTCGTCAACCCGTTTGTGCACGTTGCTCATTGAGAAGGCTTGGCAGGGCGGGCCGCCTATCACCCCTATGGGATGCACAGGCGAAGGCAGTTCTGATAGGCGCTCGACGACATAGCCGTTAACGGCCTTCGACAAATCCTTCTTGAGGACACGCACCCTCGGATGGTTCCACTCAAATGTCTCGCAAGCCGCGCGGTCGTTGTCCAAGGCAAGTACAGGCGAAAAGCCAGCTTCTACAAACCCTTCGTCAAGACCGCCAGAGCCCGAAAAGAGGCTCACTATAGGAAGTATTTTCGTCAACGCTGCCACCCTCCGAGTCGTAGACTCACAACCGTGCGCTTGCCATGCCACGTAAGTTTACCTGCACGGGAGCCAGCCTAACACATTCGCCTTAGCTTCGCCTGTGGATATTTGCGGAAAAGGGCTGCCCCGTTAATCAAACAGGCATAACTGTACCTCCGTACTGTTTGCGGCTTCCTCCTTGGCTGCGAAGCTTGGTGCATGGATTGGAAAAAATACTGCAAACCCCAAAACTGGCATCCGCTGGCTAACCTTGCACCGTTAATGACTGAGGAGCGGCTGATTACTCTCGCGGAAAGCGTCAAGGAACACGGGCTACAGGACCCTGTCGTCATTTTTGAAGGCAAGGTGCTGGACGGCCGAAACCGAATGCTGGCATGCGAGCGCGCAGGCCGAGCACCGAAATTCACTAAATGGCACGAAAACGGCATTTCACCGCTTGAGTTCGTAATCACAAAGAACGTCCGCCGAGAGATGACCTTTGACCAACGGGCGGCGTGGGCCGCCAAACTCGTTCCCGAACTGCGGAAGGAAGCCGAAAAGCGTACTGGTGGTCGCCCAAAGAAAGGGCAAAAACCTAGCGCAGAAGTGCGCGAGGTTTCCGGGAAGTCCGCCGAACATGCGGCGCGGAAGGTTGGTATATCAGCGCGCTCGGTGGAAAAGGCCGTGGCTTTAGAGAAGAAACGGGGCGGCACGCTGGACGAAATTTTGAACGGCAGAACCACGCTCGCCAAGGCAGAAAAAGAAATCTATAACGAAGGACGTGGTTCACTGAGCGACTTGTTCGTCTCACCTCCGTTTTCCGTGCTGGACCCAACGCAGGAGTACTGGAAGAAACGAAAGCTCGAATGGACTTCTGTTTTTGACCCGGTGCTATGCGAGTGTATGGTCCGGTGGTTTGGTAAGGCGGGAGGCAGTATTCTTGACCCATTTGCTGGCGGCAGCACACGTGGAATCGTTGCGACATCTCTAGGTTACGATTACACGGGCATCGAGTGGGGGAAGGGGCAAGCTGCGACGAATCTACGCCAAGCGAACGCAGTGCTGGCGGTAAAACCCGCGATGCAAATGCCCCGCTGGATTCAGGCCGATGGGCCACAGTTCAACCTGCCCGCTGGCGAAGAATACGACCTGGTTTTCACCAGTGCCCCGCACTACAGCGGGGACCAGACAGACCGCTCCGTATGGGGAAACTACGAGGCATTCCTTGCATGGTATGAAAACATCTTTCGCCAAGCGGTCGCTCGGCTCAAGAAGAACCGCTTCCTAGTTGTCGTTGTTGAGGAACTTACGGACGAAAAAGGCTTCATCCGATGCTTTACAGAGCACAACAAAACGCTGTTCGAAAGACTGGGCCTTTTCTATTACAACCGCGCCATCTTAAGGCATGCAATCGATAACCTGCCTGAGTGGACTCAAGCTCCATTCGCTGCCGAAATCGTTTGCTTCTGGCATGGCGATGAGGATGCGAAGTTAATACCTCAGGAGCTTGGCCTTGTAGATGATTTCAAGGTGGAACCCGTACGCCCCTTTGATGAATGAGGCGTTCCTGTCGCGCCGAGCTGCACCAACCTACTGTCCTGCTACAGCCTGCGCGATTGACTTACCACGCGCCAGCGCATCCACGGCGTTAAAGATTGCACGCGGGCGAAAGCACTCGGCGCGGTTCATGGCCTGCACAATTTCCGAAGTGTACGTAACGCCACGCGCTTCACAGGCGCGCTTTACCAGCACAGGCAGCTCGCGGGCAGCCAGCGGGCCAAGCCGGATTTTGGCGCAGCGGTCGCGGATGCTGGCCTCAATCATGTCCGGGTCCGTGGTACAAAATACCAGCGTAAGGTCCGCACGGGGCGGTATCGTTTTCAGTTTGGATTGCTGCCGCTTCTGTGTCATTTCCTGAGCTTCGTCAACAATGATTAGAGTGGGCGTGGCCGTGTAAAAGAACATTTTGCGCTGCGTGGCGTCGTCCAAATCAAACGCGCTGGCATGGATATGCGACACGTAATACTTGCCAAGGCATTGCAAGGTTTGATGTTCCTCAATACGCTTGCCCGTGCGCTCGTACGCAAACGCCAGCGCCGTGCTGGTTTTGCCGCAGCCCATTGGGCCATGTATCATCACAAACCCGCTGGTCACTGCCCTTAGTTCTGATAGAGCTTCCGAATTGCCTACCATTTCGTCGATACTTCCGACGCGCATCTGTTGCCACAATTGCTGGATGTTCAATTTGCCACCTCAAGCGCAGCCCTAAACCCGCGTGTCTTTCTGCCGTTATTGCTGCGTACCACGGGCGTGCTCGCCAGCCACGCCTCGACAACATCGGCAATGAGCCAGCCAACATTTTTGCCTACGGCGCGCGCCTTCAGTACGTCGTAGGTGCCTTCCGATAAAATTACCGAGACCGTTTTACGGTTAAACCTGTTTCTTCCTTTGCCGCATTCCTCGCGGCCCATTGCTAAAATCTGGCGCGCAGTTAGGCCGACCTCCACAGCTTCGGCCAGCAGCCGGTCCGCAGTTTCAGGCGGCAGGCTAGCAACGGCAGTGTGGTGATAAACCGTAAGCGCTTCCACGCGGCGCTCGGGCGGAAACTTTTTTGCTATGCGGGCGCACTGGTACAGTGCGCAGCGGGAGTACCCTGTGGCTTGCTGAGCAAGGTCAAACGTCGTCTTCTTGCCGTATGTACGGAAGCCATATTGGAGGAAATCACCTACCCACCAATGTGCAGATTGGACGACCGACGCCAGCACGCGCCCCAGCGCCATCCATTCGCTTTCCGGCAAGCCGGGTTCAATATCTAGGCCAGTAGGGGCAAAGTGCGCGCCATTGACGTTGTACTCGGCCAGCGTTTTGTACTTTGCAGGCGACAGGATGTGCGGCGCGCCCAGCTTGGCTGCATACTTTTGCGCGTGCTGCTGCTCATATGTTTTGATGTGCTTAAATTCTTCGGGGTGGTCCATCATTACGTTGTAGCTCACAAAGTAACCGCTAGCGTTCAGCCATTTGTATGGGGGTAGGACACCATCGTGCTGCGCTGCCACAGCTTCCAGCATGCACACGTGCCTGTGGATGGTTAGCGGGCTGCGCCTGCGCTTCCGATTAGCAGCAAGGTTCTTATTTTCGTAACTGATTATTGAAGTGGCCGTTGCCATGTGGTACGCGTCCTCCAAAAAGGCACGCCGTCCGGTTAGGCTGGTGTATGAAGCCAGTTTGCAGCACGGACGGCGCTAGTGGTTTGCCGCAAAATCAAAAGGTGCCGGGGCGCTCCAAGGAACCCGGCGAAGGGTCGCGGCGCACATACCCCGGCGGTGTTAGCGCCGTCGGATATCATTAAACTTCTAAAATTGCATGGCCGTTAGCAATGGCCAGCGCAGCCAAGCCCACAGTGGTAATCTGCAAACCGATGTCCTTGTAACGTACCCGCACAAGACTGGATACTTTGCCGTTTGCCTTGGCAGTGGCCAGCCCTTCGATGTCTCCGGGCTTCACGCCGTACGATGCAAAAATGCACGCAGCCTCAGCCACAGCAAAGCGCGGGTAAAGCGCGCGGCGCACACTGGCAAGCTGCTCGGCAGCATCGATTTGGCGTAGTGCGTTCACTTGAGTTTGTCGGCTGCAATCACTTTCGCTAGGTCTTCCGCCTGCTGGCGGTTAACCATGTCGCGTACTTTGTCTAGGTCGCAAAGCATGGGCGCTGCGCTGCGCTCTTCAAACCTGCGCTGCATCCGTGCGCCTACTTTCTTCGCGAGCCAATCGGGGCAGCCCATAGCACGCACGTTCGCAGACGCAGCTTCGCCAATCGTGGCGTGCATACCGGAGGCGCTGCCCACAGCGCGCTGCAAATGCCGAAAATAAACTTCCAACACGCCGGGGGATTTCAAAACCAGCCCCGTGCCATTGTTTGTTCGATATTCAATCATTGCCTTGCTCCTTCTTAAACCAGCGTGGCATCGCCACGCATAATTGCAATAACGGCCGTCTGCTTGTCGGTCTCTACCACAGGGCCGGGGGTTACATAGCGCCCATTAGCCGTAAACGGCATGGCTTCGCCGGGGTAAACAGGAACCCAAGAGCCACGTGCCATCTGGATGTTCACGCGCCCATTAACGGCTGCCGCGTCCACGGCTGCCTCAGTGCTGACCAGCAGCGCATTTTGCGCTGCGTGGTCGGCTGCCAGTGCTGCACTATTGGCAAAGTCGCCGGGGGTACATTCGTTCCTATCGCTCATTGTCCTTTACCCCTTTAGAGTGCTTTTGCGCGGCCTCTGTCGCGGCGCGCAGTGCGGCTGCGAACCGCACGCAGTACGTGGCATAAAATACCCGTACAAATACGCGCACAAATTTGATTTTGCGTTTCATTGCTGCGCCACAGTGCTGCTGCGCGCAAACTGCTTGCGCACGGCCTTGCGCACTTCCTTCTTCAAACCCTTGCGGATTTCTTTGCGCACGGCATGGACCAGCGTACGCACGCTGTCCTCTTCTTCTTCTTCCGGCTCTACCGCCTCGGGCACTGGCGCACTTGCCGCTTCTGCAATGGCCATGTGCTTGGCAAAACCCGCCGTGTGTGCGTCGCCCAGCAGGGCGCGCATCGCTGCGGCAGCATCCGCGTTTAGCCCGTGCGCCGCAGCGACTTTTTCAAAACGTGCAAGAACTTCTTTCATGACTACCTCTTTTCGCCGCCGCCTGTTATGGCGCGTTCGATTGGCGCAAGTGCTACAGCCGCAGCTTGGTCGGGAGCAACCTCGACAGCCACGGCACGCTCGATAAGCTGCTTGGCAAATACGTCCGGCAGTTCGCGCACTGCGCCGCTGCTATTGAGTTTTACAAACATGGTTTGCCTCCGCTATCTTCTTGCCCGCGCCGTGTAGCGGGTCATCCTTGCGGCACGCCCGCAGCTTCGCGCCCAGCGCGGTTGAGCAAATCCGCCGCCATATCTTTATTCTCGGGGCTGGCATTTTGGCCGGGGTACGCAAGTGGCGCGCTGGGTTTGTTAATGGCCGCGTATGTGTCAATGACTTCCTGCGTTGGGACTTCCCCGCCCACGTGGCCACAATGCCACGCGCGCAGTAAGTGAGCTTTGTCAATCTTTGCGCCCACAAAGCGTCCGCCCTGCTGGCAGCCGGTGCACGCCCAGCAGATAATGAAAGTGCCTGTGCCGTCTTCTTCCTGAACGGTCCACTTGGCTGGGGTTTTGGGTGGGACGTACTCGGCAGCAGCTTGGCGCTGCGCTGGGGTTTCCTGCACGGGTTCCACTGCGCCCGTTTTAATCATTAACTGAACCGTGGGACTGTTTGGAACGCAAACAATTTCCCCGGTTTCTTTGACACGTACTTTCATGTGGCCTCCGCCTAACTTTTTGAGTTCGCTGGTAATGAAAAAACTGTCAACATGGCTGGGCGCTGTTACGGGCCGCGCCCAGCGCTTGCGCAGTGTGCCGAAAAGGTTCATTTGCGGCCCTTGCGCTCTAGCGCAGCCTCAAGGTCGGTTATCCGTACCTCAAGTGTTACGACAAGCTGCGCAATTATCTGCGCGCCCTGCTGCGGTATGCCGCTGGGGCGGGCAATGGCGTGGGCTAAGTCTTGAATGCGCTGGGCACTGTCTTCCTTTGTGGTTTTGCTGTACGAGCTGACTTCCTTGCTGCTCTTTAGTTGCATGGCTGTTTACCTTTCCCTTACGTTGTTTTTGTACTTAGTCATGATGCGCATTTGCAGCGCCTCAATTTCCACGGGCGTCATTGCTTGCAGCACTTTAAGCGCTGTGCCCTCGGAGATTACGCAGCCCTGCGACAGCTTGGCGCTGCGCTCCCACACGCCGGGGTCTTTCTGAATTGCCCCGGCCAGCGCGTAGATGTTTCCAGCGTTAAGCGAGGGCGACCACATGCCCGCAGCCTTCACGATGGGCGTGTAGTGCTCCAAGACATACGCCGCGTGCGCTTTGTCTGCTTCCGAAAGTGGTACCTGCTTTACCATTTCATCCTCCTACAAAAATAGTGGGTCGTTCGTTTCCCCCGGCTTGATTTTTGGGGGCGGAGGCGCGCCGCGCTTCACGGCATCCTTGGCGCGCGGGTTAAGCCCCAGCCTGTCCAAAATCGAAACCATTTGCCGCTCTGCTTTTTCCGCCACGGCCAGCCACGGGCTTGCCGCCTGTACCTCGTACGTGTCGCCGCCTTTGGACACGCGCGTGGTAGTGATAATTTCGCCATCGACTGCCAGCGCGGCCAGCGCACGCATGTGCCTGTCGAACTGCACGCAGTACAGCCGCAAGATTTCCCCGTCGCCGGGGGTAAGGGCGCGCCGCTGGGCAAGCTGCTTGCAAATCTTCCGGAAGACTTTTAATGCGTCCTTCGAGACTCCTTTAGGTTTTGCTGGGCGGCCCGGTAATATGGCACTTTCCGGCTGCGCCGTGGACCAGTTTGGCGTGCCTGTCAAATCGTGGTATGCCTCGCCTTTCGGCTGTGGCCCTCTGCGTCCCATGTCGTAAAGTACCCCTTAACTATATCTAATCACTGGTAAACATGTCCTAAACGTGCCCAAAGGCAGCCCAAATCAAGGCAAAACAAAAGCCAAATAACACATAACGCCATGTCGTCAAACTTGCGCGCGGTTTGTGCCACATGCCAGATTCATAAATCACTCCCCCTACCCCTTTGTTATCAGAGGGTTGCAGAGCATTGCCGCTATGCTTGCAAGCCTCTGTAAACACAGCACTTACCAGCAGTGCCGTAGGACATGGGGCGCACAGGGCTTGTCACTGCGTCCAATAGCTGCACGATACCCGCTACAAAGCAGCGCAAAGTGGTCATAAGCTGTACGTAACTGGTATGTTCTTGCATGGCTGCCATGTGCTGTGCTTGCCTTGGTCTTGGGTCGCTCATGGGGTCTGTTGCTACCTTCCTGCCTTACCCTAGCCTGCCTGTGGGTCCTGCCCTGACTTACCTGCCTGCACTGCTGCCGTGGCCGCCACCTCCCGCGCCAGCAGTACGTCCGCATAACGGAGGTTTTCGTTGTGGTCGGCGTACAGTGTCGCCAGCTTGGCCACGTGCTGCTGCTTGCGTGCGGCACGCTTCTTTACCTTGCTGGGTCCGGGCACGCGCTTACGCGCAGCGGGCTTTGCTGGGGCGGCCTGCTGTACGGTAACTGGCGTGTCGTTCGGGTACCACTCCACGCCGTCTTCGCCCACGCTGCTGGGACTCGCGGCTGGTATAAACGGCCGTCCTACAAGACCACGCATCGGATGTCGTCCTGCCCTCTTTCAAATTGGGCACGCGCATTGATGGCGCTGTTTGGTTTGTGGGGCTGCGGCAGCACCAGAAATTCGCCTGCCGCGTTAATCACAGCCGGGGGCGGGTCTTGCAGCATGTCTATCATGTGTAATAGCTGCTCGCCTTCACACGTGGCCAGCAGCCATGCGTTACCGGGTACGTTTGCTAAGTCGCGGTACTTCTTTGTCACGGTTTGCATCTTTTCCTGCCTTCCTTCTTTTGCTTCTGCCCCCGGCTAGGGCGGGTGCGGGCAGCGCCCGCATCTTCAGACCCGGCCAGCGAAGCTGGCAACAGCACAAACCGGATGGCCGCGCTTTTTGCGGACCCGGTATCGTCTCTGAATATCGGGAACTAAATCCCTTCGGGGACTACTTACGTAGGGTTAGGCTCCCATTGCGTGCCACCCCTCCCCTCCCATCGCGTGCAAGGGGTTTCGGCCTGACCCCTCCCATCGCGTGCAAGGGGTACCCCTCACATTACGTGCAAGGGGTTAGCAGGGGTTTTTGCAGCCTGTGGCTGCATTTCCACTACAGGCTGCGAACGCAAATACGACATAAACTGTTTGCACAGCCCCATTGCGTAAATGCGCATGTTTTTGGGGCGGTACGTTTTCATGAAACCACGGAAGTGCCGAGCAATTTCCAAGTCGCTGTGACCCGTGCGGCGCATACCTTTTAGGAAGTTTGGATACGGCCTAAACCTGCCCGCGCTAATGGCGTACAACATTTTGCCCAACTCATCTTTTGGTTCATCTTCCCACGGCGTTTGTTCTTTTTGTGGGCAGACGCCGGGGCGTAAGCTGGCCCATTCTTTGTGCCCCACTACGCGGTACTGCCGGGGCCGCCCACGGGGCTTTGCCAGCAGTTCAAAAAAGCCAGTCTGTTCCAGTGCGTGCAGGGCTTTGCGCACAGTGCGCTCATCTACGCCGAAGTATTCGGCCATGCGCGGTATGCTGGCAAAAAAACTGCCTGTGCTTTTTGATAAATGGAAAGCGAAGGAGTAGAGCGTGGCGGCAAAAAACCTGCCCTTGCCTTGTAGGCGGGCGAAGTGCCATTCAGCGGAGCAGTGGAAGGGTACCGTTTCCATGAATCCTCTCTACGTATTTGCGTTTCCGTTAACCAGCAACAGCAAAAAAGTTTGCGCGTGATGAAGTATTCCGCGCCCCACTCCTGAGCTAATCTTGTGCGTGGGGCAGACTGTGGGCGTTTCAGGCTTTCGCCTGCCGCAAGTCCCACAGCAGAACGCAACTCAATCTGCTCAGCTTGCTAAGGCCGAATCCCTAGCTGCGCGTGATGAAGTGTTCCGCGTCCCACTCCTAAGCAAGTTGCCTCGCCCAGCTTCAATAAACCCGTGGCCTGTTACGCCCCTGCTTCGGCGAACATCTCTTTACCGAACGCGCCAGCCTTGTGCGTTCGGAAATGTTGTTCACACACGCCCCAGCGTTGCCTTTCCATGCAGCTCTGCGTGCCGCTTCTGCACTATGCTTTCGGGGATGCGCAAACTAACGTATGCGCGTTTGAAACGGCGGGCTGGCTGGGCAATTTTAAGCACGCCAGGGTAATCACGGAAAAGTGCGCGTACGGTATCTTCGGACAGCTTCCAGAGTTTGGACACTTCGGCTACGGTGTAGTGATTTTCGAGTGCGGGCATTAAACGGCTCCTTTACCTAACGTAACCCAGCGCACCAATGCGCTCGGTTTTCATGCGACCTTGTACCGGGTTTCTGAAATTTCGGCCCAGCGGACGAGTGCGGCGCGGCGGAAATAAATCTTCCGGCCTACACGTATGCAGCGCAATTCGCCGCTGGCCAACAGCCCGCGAACTTGCCAACTGGTAAGGCCAAGGAATTCGCCCGCGCTTGCAACATCAAGCAGGTGCGCGGTATGAGTTTTTTGTTCAGTGGTAGTTTGGACCGTGCTAACGGGGCCAGCCAATTCGGGCATGGGAACACATCCTGTGTTTCAGGATGCGCACCCAGCAGCTTCGTGGGGGCTTGGCTGGACTGGGCTTCAATTGAAGCGTAAACCAGCCGCGTAAGTTGCCTTGGTGTGTCAGCCCTGCCGTTCCTGCGTATTCCGGCTGTAGCAACCTTTCAACCGGGCCAGCGGGCTATCCAGTAACTATAGATTACCACGTAGTTATCACAGATGCAAGGCTTTTCCAATGTGGCCCAAACAAATGTTCCCTGTTGGTACCTTCGTACCCTCGCGCTTTAGCGTTTTCGGGCACAGACTCACCGCACGGAGGGGCAATGGCGGCAAACACGGCGATTCTGGAAATTCCCAAACAGAGCGGCAAATATGGCGAAGGAGGTATCCGGCAACTCGGTCCTGCCCGCTGGCAGATTTCTTTCTACGACACCCAAGGGCGTCGGCGGCGCGAATCGTTCAGCACCGAGGCCAAAGCGCAAAAGGCTCTAACGCGGGCGCTGGCGCTACGCGACTCCGGCAAGCTCGACCCGCGCGAGGGCCGTGTGAAAGTGGATACGCTGGCCGAGGCATACAAAACGTATGCGCAGAATTCAGCGCCCCGTTCGTATCGCTGGATTGAATTGGTTTGGCGCGTTCACCTAGAACCGTTCTTCGGCGGAATGCTGGCCGACCGTGTTACCAGCGACCATTTGCAGCAATACATCCGTGAACGGCTAGCAGGGGAAGCGGCGACTTCAACCGTGAACCACGAACTGACCGTTTTCAAAGCAATGTTCAATCACGGCGCAAAAGCAGACCCGCCCAAGGTCGCCCGTGTGCCCCGGTTCCCCGAAAAGCTTCGCGAGCCAAACCCGCGCTCTGGATTCATGAACGACGAGCAATATGCCGCCCTTCAATCAAAGGCAAAATATGGTTGGTTGCGCGCCCTACTGGCTGTAGCTTATAATTTTGGATTCAGGAAGGGTGAATTGCTGGGCTTGCGGGTTTCGCAGATTGACCTTAAAGCCCGAACAATTCATCTGTTACCCGGCACAACCAAGAACGACAAGGGCCGAGCCGTGGTAATGACCGAAGATGTTTTCGGGCTGGTCGCGGAATGTGTCAAGGGAAAGAAGCCAGGCGACCACGTGTTTACGTGGGCAAACGGCAAGCCAGTTACGGATTTTCGGCGTACTTGGCGCACACTGGCAAAGAAAGTGGAACTGCCAGATTTGATTTTCCACGACCTGCGGCGTAGCGCAGTTAGGAATATGGTACGCGCTGGAATTTCGAAACACGTGGCCAAGTTGATTTCTGGCCATCAGACTGATTCGATTTTCGACCGCTACGATATAACGGACGCTACGGATTTAGCAGATGCGGCCCGCAAGCTGGAAGCTCGAAAGGATTGCCGATGAAAGAACCGGGGCTTGATAACCGCCATCGTGACAAGAGACGGCCAAAGGGTGGCGAAATTCAGCAGAAGCGTAGCGATACACTCAATAAGAACCTGCCTACGCCGATTCCGGAATTTTCACCCAATGCGACGCTTGGAACCATGCGTAAGAAAACAGGCAAGACAAGCGTGGCAGCCGTGAGGAAGGCCGCGCAGAAGCTGTAAGGCACCTGTTTTCGGGAAATGGGCACAAATTGGGCACGCTTGAAACGGTGACCCGCTAAGTTACAGTGGTACAAAAGGTTTACCTCGTGGGCCTGTAGCTCAAGAGTCTGTTGTTGATTCTGCGTTGCTTAGGTCCATTTTCAGGCCCTTCAAGACCGCCTTCTTGTACACAAGCTGTACACAAATCTTCTGACGTGAACCCGTGATCCCCGTGGCTCACTGGAGAGCGTCTGCCTTCTAAGCAGTCGCAAATTCAATCTAAGTCGTTGCTCCGGTTGCGCTTATGAGATTCGAGCCGTCCTTGTGCTGCTCCCAAGTTGCTCCAAACGGATCGCCCCTCGACTTTATCGCCGCTTCGCCCTCGACTTCGCGGCCAATGTCACACCAGAACCATTGCGTTCCTCCCGGTCACCTTCAGGAGGGGCCTATAGGATTTTCACGGGCCGAGCGTATTCGGTGCTCTTCCAAGATAGCTTTGAAGTCATCAAAACATGTCTGCATCAAGGGTTCCAGCTCTTTGATATCAAAACACTCTCGCTGTAAACCCAAAACGTTGGGCAAAATCGTGTGTGCCGAAATGATGGCTTGGTCGGCTCGGTATCGGTCAGCGTCACATCCTGCTCGAAGGTGTCCTCGGCAGATATGGATTGTGTCGGCCGGTCTGGAATGACTTCGTTGTTATCGATCCCTCTCGCCAACTCGTGGAGGCGAAGGCCATAGCGACCGAAGCGATGTTGTAGTGTCGACAAATCCAACGCTCGCAAATCCGCGACCGTTTGCACTTGAAAGCTTTTCAGCTTTTCTTCAGTGACCTTGCCTACTCCGGGCAGACGGCTCACCGGCAGCGGCAACAAAAATGAATCTACCTCTTCCGGCTGGATGACGAACAGTCCGTCCGGTTTTCGCCAGTCAGATGCGATCTTTGCCAGGAATTTGTTGGGCGCTACGCCCGCCGAAGCCGTTAAGCTCAATCCCGTTCGAATCTGTTCGAGAATCGTACGCGCCACCTGCGTGGCGGTAGGCAATCTGGTCTTGTTTTCTGAAACATCGAGATACGCTTCGTCAAGCGACAAGGGCTCGATCAGATCTGTGTGTCGCTTGAAGATCTCGCGCACCTGATGCGAAACGGCCCGGTAGCGTGGAAAATCTGGGGGCAGGAACACGGCGCCGGGGCAGAGGTGTGCCGCTCGAACTGCTGGCATGGCGGACCGCACGCCAAACCGTCTCGCTTCATACGAAGCGGCGCAGACGACGGACCGGCTGCCGCGCCACGCGACCAGGACAGGTTTGCCGCGCAGGGTGGATCATCCCGCTGTTCCACTGACGCGTAAAACGCGTCCATATCGATGTGCACGATTTTGTGAACTCGCATGCCGCAACCATTTTATTCCGCAGTCCTGGCGAGTGCGAGCATGGCTCAGTTCAACGTGGTCTCGCCCGGATTGGCGAGTGTCGGCGGGAAAACCCAAGTGACTCCGCAACACGGGCGTTCCACGTTGTTCTCCGAAGCAGAGACCGGCAAGGCGATGCGGGCACCGTCCGGTCCGATGACTTCTTCAAACCAATATCGCGAGTCGTGAATGGAGCGGCGAAACGCCGTGGGAATATTGGCGCGCCCGAAGTATCCGCCGCGGAAACCGCATCCCGTCTCTGGTAGCGAATGCCGTCGAGAACGTAGGCAATGACGTCGTGCCGTCGCATCGGTTCGCGGCCCAGGAATTTTGCCGTACCAAGCGGTTCGAGGGTCATTCCCTGCAATTCGGGACAGTGGAACCATGCATAGTGTGAGCAACGCTCGTAATTGTCGCCGCACTCGATGTGAGTCCAACTCGTCTCGCTGGCGTTGTCGAGTTCGACGCGTCCGACATCGTTCCACAAATACTCGCCCGTATCCGGATGCTTGGTGCGGCGCCACACGTGCAGCACGCGTTCCTCCTCCTCGAACACGTATGCCCATTCCGTGTCCGTACCGTCGGCGAACTTTGCTTGTCACCCGAGAAAAACGGGCCATCGACTACTTACCGTAGAAATGCCGGTCGGTGGTTCCGGGTTGTCAGCGGAGAGTTGAAGGAGCACGGGCAAGATGCGGGATTCGACCTCTTTCTGGACCAGTTGTATCAGCGGCTGCAACCAATGCTGACGACGGTCTTGGCGAACGCTGAGATTGAGGCAGGTAGTTTGGTCTCGTAGTGTGAACAGATCGATGGTGTCCTACTTGCACACCCCGCACTTGCCGCCTTCCTTGGCACAGTGTTGGCAATACTTGCAGTTCTTGCAGACATGACAGGGGTCAGAGCCGGTGCAGGTCGCCGAGAATAAGGTCGAGGCAGCGACGCCGCAGGCCAAAGCAAACACCAAGACGCACGCCGCTATTGAGAAAGGCCGAGATTTGAGCACCATAGTTTCCTCCAAGTACCGAGAATGTGACTGGCAGTCGATTTCGTTGGCGCTGTTAGTTCTTGACGGTCATCGCCTCTGAGTCAACGGCCTTCCTTCCAGAGACTCCCTCCAAGCCCACCAGAACGCCGCGATAGTCATTTTTGTCACACTGGACCGCGAAACCGCCTTTGAGGTCGCCAGCAGCCCAAGTCAAACCGACGAAGTGCTTCTTGGACTTGCTCAGAGCAACGAGTGCCCCGGCCCCAAGCGTGAATACCCCTACGGCAACAGCAGTCCCTACCCGACGATGAACGTCTTGGCCGTAGCTGATCTCCGTGATCGAAGTAGGCACAAGGGTCGTAACGAGCGTCTTGCCATTCATGACCGTGACTTTGTCCGATTCGATATAGAGCTTCAGTTTAGTCCCGGCTTTTACGCTCGGCAACGATCCGCCGTCATAAACAACGGCATAGCCAGAATCTTTCGCGGCGAACGTCGCGAACGGAATTGCGCAAGACAACAACAATGCTATGATTTTCGTTCTCATATTCTCCCCTATTTCCTCTGCTATTTAAGATTGAAGTAAGTGCGGGGAGCTAACTACAGTTACGGAGGACAGGCGTCCATTAACCGTTAGCTGTACACAGGGACAGCGTCGGGATCGACCGCTATAGTCATTTCGACGCTCTGAGAACGCTCTCCAGCACCGGCTCGATTAGCCAACCGAAAAGCATCACCGCTAGCGCAAGGCACAAGAGACTGCCCGCAAGGACTTCCAAGCGATTGCGCCTCACTACCGGGTGACGACCTCCGCCTGTATCCCGGACAAACTACGATTGCCCCTCCACCGCATTTGGGACAGCGCCGGAATATAGGTCACATCCAAGACAGTTTCGTGCGCCAAAACGGGAACACAGTCATGCGTCTCGGTTGCCTCACATTAGTCCGTATTCGGCAGCCATTTCCGCAATGGCTGCTTGTTCGTTCCGTTTTGGTTAAGTCATGTTCTTAGAAGTCGCTAAATCCTTTGCGCTCAGTAGCTCGGTCGGTGGAAAACCGCGTGCAAAACATTGTCCGCTGTTCTAGCGGCGCGGTGATGCCTGGTGAATTGGCGCGAAGTCGTCCCGATCTTCATCATATGTACATGCGTGGCGCCTACGGCGGCACAGGAAACGTCGTTTCGTCATTCGACAACGGCGCTTCCTTCCTCGGTTATACATACTCAGGATTTTGACCGGACGGTTGTTCCTATTAGTGAGTTAAAGCTCAGTGTTGTTGGCATCGAAGCCAGCGGTGGTACGGGCTTCTGTTTGGACCCCGCGTGTCGTTTCATCGGAACAAACTACCACATTGCCATACTTGCTCGGCCTCACAGAATCAAAGGGCAGAGAGTCATCGAGCGATATCTTGCTACAGGTCCAGACGATGAAGGCGCTACGGTAAACGAAGGTGACGCCGTGAGTCCCACGAAGTACGCTCTGAGCCGAGACCTTGCCATCTTTGAATTGCTTCGGCCTCTGCCTCATCATCATGGTATTGCTTTCAGTCTTGATGAACTCCAATTTGGTCAGCAGGTAGACATCTATGCCTATCCCAAAGAGTCCGTCAACCCCATTCGCAAATTGTTGAGATTCACCGGGACATTCAAAGGCCAGACGACAACCGGGCTCCTGGCTTTTGACTACAACTTGTCTGACGGTAAGGCAATTCGCCCAGGCGCTAGTGGCGGCATAGTTGTGGATACGAAAACCAACCGGATTGTTGGGGTTCTGAACGGGACACATAGGAATGGAGACCCGGTTGCACTGGCCGTGCCGATTCAATCTTTGGTTGATTTTGTGAGCAAGGTGCAACCCTTCTTGGCGCAGAGCATATTCCCTTTCACCAACAAAATCTCACCCGTCTCGAAAGACCTCTATCCACAATTCGTACCTCCTACTAATGACGTGCTACAGCATCGCCCCGAGGAACCGTCCGAAGTCTCTGCGCTACGGCGGAAAGCTCAGCTTTTGGCCGATAGCATGCGCAACTTTATCGCCGTGCAGAGACTTGCTTGGGGATCAGGAGACAAGGAGCCCGCTGCTGAGGCAGCGTATGAAGTCCGGGTTATCGACGGCTCTCAAAAATTCCGCTGGTATCCCGAAGGCAAGAAAGAGCTAGAAGAAATACCTATACCTCTCTTAAATCACTCGATAGTTCCTGGTAGCGAGTGGTCAGAGCTGCCTGAAATGGTAGGAACAGAACTCCGATTGAAAGTTCATCAGGCTGCCGACGCGACCGTGAACGACAAGCGGATGAAGGTCTTTCAGTATAGCGCCGGGCTCGAAGACGCCTTATGTAAGTTTAGGTACATTATGGACTATGTTTTCTTCGTATCCAGCAAAACTGTCACGGCCTCTTGTTACGGCGAAGTCTGGACCGACGAGAATACGAACATAATCCGAATGTCGGAGCACTATCAGCTTCCCGGCGAACGGAAAATCTATCATATCGTCGTCACCTACGGTTGGCTCCAGCGAGCCGATAACCCTCCTCTGCTGATTCCTCTGACTTTTTCATCAGAGAGTGAGGACAAGAAGCACATCGATTGGTGTCGTGGCCAGTTCACCGACTATCAGGTGTTCACTAGTCGAGCGAGGATCATTGCGGACAACTAGGTCGGGCTAAGTCGCCAACAATGCATAACGCGGCCCGTATCGTCTCTTTGGATTGACACTCCTACGGGGAGAAGTTGATCTCTGTTCCCCCTCAAAGGGGCTTTGATGGGCTTTCCTCCGGGCGAATGAAATTCCAAATAGCACTCTAACGCCGGTCTTCGACTGCGCACGTACATAGCTCGGGGCCGTCGTCCGCGCCATTGAATGACCGCAGGATTGAAACGGGCGCGATGGTGGGAGCGATGGCGGCTACAGCAATCTTCACACTAGGCGGGTCTGCCTTGTTTTTGCTAATGCACGGCAAAGACATCACCATCCCCAAAGGCACGGCTCTCACGGCGTTCGTCCAAGGGGACGATGTATTGGATCGTTCACGGTTCGACAAGCTAGCCAAGTTGAATTAGGCGAAATCGCCGCCCAACAGTACGGATCGGGCCGTGATATTCTGACCACCCGTTTCCTCTCCCAAGAAGGAGAGGCGATGTACAAATTCACTTCAGACGGCGTAGACCTGGACCAATTGCGCGAACGATTGCGAATAATGTCGGACATGGAATTGTTGAGGTTCGGGAAGGCCGCGAAATATATGTGTACCGAGGAAGCGAATCTAGGTCATCCGCCTCGGGAGACGTTCGTGATTCAAGTGAAGGAAGCTCGGGAAGAGTTGAAACGGCGCAGCCTCGAACTGCCACTCAGCGAATCTTCCTAGGCTGCTTGTGCCTGTAGCTTGTGCAGACACTTTGAACAGTGCGGCAATTTTCCACGCCAACTAACGTCTAGCGGTTCCAGGCAAAATGGGCAAGTGCTAGACCACTGATGGCCACATTCTGGACATTCACCCAGTGCAATCTCCGAACGCGATAAGACTTTTCCGCCTTCTCGAAGGTCTAGAAGAAAGCGGCATACGGGATTCTTGCAGATAAGGAATTGTTCCATCATCGCCCTCCCGGGACAGGCGCAATATGTGTAAACGATTTATTATTGTCAATCCGGTGTCCTACGTCGGTTTAACTACTGACATAGCATCCGACAGCTTACCTTTTTGACTCGATAGGCAACCGCCCTCGCGGGATCATGCGTCTTCGCGCTAGTGAATGGTCAAATTGAACGGACTGCCGTAAAAAGAGGTCCTTGCTTGTTCTGCTTTACAGAACCAAGTTAACTATCTATATTGCCCAATAATATCTAACCCCTTCTTAAGGCCGCCCGTTCCAGACGGTGAAAAAATCAATGATTTGGGGGCTCAATGGGGCATACGAAAGTAACCCGACCACTAGGCGACGGTAGACTGTTCGCAGTTCCTTCATTTTGTGAGCCCCGACAGTTACTTGATACGCTTTTTTGCACGCCAGCTCTTGGCTTCGTTGTTTTCGATAGGAATATGCGCTTCCAAGCTGTTAACAGCTCGCTCGCCGCAATGAACGGCACACCAGCCAAGGCGCATCTCGGTAGAACAATATCTGAAGTTGTCGGAAGTGGAGCCTCAAAAGAAGTGGAACCCACATTGGAGCGGGTGCTGCGCACTGGCAAGACAGTATTGAATTCGGACGTTACCGCTGAACTTCAAACACGAACAGAAGCGGGTCACTGGATTGTGAACTATTTCCCCCTAACAAATCGGAGAGGGAGGGTAAGGCAAGTTGGCGCAACGGTTTTGGAAATTACCAAAACCAGAAAATTGGAAGAAACACTGCGCAATTTTTCTCGCAAGCTGATCAGTGTGGATTTAGAGGTAAGAAGAAACATTGTCCGACTCAGTCGGCTTGACCACGGGACGGGTGAAAGGGCAGAATTGTTCGCGCAGTCTTTTGAGTTGCTTAACGATTGCGTATCGGAAGCGCGGGCAATCTCACAGTTTCTGCATCTCCCGCTTCCATTAACTGCGGCGCGACCCTTGACCACTTCCGCGTCAGAATTACGGCCCGTAGGCCTCCTAAGGGGACTATCTCCGAGAGAACGAGAGGTCCTCCAACTTTTGGCTGAGAGCAGGACCAACAAACAGATTGCCAATATTTTGGATATCAGCACAAGAACAGTTGAAACTTACAGGGCAAGGATCATGCTTAAACTTGAGGTGCGTTCATTCGGCGAGCTTGTGAGATACGCGGTTCGTAACAACATCATTCAAGCCTAGCGCTAGGTGCCGCAAGGCCCCGCAACGGCATCGAGTTCAGACTTCCCTTCCTTCTCAAGCCTGAGCGCGAGAAGCCTGCGCGACGCGATTCCTAACTTTAGCCATTTTTTGAGCGACCGATAGCAGAATCTTGCGATCTCGCTCCGCTGATTTGCCGAGACACCTTCTCAGCTTATGAAGATACAGCGCGTCTTTACCCGAGCTTCCCCAAACAATCTCGTCCGAGGTCTTTTCCTTAAGGAGAATCGGGAGCTGAGGCGGTTGTTCACCATCATAAAAAAGTTGGTAGAGCCGTACCTCGAAAGCCCGCGCCAGCTTTTCCAAAGTTTCGATGGCCGGAACCGTGTGATTATTCTCAACACGGGATATGTAACAACGCAGCAAGCCCGTTCTCTTTTCGATGTCTCCTTGAGAGAGATTCTTGCTTTCACGCAACTCAACCAAGCGATCACCGATGACCATTCCTGGTTACCTCCCGACTGTTGAGATCGTCGCGTCCCGTATTTCGCCTCCGTGCTTCGCCACTCATTGGATTGCTCTGGCGAGTCCTTGAGGGCGCGGCAAGATTCCGTCCGCAGCTCCAAGACTTTCGTCCCAGTGCCAGGTCGAGAACGCGTTTGAGTTCGCCCTCGGACAGCATAGCTACACTAGCCAGACTCAGCCGCATCCGTACCGCTAAAACTCATCAATCTAACAAATGACGTAGCGTTGCATTAAGTTCTCGGGTCGTGAATGGTTTGCGGAGAAGCCTCGAATCCTCTCCAAGAGCATCAGCGGGCAAAATCTCTGCCGGGGCCCAACCTGTGACATATACCACTTTCAAGTCCGGTCGCTTTTCCCTCAACTGACGTGCTAGTTCAGGACCGTTCAGCCCGGGCATAACGACATCTGTCAAAAGTAACTTAAATTCCTCGCCTAATTGTTCGGAAACGCGGATTGCCGCAGAGGGACTTGCGTGGCACTGTACCGAATATCCTTGATTCGTTAGTTGGCTTTGCAATACCTCCCGAACTGTATCGTTGTCTTCAACCACCAGGATCAATTCGTTTCTTTTTTTCTTCTTATGCGAATCAATACTTCTTGCGTGTTTTGTCGGCGAAGAGGACTGTACAACCGGAAAATAAGTCCGAAGAGTCGAGCCTCGGCCGATTTCGCTTTCGACGCGAATATGACCGGAACATCGGGTCACGATTTCAGAGACCGTGTATAAACCTAGGCCAGTTCCTCTGCCCGCCTTTTTGGTGGTGAAGAACGGCTCGAAGATTCGTTCTTGCAGCCCTTTGCCCATCCCACATCCAGTGTCGGCGATTTCCAGAACAACGTATCTTCCGTTAAGTATTCCAGCGTGTTCCCCTTCATCCGTTTGCACCTCCGCAGCGAAAGTTCGGATCGTCAGCCGACCACCCTTGGGCATCGCGTCTCTCGCATTTACTGCCAGATTGAGAATGACCTGGAAGACGGCACCTCTTTCCGCGAGGATTTTTTGGGATTCACACTCAAGGAAGATATGAACTTCAATATGTTCGCCGATCAATCGTCTGAGCATATCCTGCATTTGGTCAACCTCTGCATCCAGGTTGAGTGCGTAGAGGGGCAGAGCTTCATCTTGCGTGAACGCGAGAAGTTGACCTGTCAGCGATCTTCCCTGAATTGCGGCGTCAACTATTCTTTCGACCCGAATCCGGTGGGGATCACCTTTATCCATAGTTGTAAGGGCTAATTCACCCATGCCAAGTACGCCGGTCAAAATATTATTAAAGTCGTGTGCGATGCCCCCAGCCAGTAAAGCCAACGCCTCCATTCTCTGTAGCTGCCGGAGTTGTTCTCCTTGATCGCAGTACCCCCCGACGCCTTTAGCCAAAGGCATTAGTTTCGCGGCTGCCTCCACATCACTCCGCTGGGACCGAAGCTTTGTTCGGACATGGACTGAAAGAGCAGCCCTTTTGTCTCCATGAGCCTCGACAACTGGCATCGTTAGATTCACGTTTGTTCCTCCGTAGGCGGAAGAATCCGGGACAGCGTGCTCTTGTACCACGGAATACGCTATAAGTAAACTATAAATGTAAGTAACAGGCAGGAATCGCTGGGAAAGCCTAGGATGGAGCGTTCTGGCTCGCAACTGTGAAGGGCATTATCAGGCAAGATCTTCTATGTCTATTTCCCAACTCAGGAACCCGGGCCGCTTGCGGGCATCCGCCAGGTATTCCTTTTCTACCAGCAGCCTTCTCTGTCGTCGCCCGAAGGTGAATTCGGGCCAGAGTCGCGTGTCCTCAACGTAGAACTCCGGTGGGCGGGGCGGAAGACCGTGCGACTGGTAGACAACGAAGTCCTCCACCATCGAGGCCAGAATACCTATTGGCACCGCGAAGTCCCGAGAAGCGCTCCAAAGCTGAGCGTTTAGATCGCGCAAAACCGACCGACAGGCCTGCTCTAAACACATAGCATCTACTTCAGGGTCTATTTCTTCGATTTCGTCTTCGTTCGTAGCTTTTCCATCGTCTTCGTCACGGTCGGATTCCTCGTCATCCTCCTCTATCTTTTCGTCCTCACATTCCCATACAACCATCTCCTCTTCCTGAGCAATTTCTTCTTCTCTCAAGAGGTCTTGGCTAGGAAGGGTCGATGCAACTTCTTTGGAGCATTCTTCGCTAATCGCCGATTGCCGTTTGGCGAGCGGGTCGAATGAAGGGGAGGTCACGTAAACCACCTTTCGAACCGCGTTGACACACCAACGCGACGCGCCGGATCAATGGCGTTGCAGTCGGAGGTTTAAGGCGCTCTAGAGTGCGTCGGGAGCGCCCCACGCGATGTTCTTGGCTTTAGTTTAGTAGTCGCCGCTTCGAGGCTCGGCAACGCGGATTGTCCTTACACGTCTCGGTCCATCATGGTTTGGACTCTAAGTCCCGGGTTTTCAGCAGCGCGGGGGCCGCATTTGGCACAGTGCGGTGTTCCGATTCGGAACGCATCCTCCAAAGCGTTCCATTACGGGACTAAGAGTACTATATATGTACCGTAAGTAGTGGGTATTCGCCATTGCCCTCACTGCAACCAGCGAAAGTGGACGGATGATTCTGTTTCGAGCTTCTTGACCCGCTCCAGGCCTTCTTCGCCGATGACGGATCGATTCCCGCTCATCAACTGAAGGTCGATAAGACTCCTGAGAGTCTCCGCGCTATCAATAGGCCGAAATGAATACCACGCTCTCGGCGACGGTATCTCTCACCAACTTCAACCCTTCAAATTAAGTTTCCCTTAGGTGTCGAACTGCGGTCTCGGTTTTGCTGGTGGATAACCGACCTGTACGTCTTGGGGATGCCGTCTTTAGTAGCCCTTTCCCGGAAGGAAGAGGAAATGCGACTCATACTGTTGATTGCGAGCGCGTCATTACTGCTTGCGGGTAGGGCATACGCTCAAGGCGAAGGCGTGGTGGCGAATCTTGCCGATGCTTCCTATAAAAGTAACGTGCTTCCAAACATGCCCGTACCGCGTCCGGCAGCCAAATCGTCCTGTTACACCCTTAGTCGTTTCTGCCTGGACCTAGGGAAAGCGAACGGCGTGAATATACTGCCTGTCCAGGCTAAACCCAAGCACGAGCGCGTGGCTGACAAGAAATTCTGGATCGTAGCGGGAAACACGATGGCAAGTTCAATTCTGGTAGTGAAGGCGACTGAGCATTGTCGTAGTACGGTCGGGATTGAACATTGCATGGGTCACTATGGAGAATTCAAGGCGATACAGGGGGTCCAAATCGGGTTGTCAGCATTCCTGACAGGCATGGGATATTTGTGGAAGAGGGACGATCAGCAGGGTGGTATCAAGCACTCGGAGTGGTGGATATTCCCTGTGGGCGTTGCGGTCTGGAACGGGACAAATGCGGTGCAACAGTACTCCAAGCATTGTGCGAGAGGAAAAGTGTTCAACGGAGAGCAATGTCAGTAGCGAGTATCGTGGAACGCCGGAAATGATTGGGCCGGGTTCAGGATACCCGTCGTATGGGGTTGACCGCTAGGAAGCAACGGGCCAACATTCTGGCTCCAGACACCAGACGTTTTTATGCCGATTGGCAGACGATGGCGCAGAGAACAAAGAGTCTTCGATGGGTACATTGGCCCGTATCTCGTCAAAACGGTAGAAAACATCCCCAATCGGGGATTCCTCCCGTTCGGTGAAGGGGAACTGGACGCCGTTTATGTCCCTCCAGTTGTAGTAGAAGCGGCTCACAACTTTTGTAGG
>JBGOVX010000177.1:0-7116 GCA_041478355.1 Terriglobia bacterium | reverse complement strand
GGATGGCGTCATCAGCAGGTCCTCACTTTTTGGGCTCAGTCTTGATGGCGTGTCCGCCAAACTGATTCCTCATGGCCGCCAGCAACTTGTCCGAATAGGAATCGGAATCGCGCGAAGTCAGTCGCTGCAGCAAGGACAGCGTGATCACCGGCGCCGGAACATCCAGGTCCACGGCCTCGGCCACGGTCCAGCGGCCTTCGCCCGAATCGGACACGTAGGGCGCAATGCCCGCCATCTCGACATTTTCTTTTAACGCGATAGCGAGCAGGTCCAGCAGCCAGGAACGCACCACGCTTCCCGTCCGCCAGATTTCGGCCACCTGGTGCATGTCGAGCGCAAATTCGTTTTTCTTCTTGAGGATCGCGAAACCCTCGGCGTAGGCCTGCATCATTCCATACTCGATGCCATTGTGCACCATCTTGACGAAATGCCCCGAGCCGGACGGCCCTACATGTCCCCAGCCTTTGTCCTTGGCCGGCGCCAGCGTTTCCAAAAGAGGCCGCAAGCTTTCCACGGCAGCTTTGTCGCCACCCACCATCATGGCGTACCCTTCCTTGAGGCCCCAGATTCCGCCGCTGGTGCCGACATCCACGAACTGAATTCCCTGGCCTTTCAAGCTCGCCGCGCGGCGTTGTGTGTCCTTGTAATTGCTGTTTCCGCCGTCAATCAGAATATCGTCCTTGGAAAGATGCGGCGTGAGCGCGGTGATGGTCTCATCGACCGGCGCGCCCGAAGGCACCATGATCCAAATGGCCTTGCGCCGCCCGAGCTTTCCAGCCAAGCTGGCCAGCGAATCCGCCCCCTCGCCGCCCACCGAGACCACGCGCGCCACTGCACCCGCATCCCGATCGTAACCCACGACGCGATATCCGCCGCGCACCAATCGCTCCACCATGTTCGCGCCCATACGGCCGAGTCCGACCATCCCGAGTTCCATATTCGCCTCCCAATTATTTTTCGACGCCGGTCACGCCGTTGGCCGTCAACTCCTGCCGCAACTGCGCCGCGTTCCGGAAATGAATCGTACGCATCCCCAACTGCTGTGCGCATTCCAGATTCAATGCCCGGTCGTCAATGAACAAACACTCATCCGGGCGGCGCTGAGTCACCTCCAGCGCCAAGCGATAGATTCCTTCATCCGGTTTCCGTATGCCCAGGTAGCAGGAACTAAAAAAAGCCTTGAATTCCCGTTTCAAGTCAAATTGCTCGATCCTGCGCTCGTTCAATTCGAGCGGCTCGTTGTTGAGGGTGGCAAGCAGGTACTCGCCGGACGCGGCCACGCCGGACAAAACCGCGCGCGATTCCGGAAACTCCTGGGACTGAGCAAAAATAAAAGCGGTGAACTCCTCCCGCGTAAAGGCCCGCTTGCGATAGAACACGATGCGTTGCAGATAGGTATCGAGCGTGATTTTTCCCATTTCGAATGCCGGGCTGGCCAAATCGTGCCGGTCTTGCATTTCTTCCCAATCCAGCCCAAACTTTTTGGCGGCCTCGGCGCGAGCCGGGCGATCCCAGCCGTTCGACAGAATCACTCCGCCAACATCCCAGAACAGCGCCGTCACATCCGGCATCGCGCCTCCCTCGAAACTCCCCTTGCGCCCTGATCATTGTAAGCGACTCTGGGTGCAGGCTGCACCTTTCAAAAAAGTTTCCAGTTTGATCTTCTCCCCGTCTTCCATTAGATCCCCGGTTTGGATTTCACCGAAACTTGCAGTATCGTAGGAGAGAGCAACTTGCGCGAGTACTTCGAAGGAGGATGCGAATGGCGGATGATTCCGGCGGCCCGGCAAAACCGGCGGGTTCGAGTGACCCTGAAAAGCCCGGTGAGCGCATGGTCAAATGTGTGAAGTTCGGCAAGGAGATGCCCGGCCTGGAACGCGTTCCCTGGAAAGGCGATCTGGGAAAGCGTGTCTTTGAGAATGTGTCGAAGGAAGCCTGGAAAATGTGGATCGAGCACTCCAAGATGCTGATGAACGAGTACCGGCTTAATCCGCTTGATCCGCAGTCCCAGAAAATCATGGAAGAGCAGATGGAGCAATTCTTCTTCGGTGAAGGGTCTAAACTTCCCGCGGAATACGTTCCGCCGAAGGCTAAAGGCTAGGGCCCTGAATCCGCCTCCGGGAGTTTTCCCGTTACCGGATGCCCCACGGGCAATCGCTCGACAATCTCAAATCTCATCTGGCTATGCGCATGGCGAAGCGCCGCTTCGACGGCAACCGTGGATTCGCCTCGCGCGAAAATAAATCCCAGATAGCTTGATCCTTCCGGCCAGGCGGCGATGAAGTCATGCAGCCTCGCAGTGATCACCACATCGGTTATGCCGGGCGTCGCGCGGGCTTGTTCCTCGCCCTCGGCTCGTTCCAGGACTCCCGTTTTCGGCACGGGAATCATCATTACACCGGATGCCTCCGCTTCCCGATCGAGATCGCTGCCGGGCATTGCTAACGCGTGCCGCACGAGCAACTCCTCGAGAAGAATGCGTTGCGGCCCGAACCGGAGCGCGCGCGAACACAGCCCGCCAATCGGCCTGGGCGATGCTTCGAGCACCCAGGGTCCCTGCTCGTTCACGCGAAATTCGGCGTGGACTGGCCCATGCGTAAGCCCCAGGGCGCGGAGCGTCGCCGCGGCGCAGTCCACGATGCGTTCCTTCATCTCATCCGGCAGGCGGGACGGCGTGAGGTAGATGCTTTCTTCGAAAAAGGGGCCCTCCAGCGGGTCGGGCTTGTCGAAAATTGCGAGAATGCGCAGCTTTCCTCGAGTCAGCAGGCCTTCGACCGCCACTTCCGTGCCCGGCAAATATCGTTCCACCAGTACGCGGTCCAGGTCCGCCTCGCGCGTCACCTGAACTTCAGGAGATTCGAGCAAAGCCTGAATCCTGGCAACTGCCGCACGGAATTCGTCGGGATCATTCGCGCGGATCACGCCTTGACTGGCGGCCAAACGCAGTGGTTTTACAACGCAGGGAAACTGCACGCGCGGCAGAACGCGCTCCAGCCGCTTATCAAGACGAAATGAGAAAAATCCTGGGACCGGAAGCCCTGCGTCGCGCAGGACTTCGCGCTGCCGGAGTTTGCTGCGGCAATTCTCGACGGCCTCGGGACGGTTGTAGACGATGCCCAGAGCGCACGCTGCGTAGGCCGCCGTCGCAGTTGGCCGGTCGCCCAAGGCGATCAGGCCGTCCACGGGCCTCGTCAGCGACTCCGCAACGATGCGCCGCGCGGCCTCCTCCGGCCGATCGAAGCGCACCGCAATCGCGCCATCCGACCACGGGTCTTCCAGTCGGCTGCAGCGATCGCTCGCAAATGTGACTGCAACACCCAGCCCGCGCGCGGCTTCGGCAAAGCTGCGCGTCTGGTAGCCCAGCTTACTAGCGAGGATTAGGAGATGGCTCATAAGAAATTTCATTCCGCCTGCTGTAACTCGCCCCGGTCAGACCGGGGCGAGAATCTTCCGGCAAGCGTGAGAAAAAAACACGCGTCTAAAGACCCGGGCTCCAACAGCGATAGATTGATCGTCATCACACTAACGATCACACAAATTGGTCTGCCTTGGCGACAGGTTCCTTCACTTTCCCAATGGAGACAAATTGATCGTTCATCGGCTCGGCACAGCAGTACCACGGTTCGTCCAGGAACGGTACTGGCGTGCTTTGCGCCTGTGAAGGCAGCGCGGCGCGCGGCTCCCCATTTCCCGCCGCCAGCCGTGCCGCGCGTTGGATGTGGGAAAAGATGGCCGTGCGCGAAAGTTCAAGTTTCTCCCCGCGCTGCACAAGTTCTGAAATTTCGCGGCACAGGGCATCCACGCGAGCGTCTTCGTGCTTCCAGGAAAACATGAGCGCTGCGGAATCAAACGGTCCCACCATCGCGCGCACATCGGGCAATTCCAGGAGCCGCGAGCCCGCGGGAATCAGCAGGCGAATGGCGAGCTGAATGGGAGCGACGTTTTCGCACAGCCCCTGCTGCGCAATTACCTCAAGCAGATCGTTGTAGCCCTCAAGGGTGGTCCACGGCGTGAACGGCACAAAGGTGGGCAGCAGGGTCATGCCCAATTCTCGAAATCTCGCAACGACAGCCAGAAAATCGGCGCGCGTGTGGCCCTTGTCGAATTTTTCAAGCACGAGGTCATTCACCGATTCCACGGCGCTGGTCACGAACAGACATCCTGTGTCGCGCAATGTTGCCAGATGAGCATTCAGTTTTCGCAGGTGTTCGATCTTGATGGTCACGTCGTAGCTGAGCTCGGGGAATTCGCGATGCATGGCATCCACAATGGAGAGCGCATGCGCCGGGCCATTGAAGAAATCAGGATCGCCGAAGGTGATGTGTCGCGCGCCCGCGGTTACCTGTTGCCGGATATCTTCAAGCACCACCTCGCGCTCGACCACGCGAAACGCCCCGTTGTACACCGGCACAATCGGGCAATGCCGGCACAGATGCTTGCAGCCGCGCGTCGCCTCGGTCGAACCAGCGACACGGTGCTCGCCGCCGGGCATCACCACGCGCGCATATTTCGCAAGCTGCGGCATCCCCATTCGGTCGGGTATAAGAGATTTCTGCCTGGCGAGCGAAATGACCGGCTCCTGCTGAATAGCATTTCCATTATGGCTGGACAGGCCTTGTTCCAAACGTCCCGCGAGATTCGCGAGCCCCTCTTCGAATTCTCCACCAAGAATCGTGCCCACACCGAGACCTCGCAGATATCCCTGGTTCACCGGCGCGTAAAGACCATAGAAGCAAATGTGTGCGCGTGGATTCATCTCCCGGACGGGATCGATCAGCGCCACAGCGAGCCGAGTAGCGGTGTGCATAGGGACATAGAATGCGATTAAATCGGAGGCGCGGATTGCTTCCTCATCAAGCGCTTCGCGCGAAAGATCCAGACACACAACTTCGTGACTCCGCGCCCGCAACCATGCCGCCGGCGATGCCAGGCCGAAAGGCTGCCTGCCAAGTTCGTACGTCGAAATGAGAACGATTTTCATCTGCTCTTTACCGTCACCGTTCCCATTCTATATGAATCGGAGTGCGGGAGTCGCAAACTCGGAAATTGGCAGCGGGGTGGGCCGGGTTGGGTGAGCGGTATCCTGTGGTGGCAACATATTGGAGTAAGGAAGCGCCACACGGCGGGGCTGCCATCGCCGGCGACCCCGCAGGTGTGGAGGTGAGGCGCTACTATTGCGGCGGCCGTTGCCGTTGTTGCTCCTGACCTTGCGCCGGCGCAGCTGGCGCAGATGGTTGGGCCTGCGTCAGCGGAGGCTGCGGGCCAAGCACTTTGACGAGCGCCTGATAGGCGCACTGCTCGTCCGCATTCCCGCCGCCCACTCCGACCGCTCCAATCAGTTGATTCTCGACCACGATCGGCAGACCGCCTCCGACAAAGTAATAGGCTAGCCCCTTCTCTTTGCCGAGATCCAAGCGAATCAGCCGGCCATCAACGGTGTTGAACCGCTGGGCGACCGCGGCCGACGATGCCCGCGCGTACAAGGCCGTCTGGGCTTTCATCAAGCCAGTCTCCGAACCAATCGGCAGTACTCCATCCATCTGATGGGAGTCGATGATCTCGCCGGTCGGCGAGAGCACAAAAATAGCGATCGAAACGTTCCCGGGCTGGGCCTTCTGCCACTGCACACAGGCATCGACAATCGCCCTGGCGGTGTCGGCGTTGATCACATCCTTCATCAACGTCCGTTTAGCGACCTCATCCGATACCGTCACCTTGTTGAGTGGAGCGGGCGTCGCACCCTGAGCCCAAGCACCGGCGTTTCCTAACGCAAGCTCCATCGCAGCCGCCACCGCCAGGATAGCCACCGTACGAAATATCCATTTCTGTCTCATGATATTGTTTTTCCCCTTTTCGCCACGAGAATCCCTTATCTCACTGACGTTTTGCCCGCATTCCGGAAATGCCCCGTTAATTCTGCATGGAACATCGATTTGGGAATTCCCGGCAACCGGGACTCTACACCGCCGCTGGCGTGCTTTGCAAGGTTCCGAACTTGCCTGGTGGATTACGGATATGGCGTGATTCTGCCCGATAAATGCGGTTATTTTTTAGAGAGTGGCCCACCACATGAATGCAGGCTATTTCGCGGAAATGGATAGCGGCGTAAAATGGGATGGTCATCGTTAGCTGTCGGGATATTCCGATGAACGACCATACGACGCAAAAATCAGTGAGCCTGCTGACACTCGAATTCCTTAAGTGGATCTCGAGTCGTCCCCGGACCTACTCGGAGGCCATGGAGGCTTGGCGCAGCACTTGCTCCAGGAATTCGGTTTGGGAGGACGCGCTCATCGACGGTCTCATCCAGGTCGAGGGTGGAAACACAATGAATCAGTCAAAAGTGATTCTTACGGCGCGGGGCAGAGCCGTACTCGACGGCGGCTCCTGATCACAAGTCTTCTCAAACTGATATCAAGAACCCACTGGATACACCAACTCCGCCGGGAATGCGCTATGATTGTAATTCTCCATTCGACTAGAAAGGAACCATAGCGGAATGTCTCCGGTATCCAAGAATTCTTTCGGCACGCGCGAAACGCTCCAAGTGGACGGCAAGAACTACGAAATTTTCCGGTTGAACGTCCTTGAGAAAAAAGGGCTGAGCCACGCCGCCAAACTTCCCTTCTCGCTTCGCGTGCTGCTCGAAAATCTTTTGCGCCAGGAAGACGGGCGATTCGTCCACGCCGCCGACATCGAGGCGCTGGCCAATTGGAATCCAAACGCCGCGACGCAGAAGGAAATTTCCTTTATGCCGGCGCGCGTCTTGTTGCAGGATTTCACAGGCGTGCCTGCCGTCGTCGATTTCGCCGCGATGCGCGAAGCGATTCGCCACTTGGGCGGCGATCCGAAAAAGGTAAATCCCCTGCTGCCCGCGGAGCTGGTGATCGACCACTCCGTGCAGGTGGACAAGTCCGGCTCCGACATGGCTTTCGCATTCAACGCGGAGCTTGAGTTTCACCGCAACGTCGAGCGCTACGCCTTCCTGCGCTGGGGACAAGGCGCATTGAATAATTTCAAGGTCGTTCCGCCCGATACCGGCATCTGCCACCAGGTCAATCTGGAATATCTTGCGCGCGTGGTGTTTGACGTTACCGTGGACGGCAAGACGCAAGC
>JBGOVX010000049.1:0-19361 GCA_041478355.1 Terriglobia bacterium | reverse complement strand
TTCCTCGCCCGAAAGCAGGGCGGGGTATTCCGCAATTAAATCCTCCGGCTGCGCATTGAGTTCCTCGAGGCACGATTGCCGCAGGTGTTCCCGCTCGGACTCATTGCGGGCGCGATCGATCTCGTGCTTGCCGCGCTCCTCCCGGAAGTCGCCGAGTTTCTGCCGAGTCGCGCGCAGGGCGTCGTCCACCTGAGTTGCGCGCACGCGGGTTTGGTCAAATTCCTTTTCCATTTCGACGCCGCGCGCTTCCAGGCGCTGCTTTTCCGCGCGCAACGATTCCACCTGGCGTTGATGTTCGGCGGTTTGCGTCACGAGCTGTTCCTGTTCCTGCAGGAGCGAATCCTGCTGCAAGACCAGAGCCGCGCGCCGCGCGACCAGTTCCTGAAGCTCCTGAGATATTCGCGCCGCCAGTGTTTCGGCGCTGGCCAGACGTTCCGCCAGCGCAGCCATCAAGGCGCGCCGCGCGGCCAGATCTTCTTGTTTAGCCTGCGCGTTTTGCCGGAGTGTGGACTGCTGCTCCATGGCCTGAGCGATTTCCTGCTCCGCCGCCGCGCGGGCGCTGGAAATTTCGCCACGCCGCTGCTGCGCGGTTTCGGCGCGCCGCTGGGCCGCCGTGGCGTCATTCCTGAGCCGCGCCAGTTCGGTCTGGCAAGCGCTCAATTCCATTCCCAGTCGCGCCATATCGCCCCGCGCCTGGTCGCGTTGCAAGGTGGCAGCCACCGCCAGCTTTTCCGATTCCACGTGCTGCGCCACGGCCTGTTCAAGCGCTAGTTCGCTGGAGCGAAGTTCCTCCTCGATGTGATGCAGCGCAGCCTGCGCCTCCGAAGCTGCGCGTTCCAGCTGCAATACTTCAGCGTCGAGTGAGCGCAACTCACGCTTCATGCCCAGGGGGCCCGCTTCCGATGGGCGGCCGCCACTCACCACCCGGCCCTGGTAGGTTGTGCCGTCGAGCGTGACGAACGAGTACGCCGAATTCTCGCGCGCCAGGCGTTCCGCCACCGCTGCTTGCTCCACCAGAAATGACGATTGCAGCCGGGGCAGAAACTGTTTCGCCGGCGCTCCCAGCGGATCACGGAATTCCACCAGGCGGTCCAGGCGCGAAATAGTTTCCCTTTCGAATTCAAAGGGCACCACCGGTTCGTTGGGCTGCAAATTCAGTTTGCGAAGCGAGTCCACGAAGAACGTGGCGCGTCCGCCGACCTCCTCGCGCAACAACGCGATTCCCGCGCGGGCCACATCGAACGTTTCCACGACAACATATTCCAGTTCGTCGCGGAGGAATTGTTCGATGGCGCTCTCATACTGCTGCTCGACTTCGGCGTAGTCAGCCAGGACGCCGACGGCGCGAAAACCATCCGGGCTGTCGCTTCCGTGGCTCGATGCAAACAGTTTCTGCACTGCGTCCGCGGTATAGGAGCGGTCATTGAGAATTTGTTCGACCGAAGAACGCCGCGCGCGGCCTCCGGCGAGGGCGTCGCGGGCGGTTTCCGCGCGACCCGTGGTGTCGTGTTGCTCGCGACGCAGGCTGGAGATGCGCCCCTGCGCGTTTCTAACGATTTCATCCAGGCTGCGCGAACGCTCTAGTACCGATTGCCAGTGCAGGTCCGCGGCTTGCGCGCGTTCGCGGTGATGCAGCGATTCCTCGAGCAGTTGTTGTTCCTGTTGCTCGAAGCGCGACACGCCTTGAATGTGATGCGCGAGTGCCTGTTCGGCCTGCGCCTGCTCGCCATGTAAACGCGTGAGTTCCTCGCCGAGTTCGGCGGCAGAGCGCCGCAGCACGGCAATGCGGGCCTCGGTCGAATCGTGGGCGCCGGAAATTTCCGCGGACGACGCGGCCAGAGCCGCCAGGATCGTTTCGAGGCGCGCTACATCGTTCTGGAGCGCTGTTACCGACTCGCCATGCGAAGTGGCGCGGGCTTCCACCTGCGCTGCTTGCGCGGATGCCTGCTCGATTTCGAGGCTTAATTGCTGCCGGCGGCCCGTCAATTCGTTGGTGCGCTGCCGGTTGAACAGAATGCGATTCTCGCTGCGGTCCAGTTCAAGGGCCGTCTGCCCCAATACGTTCTGGTGCTGCCGCAGTTCGCCTTCGAGTTCATAGGTGCGAGCGTTCAGCCGCTCCTGCTCGGTTTCCAAATTGTTCACCGACTGCGCCTGCTGGGATTCGTGGTGCGAGATTTCGCCCAGCAACCCCGACAGGCGTTCCGCTTCGATGTCCAACTCTTTCGCCTTGCTGGCCAGGACCTGGCGCAGAAGGCCGCGCATTTGCTCGCGGATTTCAGCGTATCGCCGCGCCTTGGAGGCCTGCCGCTTCAGCGAAGCAAGCTGTTTTTCGACTTCCACGTAAATATCGTTGATGCGCGAAAGATTGACCTTGGAGGATTCAAGCTTGGCTTCCGAGAGTCGCCGCTTGGTTTTGAACTTCGTGATTCCGGCCGCTTCCTCGATGATGGCGCGGCGGTCGGTTGGCTTGGAGCTGAGAATCTGCCCGATGCGGCCCTGCTCAATGATGGCGTAGGTGTCGGGACCCAGGCCAATGCCCATGAACAAATCTTGAATGTCACGCAGCCGCGCCACGCGCCCGTTAATCAGGTACTCGCTTTGCCCGGAGCGATAAAGGCGCCGCCCGACAATGACTTCCCCGGGCTTCAGATGCATCGCATGCTTTTCCGGAGCGCGTTTTTTCTTCGCTAAATTTGATTCTCCGGATGATTCTTCGCCGGCCGGCGCAGTTTCCTGGGGCCCGTCGACTTCTTGATTCGGAGCCTCATCCGTAATGTTGAATCCGTCTCGGGTTGCGCCATAGGCGCTCTCGGGGACCCCCACAGGGCCCGCCACAGTTACGTCGTCCGTTCCGAGCACAAATGCCGCCGCCTCTGCCAGTTCGGGATCAACCAGCGTCAACGTGACCTCGGACATCCCCATGGGCGGGCGCTTGACCGTCCCATTAAAGATGCAGTCCGACATGCGCTCGGCGCGCAGCGACTTATGGCTCTGCTCGCCCAGAACCCAGGAGATGGCATCCACGATGTTGGATTTTCCACAGCCATTGGGGCCGATGACGCACGTCAGCCCGCTGCCGCTGAAGGTTATCTGTGTCTTTTCACAAAATGACTTAAACCCAACCATCTCAACTTTGCGTAGTTTCAGCAAGATATCCCCTTTTATGGCCTCCGCCGGACGTACGCTGGGTCGTTCCGATTCCGATTGCAGATATTCCGGCAGAAACAGGTACCAATTCCTCGGGAGAAGACGAATTGCGACAAAATCGCTGAAGGGTCGTTTAGCAGTGGCCCAGCCGCCTGGCGCTACGATGGCGGTTACGGGAAGAAAATTTAGCACGCGACTCGCGCGAAGTAAAGGCGCAAGCGCGTAACAGTGCCGTCATGATAACCGCCATCTTTGAAAATGGGCCCGCTCTTCAGAGAAAACTCAGAAAGAAATGATTGAGATTGATCCGCATCTCTCACGACGACAAAGCGGAAAAGAGCGACAGTGACCATTTTTTAGGAAAATGCGTCCAGCCGTGGAACCACTAGGCCTCGTCTGGACAGGTTTCTTCCAGAATTCTCGCCGTGCTGCCGCGTTCGCCGGTCAGAACGAAAATTTTGCCGCAAGCTGAATGCCGCGCGGTCCGCCTCCTCCGAGGAACGGGTTGCCGATTCCGACGTCGCCAGTCGCGACAATATGATAGGCGCCATTGCCGACCTCACGGTTCCCGCTCCCTGCTGCGAACCCGCACCCGCAGCCCTGTTGATTCACATTGCTGGCCGGGTCGGCAATAAATGATGGGAGAAGCGGGCTGGAGAAGTTCGGGTGGTTCAGGAGGTTGAAGAACTCGGCGCGAAGCTGCAAGTTCAGCCGTTCGTTGATCTTGGTGCTCTTGTAAATCGCAAGGTCCCACTGTTTGAAGGGCGGGCCCACCAGCGAGTTTCGGCCCAGGTTTCCGAAGTGCTGCGTCCCTGCGACGCAGTCGCTTGCTGCCCCCGATATAGTGCCGTTATTGGTGCAAGGCATGGCAAACGACCTTAGATCAAGGAAGTTGTTCGGGTCATGGTAGTTGTAAACAATAGGACCAACAACGTCTGGCCGGTCGAAGCCCTCGCCGCTCCCGCTATAATCGTCCTCGCCATTATAGTTGAGGGTGAAGGGCTGGCCGGTCTGCAGCGTGACGGTGCTATCGAGGCCCCAGCCGTTTTTCAATTTTTGCGAGCCGCCGCCCAACGCAGGCAGTTCGTAACTGAAAACCCAGGTGAGGCGTTTCGGTATGTTGAAGTTCGATGGGCCGTATTCGTTTCTTGGGTTAGTGCTGGTGCTGTCGGCCGGTTGCGCCGCGTTGGGAACGAAGTCTTCGCCGTCGCTGGAATTGTCCATAGAGCGCGACCACACGAAGTTGACAAACGATGTGACGCCGTGCCACCCGTCTACCCGCAGGCTGGCTTGCAAGGAGTTGTAATTGGACCTGCCGGTGGAATTCTCCTGGAAAATATAAAATGTTCCCGGGGGCGCGCCTGAAAACACGCGCGGCGCGCTGAACGAGACAGTTGTAGCGTTGAGTGTGGCGCTGCAATCTGTTCCGGGCGCTGTTCCAATCGCCCCAGGGCATTGCGAATCGTGAATGATCTGGGCGTTCGGCTGGTTGATATCGACGAACCGCCAGAGCCTGTGGCCCTGTGACCCCACGTAGCCTAGTTGCAACGCCACTTTGCTCGAAATCTGCTGCTGGATATTCAAATTATAATTTTCAATGTAAGGCGTCTTGATATTCCTGTCGATGCCGAAAATATCGCATTCGTTGCTGCAATCCGACGCGCCGAAAACAGGCTGGCCGGAGTTGATCGTCTCAAAGGCTGTAGCGGTAGCCTGGGTAACTGGGTTTGTTCCAAAGTTGGCGTACGCCGGACCGGGGGCAAAAAAGGCCGGGTATGGCAGGTGGCCAAGGAACATGTCCGCCGAAGTGGAGTCAAAGAATACGCCGAATCCGCTGCGCAGCACGGTCTTTCCGTTACCGAATACGTCCCAGGCAATGCCGGCACGCGGGCCGAAATTCTTACGGCTCGGCTCGTACAGCCGGGGCAGCCCGGGGGTTCCCACCTGCGCCTGGGCGCCGGTGCCGGTGTCGGTCGCCGCGTCAAAGCTGGTCACCAGGAAATTGCTGAACAGGTTGTTTTTTTCCGCGATCACGCCGAACGAATCCCAGCGCAGGCCGTAATTCAGCGTGACGCGCGGCGTTATGTGAAAGCTATCCTGAAAATACATTCCATAATCATTTTCGAATGTGTGGCGAATCGTATTTCCCGAGTACTGGAAGCCGCTCCTCACCGTGCCGCTAAGAAAGCTCGACAAATCGGCAAACTTCAATCGCCCTCGGAAGTACTTGTCGAAGTACTGCTGGATGCTTGTGCGGCGGTACTCGAAGCCAAACTTCAGGTCGTGTTTATTTATTTTCCAGGAGAAGCTATCGATGAGCTGATTGTTGGTGTCCACCCGGTGCCGCGGGACGGTGGAGTTCGCGCCGGGCTGGGCAAAAAAAGAACTGCCCCCGGACGGCGTCACCGAAACAAGAATGATGGGCAGGCCCGAATCCGCCACGCCTGACCCCGAGCAGGTTGGTCCGGCAACTGAACCTCCCGGCGCATTGCTGGCCGCGCAAAGCCCGATCGAGCTGGGGTGAAAACTCTGATCCTCCGGAAAGAATCCCTCCGCGAATCGGTTCCAGCCATAGCGCAGTTCGTTCAGCTTCGTCGAAGAGAATACGTGCACATAAGAAAGAGAAACAAGCTGCACGCGCGTCGGGGTCACGGTGTTAAATCCAGGGAGCTGGCCGCCTGAAGCGCTAAGCGCCAGCGGGAAAGACTGGGTGCTGTCGCCGAAGAAATAACGCCCGGTCAAAATATTGTTCTGGTTAAAGTTGTGGTCAATCTTCGCGATCATGCTGGTCAAGTTGTTGTACGAGGGAGCAATCACTTGAGCGTTGGGGCCTTGCGGACAGCCGGTTTCCCCGCTTGTCTTACCGGGAATATTGGGGCTTGGCCAAAACTTCAGCATGGCGGCCGTCACAGTGTTTGGGGTACCCCCTCCGGCAATGATGGCAGTATTGTCGGCGGCGATTTGAGCAGGATCAGGGACGCAGGCCAGAGTAACGACGCCCACTCTCTCGCGTTGACCCTCGTAATCCAGGAAGAAGAACGTCTTGTCCTTCACGATGGGTCCGCCAATCGAGCCGCCAAACTGATTGTTGTGAAATGGCGCCTTTGGCTGGTTAGACGTCGGGTCAGACGTATTGAAGAAATTGCGGGCATCCAGCGCGTTGTTGCGGAAGTACTCGAAGACGCTGCCGTGAAACTGGTTGGTGCCGCTCTTGGTCACGATGTTGACCACGGCGCCGCCATTGCGTCCGTACTCGGGCTCGAAGTTGGAGAGCACGCGCATATCGCTCACCGCATCAATCGGCAGGATTGCCGACGGCGTGGCGAATACGCCGCCCTGGTTGATGGCCGGATCATTGCGGTAGCCGTCGTTCATATCCGTGCCGTCGAGCAAATAATTGTTGGACCGCCCGCGCGCCCCGTTCATCGAAAACTCGCCGAACGATCCCGGAGAATCGGTAATCTGGTCCGGCGATCCCGCCACGCCCGGATTCAAATAGATGAGCTTTGTGTAGTCGCGCCCATTGATGGGCAAGTCCTTTACGCTCTCCTGCGTGAGCGTTCCGCCAAGCGTGTCATTGGTGGTCTCGATCTGTGGCAGCGCTTCGCCGGAAACAACGATTTGTTGCCGGATTTCACCGGGACTTAGCGCAACGTCCACGCGCCGCTCGGCAGCAACGCTCACCTGGACGGCTTTGGTGACCGAGGTCTGAAAGTTGCTCTTCTCGACCGTAACCTCGTAGGTTCCAATCGGCAGTTCGGAAATCCCATAGCTGCCGTCCGCCTGTGTTTCCGTCTCGCGGACCAGTCCAGTGTCCGTATTGCGAATCGTCACCGAGGCCCCTGGCACCACCGCCCCCGACGCATCGCTGACCGTTCCCAGGATTGTCCCGCGAAACGTCTGCGCTTTACCCGTCTGGACGCCCATCGCCAGCACCACCAGCGTGAAGAATGCCAGCGCCACACTCAAACGCCGCCTGAAAGGATTCCTCATGATTTTCTCCTGTCTATGCTTATAGGTCCTGCTGGACCGATTCACCCCATTCAAAGAATGAACAGAACGGATTCAGGATATGAATTCTGATTGACGGGCCAATCGTAAATTTCAATGGAATCATTATCAATAATTGGCCCATTTTGACACCCAATTCCATAAACCGTCAAAGGGATAGATGGTGAAACGGAGGGATAACCGCGAGAGGCCCGACAATTCCACTGGGGCGGTGGGTTCTGGAGGATCAATGAATTCGTTGGGAACTGGCTCACTACGTAAAGAACAATTGGAAGGAAATCCTAACTTAGGCGGGCAGGAGTTGCCTGGGGCGGCCAGTCGGTGGGGACGAAATCGACACCCCAAAAATGCGGCGACGGCGTGAGGAACTCGACGCCGACTCGCTGGCCTTTATCGGTGGCCTCGCCGAGGAAGACGATGCGGCTTTCCTGCTCTTCTTGCGTGAACGGATTGGTGAGGACAAGCATCGCATCCATGCGCACCGGCTGATTGAGATAGAGCAGGCCGCCGTGCGCGTTTATGACCACGGTCTCGCAAGCCTCGCGGAAGCGGCGGTTGTCCGAATTCTTCCCAGCAACGACCACGCGCACACGCATGAAGACGCGGGTACTGCGGCGAGCCGTACTGGCATTCGTTTCCAGCATGATATCTCCATGCTGCGTCACTCCCACTTGACCGTCAACGAAACTCTCGTTGGTGTGTTCCCGGTCTGTTAACTGGCAGAAAGGCCAAGATTGACGGCCCATTTGCGAACGTATGTGTTTCTATGTGCCTAGTGGCAGTGGAACGCGCTATGATTCCGCTATTCATTGGCGGACCGATTGCCAATCAGGGCGCTGATAAGGGCGCCACCCAAGGGAGCGGCTCATGAACCTGGCGGGATACGTCGATTCGAAACGTGACGAGCACTTGAACGACCTGTTCGAATTTCTAAGGATTCCAAGCGTCAGCGCGCAATCCGAGCACAAGCCGGATATTGAGCGCGCGGCGAAGTGGGTCGCGGGCCGGCTGGGCGCGGCAGGCCTGGACAACGTCGAGATCGTGCCGACCAAGATGCATCCGTTGGTCTATGGAGAATCGCTGCGCGCCCCTGGAAAGCCGACCGTGCTGTTTTACGGGCACTATGATGTTCAACCTGCCGAACCTCTGGCCCTGTGGACTTCGCCGGCGTTTGAACCAACCATTCGCGGCGGAAATCTTTATGGACGCGGCACCGCCGACGACAAAGGCCAGGTGCACATTCACATTCGCGCGCTCGACGCAATCCTGAAGACCGCGGGCAAGCTGCCTATCAATCTGAAGGTAATGATTGAAGGAGAAGAGGAAGTCGGCAGCGTGAGCCTGTGGGAGTTCGTGAATGCCAACAAGGCCCGGCTCAAGGCGGATGCCCTGGTTGTCTCCGATACAGGAATGCTGGCGCGCGGCGTGCCATCGATCACCTATGGGCTGCGCGGCCTCAATTATTACCAGATCGAAGTCACCGGGCCGGCCCAGGATCTGCACTCCGGAATATTTGGCGGCGCGGTTCCCAACCCCATCACGATCTTGTGCGAATTATTTGCGAAAATGCACGACAAGAATTTCCGGGTCACTGTGCCTGGATTTTACAACGACATCGCAAAATTATCGAAGACCGAGCGCAAGGCGCTCAATTCGCTGCCGTGGAAGGCAAATGATTTTCGAAAGACAGTAGGCGCGCCGGGGCTCAGTGGAGAAAAGGGTTTTTCGATTGTCGAACAGCTCTGGACACGGCCAACGCTGGAATTGAACGGAATTTGGGGCGGCTATACCGGCGAAGGCTCGAAGACCGTGATCCCCTCCAAGGCCTATGCGAAATTTTCGACGCGCCTGGTGCCGGACCAGGACCCGGACAAGATCACGCGGCACCTCGAGCGGCACATCCGCAAGCTGCTGCCGAAGACAGTGAAGTTCAAACTGGACTTGCACAGCAAGGGAAAAGCCTGGGTCGCACCGTACACGCATCCATTCTTCGAGGTGGCGCACCGGGCGCTGGAGAAGGGATTCGGCAAGCGGGCCGTGTTTATTCGCGAGGGCGGGTCGATTCCGTTTGTCACGCAGATGCATGACACCTTCAAGGTGCCGTGCATCCTGCTGGGCTTCGGGCTGCCCGATGAAAACGCGCACGCGCCGGACGAACACATCGCACTCGAAAATTATTTTGGCGGGATCAAAGCGGTCGCGGAGTTCTACCAGGGCTTGGGAAACCTCTAGGGAATTCCTGCAGAGTTGACAGAGAGTCATTCCTCATCCGAATGACTCCCGCGGAATGGCGCCCTCACTGGTTTTATCCACAAAATTGTTAGGCGGTCGATAGCGAATTTTGGCGGCCGCGCGCGTATGCTTCCAGCGCTGCGTTGGCCGAAGTGATCACGCCCAATGCCTCCGAGACCTCTTCTATCTTCGCTCCCGGCACAGCCACGTAGAGTTCGTCCGCGCCGATGCCGGAATAAACGCGATTCCCAATGCAGGCCAAGCTGGACACAGTGCCGTGCATTAGCGCCGCCGGAAGCGCCATGCAGGAGGGACGTCCAAACAAAGGCAGCGAGCTGCTTGCGCCCGCGTGGATCGAGGCTTCGTTGAGCAGCATCGCTGAAGAGGTACGGCAGGCGAACAGCACGACGCTGGGCGTCACGGGTGTATCGCCCAGTGGCGCGAAAACAACCGCGGCAGGCTCGGTCTGCAATTGCGGAATGCCCGGCACTTCTTCGGGCTTGACGTATCCAAGATCGAACATCATGCCGAGGGTTGTCTCGGTTTCCTTGATGCGTTCGGGCGGAAGTTTAATATTGTGTGTGTGGGCTCCGATGGCGCAGTTGAAATGATCGGCTGGCACGGTGTAGAACGCGCGGCCCGCGGCTGCCAGCCGCCAAAAGCTGCATCCGGCAGGCTCGGAGCCGGAGAATTTCGAAACCCCGGCAGGTTCCGCGTCCAAAAATGTTACTGCGACGGGCCGTTGACTCAACGATAGCCGGGCCGCAAACAGTTTCTCGAGTTCTTTCCAATTTGTCATGTGCGCTCCACGCGAAATGCGAACGGACAGAATAGCACAGCTGCGTTCCGAAATCGTGCGCTGCTGGAAGCCGCATCCTTTGCGGCCGTTTAGATGTTTTTTCTTGCGTTGTGCGCAGTCTGCCCTTATAGTGCTCGCCGTGCGAGGCTAGAGCGATTCGAGGCTGGCCGACGTGCCTGCAGGACTCAATTCTGAGGAGGAGAACGAAACCAGATGGCAAAACCAATGAGCAAGTCCAAGATCGTCGCGCACATGGCCGACAAGATCGGAACGTCCAAGAAGGTCGCTGCGCAGTTCTTTGAAGAACTGTTCAAGCTGGCGGTCAAGGAAGCCAAGGGCAGCGCGGGGAAGTTCGTGATTCCGAACATCGGTCGCGCGGTGAAGGCGCATCGGAAAGCGCGCATGGGCCGCAATCCACAGACCGGGGAAGCGATCAAGATCAAGGCCAAGACAGTTGTGCGTCTCCGTGCAGCGAAGGCGTTCAAAGACGCCATTCTCGGCTAAGACGGCTACTTCATAAAACAGAATTCTGGCATCAACCTATCAACGAGCGAGCCTGGTGTCTCGCCGAGGTTCCGAAGCTGCTAACGCGGCGTTCGGATGAGCGGCGGTAGGCGCTGGCGAGTCACCTGGCGTCGTATCCATCCTGGCAACGGTGATGCCATTGCTCTCACACCCCGGGCCCAACTCTCCGGGGCTTTGTTTTTCAGGCCACACTCTGACCTTTATCGCGGATTTCCCGCGGGTGCTGCGGCGGCTAGCAGGTTCATTACCTCCAGCGCCTGAGCGTCGCCGGGATTCAAACGCAGAGCCGCCTCTGCGTCAGCGCGTGCTGGCGCGATTTCGCCGGACTTGTAATGGATCATGGCGCGGGTGGCCCAGGCAGGCGCGAACCCGGGGGATTCGGCGACCTCCCGGTTCAACAGCTCCAGCGCGCCATCGACATGATTGGTCTGTATTAGCACCGCCGCAAAATTTACGGCCATGTAATCATAATTGGGATTGTCCCGCCCGCTCATGTGCATCGCTTTTTCCATCAATGCGCCGGCGGTCTGGTAGTTCCCTTGCCGGAACTCCAGAAGCCCATAAAAGGCGAGCGTGTCCGGTGAGTCGGGATTAATTCGCAGCGCGGTTTGATACTCCCTGCGCGCAAGGTCAACTTGATTGCGGTTCATGTACTGGCCTCCGAGATTGGAATGCATCTTGGCGCTAGCCGGCGCCGCCCGCACAGCGGCCGAATAAAGAGCCAGATTGTCTTTCCAATCTCTGTTGCGCGCCACGGTGCGCACAGCCAGCGCCACAAGGAGAACAGTTAACACTCCCCACGCCAGCGGCCTTTGCCAGTCCTTCAGCCAGATCCAACCGAGCGCGAACAACAGGCAAATTCCAGCGGATGGCAGATATGCGAGCCGCTCGGCCATGATGGTTCCTATGGGTATCAGGATATTCGCGGTAGCCGCAAAGCCGGCAAGATAAATGCCGCCTGCCAGGACCAATCCGGCTTGCCGTTTCCGGATCGCCCATATCCAAGCGGCCACCGCAACGGCCGCTGCCACTGCCGCGGGCAATGTATGGCGCCAATCCAAATAGACCGGAATCTGGTTGAACGAATAGTCGCAGGAAAGCACGGCCGGATAGAAATGGAGTCCTACGTACATCCATGCCACACGGAGCGCGTTGAGAATTCTCCACCCGGTGGAAATGCTCGCGAGCGGATTGTCCTCCAGTGAGATTGTGGCCTGGCCGAAGCGGCCTCCCTGGATTCTCCAAAGCAGCCCGAGGTACAGCAGAGTGACTCCAGCCATTGCCGCATAACGAAGGCGTGGCTTCCAGGCGCCGCGCGCGTAATCACCCACCAGCACCAGCGGGAAGAAAACTATGGCCGATTCCTTTGACAGCAACGCCAGCACAAAGCAGAGCAGCGCGGGGATTTCCAAGTCACGCAGGTGCAGGATCCACCCGGCCAGCAGGAATCCGGCGGCAAGCAGTTCGGCGCGTCCCACGACGGCGGCGACCGCTTCGGTATGGATCGGATGGACGGCGAACAGCAATGCGGCTAAAAATGCGATGGTTTTTTCTTGCGGTGAGGAACCCAGGATCGCTTGCAGCAACAGATAGAGCAGCCAAGTGACTCCCGCATGCAGCAGGAGATTGAACAAGTGATACCCGAGCGGTTCGTCTCCGCCCGCCGCCCAATTCAGCGCCAACGTGGCGAAGGTAACCGGCCGAAACACGTTGCTGACCTTGTCCGGCGCAAAGAGTCGGCTCGCGGAGGCATCGGTCACCTGCGGATTGCGCTGAATATAGAGTTCATCATCCATGGTGAACTGGTTCGCCAGCGTGTTGCCGTAAACCAGCACCACAGCCGCCAGCAGCAGTCCAATGAGGACACGTTCCTTCATTCAGCGCCAACTCCGAGGCACGGTTTTTATCTTTATCATGAGTGATGTTCCCGGCCGATTTGGGATACTGTGAATACGGTCGCTAATCATCATGCGATTGAAAGCAGACGATGTCATCGGCTCGATTGAGAAGCAGTTACCTTTTCGTTACGTAGACCCTTCAAGATTCGGTTTCCGTAGCAGGCATGCCGGTACGAACGATGAGGTGGTAAAGCCACATCAGCACGGTGGTTGCGATGCCGATTCCGGTAAGAGCCCACCAAACCCGCTCTGGGTGGTGGACGACCTCGCCGTAATGATGCATCAGCCGCCCGCCCAGCCATCCTCCCACCAGCGAGCCGATACCGATCGGCAAAAATGCAAAGCCCATGTAGGTTCCCTGCTGTCCGGGCGGGGCCAGGCGCGAAATGTACTCATAGTAGCGCGGCGAGAGCACGATCTCCCCCAATGCCACAACCAGAATGGATAGCACGACTGCCCAAACCGCGGGGTGAGAGGCAATGATTAGCCAGGCGACGGCGGAGATCAGCGTCCCGATGGTGATGGCGTGAAAGGCGGGGATTTTCCGGGTCAGGTAGGTGACGGCGAACTGCAGACAAATTACGGTTGCGGCGTCGGTGATCAGGATGAGTTCGACGTCGGCGTGAGGATCGATGTACCCGTGAATATAAATCGGCAGAATGATGTATTGCTGCCAGTAAACGATCCAGTAGCCGGAAAAAATCAGAAGGAACAGCATGAATCGCGGATTGGTCAGCACCTTGAAAAGATTTTTCGCCGCGTCGGCAAGGCTCGTGGTTTGCGCTTCACCGGATTTTCGAGGCTCCTTGAAAAAAATAAAAACCGCAAAGAACATCAGCAAGACGCTCAATGCGGAGACACGAAATACGTTTTCGACTCCCAGGCGCCGGTGCGCCCATGAAGCGACATAGGGGCCCGCCGCGCCTCCGATGTTCACCAGCGTGTAGTAGATCGAATAGCCGATCGACCGGACATTCTCACTTGACGCGCGCGCGGTCGTCCCTACCACGCTGGGTTTTACCAGCGCGATCCCCAGCGCCGGTAGTGTCAGTACAAATGCCACCAGGCCAAGCAGGGGCACCGCGGCGCGGATGGGCGCCATCCATGCGGCTCCCAGCGAGCCAAGCAAAAAATAAGCGCAGCCCAAGATCAGATAGGCAACCGAGAGCGCCCGCCGGAACCCGAGCCGGTCCGCCACCGCCCCGCCCAGGATGGCCAGGAACCACACCATTCCCCCAAACAGCCCGGTCAGCGCGCCGGTCTGTTGCGTGGGAATATTCAGGGATTCATGGAGATAGTTGGCGAGCGAGGAAAATGCGCCATAGTAGGCAAGGCGTTCGAAAATCTCGCTGATGTTGGCGACCCAAAAGGCCGGCTCAAACCCATCGCGAATTTCCTGCAGGCGCTGGCCGAAGCTCACGCACGTCTCCCCTCCGGCCTAGGCGTAAACCGGAGCAACCGGTCGGGCGCGATTGTAGCGGAAGCGCGTCCCCTGCGCCAGATTGACCGGGGGGCGGTAACACGCCGATGATGTCCTATTGATGATGGCGCATTGATGACGGCGCACGCAGGATGCGGCGCCGCTATAAGCCGGTAATGTAAGATGGCCTGGGCAGCGTGACGATCATGAAAATTCTAAAAGCTGGTGTGATCTACTTTGCTCTCGTGTTTGCAGCCGGCTTCGTCCTTGGGACCATCCGCGTACTTTGGATCGTCCCGAGACTTGGCACCAGGACAGCCGAACTGATCGAGACGCCCATCATGTTCGTGGTAACCGTCCTGGCGGCGCGCTGGATTGCAAGACGATTTTCCTTGCGAGCTACACCAGCAACACGACTGGCCGTCGGTATTGTCGCTCTAGCCTTCTTGCTCGCCACCGAATTCACGGTCGTACTTTGGATTCGCGGCCTCACGATTAGCAAGTATTTCGCAAGTCGAGACCCCGTGTCGGGAACAGTGTATTTTGGGATGCTCGCGGTTTTTGCCATCATGCCGTTCCTTGTGGATCGAAGATGACTCCATGCGAAAACCTAACACCATCGCGGTACGTGGATTACCATCCGATTGCGTAGCCGTCCTCTCTAGGATCGGCGCCTCCTAGTCGGAAGCCTGTGCGTGGATCGATGATGATTCCGTTGACGCGGCCGTCGTCATCGTCAACGCTTTTGATTTCGTAACCCTTAGCTCTTAGAGCATCCATCACGGTTTTCGGGATTCGATTTTCCATCTTGAAAATCGGCCGTATTGAGGTGCCAGTTTCTTGATTTCCTCCGTAAATCATCCTCGGCTGTGTGATGGCGGTCTGGATATCCATATCGAAGTCGATGACGTTCACAATCACTTGTACCAGCCGCTGCCAGATACCATCATTCCCCGGAGTGCCCAGGGCCATGAAGGGTTTGCCATCGGGGTTCAGGACTATGATCGGGCTCTGGTTAGAGCGCGAGCGCTTCCCCGGCTCCAGGCGCGACGGGTCGTTCGGATCCAGGTGCAAGTGCCTCATTTCGTCGCTGAAAAGAACTCCCGTGTCTCCGGCGACCACGCCCGAGCCGAATATATCTCCCAACGTTTGCGTTAGCGCGACCATATTTCCTTCGGCATCCACGACATTCATGTGCGTAGTATGCGATTCACCCGGTTGCCCGAAATCTCCGGCGGTTGCGATCGGCATCGTCGAATCGAGATGAATCAAGGCGCGTCTTGTCTGGGCGTATTCTTTCGAGAGCAACTTCTCGACGGGGACTTGAACGAACTCAGGATCGCCAACGTACCGGTTGCGATCGGCGATTGCGAGCCTCATGACTTCTCCGATGAGGTGAAGGTAATCGGGTGTGTTGTGTCCCATCGGCTTGAGTTGGTACCCCTCAAGCAGATTCAGCTGTTCCAGCACGGCGATTGCACTGCTGGTCGGTGGCTGAGTGTAAAAAGTATAGCCGCGATAGGTCGTGGAAATCGGTTTAAACCATAGCTCCTTGTAAGTTTCAAGATCTTCTTTTCTCAGGACTCCATCGTGTTCGCGGTAGAATTTATCGATCTGGTCCGCTATGTTCCCCTTATAGAAAACATCAGCGCCGTGTGCGGCAACCTCTTTCAGTGTGCGTGCCAGGTCGGGCTGCCTGAAGATCTCGCCGGGACGTGGTACCCGGCCGCCGGGCAAGAAAACCTTCGCAGACGAAGGAAATTGAGACAACATCCGCCGATTCGCTTCGATATCGTCGCTCAAAGCCTTGGTCATTACAAAGCCTTGCTCGGCAAGTTCGATGGCGGGCGCCAGTACTTGCTGCCACGGCAATTTGCCATATGCCGCGTGTAGAGCTGCGTAGCCTTTCAATGTGGACGGCACCGGAGCCGAAAGGTAACCGCGAGAATAATCCTTGCCGGTGTAGGCTTCGACAGTCGCTCTTTTCGGCGCGGTTCCATAGAAATTGAGCGCGCGGACTTCTCGAGTTTGCGCTACATAAATGGTTGCAAAACCATGGCCGCCTATGGAGGACATGCGGGGATCGAGGACGGTGATTGCTGCGGCGGTGGCTACAGCCGCGTCAAACGCATTGCCGCCTTCTTGTAGGATCCGCATTCCTGCCATTGAGCCGAGAGGCTCGAGCGAAGTAACCATTTCCTGCCGGCCGGTTACCAGCGGTCGTTCAATCAATTGCGCATGAACATGCTGGCTACAACATAGAACCATGACCAAGAGCCGAATCCGCACAGAACCAGACCCAATGCCTGCCATACGGAACCTCCGTTCATCTCTGCGCAAGACCATACGGCCCCCCGATCCGGTGTCAACTTTTCGCCGGAAAATTTGTCGATTTGCAGAACTGTCCGACCAGTGCGAAAATGCCTCCATGCGAAAACCTGACAGCACGGCGGTAACTCTATTTTTAGCGGCCGGCATGATGCTGCTTGGAAATGCCCAGGCGCAGCAGGCTCCGGCATCCACTCCACCACCAAAGGCTCCGGCTGCAAAGACCGGCCAGACTCCAGCGGCGAAGGCTCCATCCACCGTGGCCAAGGCTCCTGCAACCGCGGCGAAGAGCCAGAGCGCGCCGGCGCTTGCAACGCAGAAGGAAAAGGCCAGCTATGCCATCGGAATGAATATCGGAAAGAGTCTGCAGAAGGATTCGGTGGAGATTGACGCGAACTCACTCCTGCGTGGACTAAAGGACGGGCTGGCTGGCAGCAAGCCGCTTTTGACCGACGACGAAGCAAAAGCGGCGCTGACCGCGCTCCAGAACGACGTGCGCAAAACGCAGGAAGTGAAAATGCAGGTGGCCGGAGAGGCGAACAAGAAAGAAGGCGAAGCGTTTTTGGCTGCCAACAAGACGAAAGAGGGCGTCGTCACGCTGCCGAGTGGTCTTCAATACAAGATTTTGAAAGAGGGCACAGGGCCAAAGCCCACAGCCAGCGACTCTGTGGTCTGCAACTACAGAGGCACGCTGCTGAACAACACCGAATTTGACAGCTCTTACAAGCGCGGCGAGCCGGCGACGTTTCCGGTAGGTCAAGTCATCCATGGGTGGACCGAGGCACTGCAACTGATGCCGGTTGGATCGAAGTGGCAGCTTTTTATTCCGTCTGACCTGGCCTATGGCCCGCGCGGCGCGGGTGGGGATATCGGACCCAACGCCACCCTGATTTTTGAAGTCGAACTGCTGTCCATCCAGGGCAAAGGGCAGTGAAAGCCAACGAGAAAGTCCTCATGACACTGCCAAAAATAATGAAACCTGAGTGCGAGGTTGGTTTGGGATTCTTCCGATGCTGACGATTCGCGCGATCAAAGACGCGGCGGACCGCATCCGGGGCTCGATTGTGGTCACGCCATTCGTTCATTCAGAAAAGTTTTCCCAGCTCACGGGGAACTCCATATTTCTGAAGCTCGAAAACTTGCAGATGACCGGCGCATTCAAGGAGCGGGGAGCGCTGAACAAGATTCTCCTGCTCTCCGAGGAGGAGCGCGGGCGCGGCGTGATCGCGGCTTCGGCTGGAAATCACGCCCAGGCCGTGGCCTATCACGCGACCAAACGAGGCATCAAGGCGCAAATCTGCATGCCGGTGACCACCCCGCTGGTAAAGGTGTCCGCAACGCGTGGATACGGCGCCGAAGTGATTCTTGCCGGCGCCAATTACGAGGAAGCATGCCAGGAAGCGCTGCGCCGTTGCAAGCAGTACGGCCTTATTTTCATTCATCCGTTTGATGACGAGGCCGTGATCGCCGGTCAGGGCACCTTGGGAATCGAAATGCTCGAGCAGCATGGCGACCTGGATGCTCTTGTCATTCCGGTGGGCGGTGGCGGCTTGATTGCCGGCGTGGCCTGCGCGGTGAAAGAGGCCAACCCCAAAATTCAAGTGATCGGTGTGCAATCCTCCAAGCTGGCTTCGATGAAGGCGGCAATCGAGAAAAATGAATTGGTCACCTTGCCGGCGAACAAGACGATCGCCGACGGGATTGCGGTTCGCTGCGCGGGAGTCCTGACATTTCCGCTGGTCCGCAAGTACGTGGACGAAATCGTAACGGTGGACGAGGAGGAAATCGCCAGCGCGATTCTGCAACTTCTGGAGAAGGAAAAAATGCTCGCCGAAGGCGCCGGCGCGGCCGCGACCGCGGCCGTGCTGAACAAAAAAATTCCATTACGCGGCAAGAAAGTCGGCGTTCTGGTCAGCGCGGGGAACATCGATGTCTCGCTGCTTTCGCTGATTATCGAGCGGGGACTCGTTAAGGACGGACGGCTGGTTCGCCTGCGAATCCACCTGCCGGATCATCCTGGGGCGTTGCAGAGGCTGGCCGGGGTCATCGCCGAACAAAAAGCCAACATTGTGGAAACCGTGTACGACCGGGCGTATTACGGCGTGGTGCTCGGCGATGCCGTGATTGACATTACGATGGAAACGCGCGGGCCCGAGCACGTCGCGCAACTGACCGCCGCCCTCGACGCGGCGGGCTATCCCTTCGAACGCGTGCAGTAAAGATCTCCGCGCGGCCAGGGCTCGCAACGCTTCGCTGGAGAAATTCCAAATGACTAACAACCATCAGAATCCGCTTTCTTATCTGCACGAACAGCTTGCGGAAATGGAATCCAAAGGCCTGCGCTTCCGACTGCGTGTGCTCGAAGGTGAGCAGAAACCGGTCGCGCGTTTCGATGGCCAGGATGTCATCAACCTCGGCTCAAATAATTATCTGGGCCTGACCACGCACAAGGCTCTTCGCCGCGCGGCAATCGAGGCCATTCGCACGCATGGCGTCGGAGCCGGGGCCGTGCGTACGATTGCCGGCACCATGGATCTGCACATGGCTCTGGAGGAACAGATCGCGAAGTTCAAAGGCACCGACGCAGCCGTCGTATTCCAATCCGGTTTCACGGCGAATGCGGGCACTGTTGCCGCCATTCTCGGGAAAGATGATCTGATCCTTTCCGATGAGTTGAATCACGCTTCCATCATCGATGGCTGCCGCCTTTCCAGGGCAACGATCAAGGTTTTTAAACACAGGGATCTTACCGACTGCGAGCGCCTGTGCATGGAGACCGAAAATTGGCCCGGCCATAAACTGCTTATCACCGACGGCGTTTTCTCGATGGAGGGAGACATCGCGCCGCTGCCGGAGCTTTGCGGCCTGGCGGAAAAATACAATTGCATCATGATGGTGGACGACGCGCATTCCTCCGGCGTACTCGGGCGGAACGGGCGCGGCACGGTGGATCACCTGGGCTGCCACGGCCGAGTGCACATCCAGGTGGGCACGCTCAGCA
>JBGOVX010000074.1:0-15885 GCA_041478355.1 Terriglobia bacterium | reverse complement strand
TACGCGGCAGACGCGATTCTGGAATCGCTCGATGCCGCCGTGCCGCTGGTCATTTGCATCACCGAAGGCATTCCCACGCTCGACATGGTTCGCGTGGCGGCAGTGCTCAAGTATTGCAAGTCGCGCTTGATCGGACCGAATTGTCCGGGGATCATCTCGCCGGGGAAATGCAAGATGGGGATCATGCCGGGGAGCATTCACAAGAAGGGAAACGTCGGAGTAGTAAGCCGCAGCGGCACGCTGACATACGAGGCCGTGGATCAACTGACCAAGCTGGGTATCGGCCAGTCCACCTGTATCGGAATTGGCGGCGACCCCATCATCGGCACTTCGTTCCTGGATTCGATTCGGCTCTTCAACGAAGACCCCGAGACGCATGCCATCGTGATGATCGGCGAAATTGGCGGGAACGCCGAGGAGCAAGCCGCCGCATATATTAAGGCCAACGTGAAGAAGCCCGTTGTTGGGCTGATCGCCGGGCAGACAGCTCCTCCAGGCCGCCGCATGGGCCACGCAGGCGCGATTATTAGCGGCGGGGCAGGCACAGCAGCCGAGAAGTACAAGGCCATGGCGGCGGCGGGAATTCACACCGTCCAAAGCCCGGCGGATATAGGCGTGACACTGGCCGCTGCGATTAAGAAGTAGTATGAGGTAGGGAAGCGGGATGGACCGTTGCCTCCTTGCCTCAAAGAATCTACTTAGATGGAGAAAATCTGAATGGCAATGGAACGCACACTAGCAATTATCAAGCCGGACGCAGTCGGACGCGGGCTTACTGGGGAAATTATTTCTCGGATCAACAAGGCCGGATTCAAAATTGTCGCTATCAAGTCGATTTTTCTCACTCGTAAAGAGGCCGAAGGTTTTTACGCGGTGCACCGCGAACGAGGTTTCTTTGGAGAATTGACCGAGTTTATGAGTTCGGGCAAGGTGGTCGTGTTGGCGCTCGAAGCCGACGGCGCAATTCTCAAGTGGCGTGAAACCATGGGCGCCACCGACCCTTCCAAAGCTGCGCCCGGCACCATTCGCCGCGACCTCGGCACCAGCATCGGCAATAATTGCACGCACGGTTCGGACGCTCCGGACACGGCCGCTTTCGAACTTGGCTATTTTTTCGCTGGCTACGAATTGATCTGAACTTTGCGCGATTCGCAGAAAAAGCAAGGTCCCGGCCGGACCGGGACGTTGTTTTCCCTCTCGCTACGAAGTTCAGCCCCTCACAAATCAGGTAGAATCGAAAACGATGGAACCCACGCGCGAACTCGGTCGAATGATGGTTTTTGCGGGCGCGGCACTGGCGGCGATGGGAGCGCTGGTGTGGCTTACTGCCCGGCCGGGAGGACTCCCGTTGCGGCTTGGGCGTCTGCCTGGCGACATCGCCTACCAGGGTAAACATGGCTCGTTTTATTTTCCCATCGTGACGTGTATTCTGCTGAGCGTAGTGCTGACGCTAGTCCTGTGGCTGGTGCAATGGTTGAGAAAATAACGCAATTCGAATTAAACCTGGCCCCGGAACGCAAGATCTGGAGCGTGGCGGAGCTGACTAGCCGGATCAGCAACGTTTTGGCCACGCAATTCTCGAATCTGTGGGTCGAGGGAGAAGTCTCCAATTACCACGCCGCGACGTCCGGCCATTTATATTTCACCCTCAAGGACGCCAACGCGCAGGTGAAGTGCGTATGTTTCCGCAGCCAGGCGGTGCGTCTGAAGTTCCGCCCCGAGGACGGTTTAAAGCTGATTGTGCGCGGATCGATCAGCGTGTACGAGCCGCGCGGCGAATATCAGATTTACGTGGAGCACATCGAGCCTTCAGGAGTCGGCGCGCTGCAGGTTGCATTCGAACAGCTCAAGAAACGCCTCGATGCCGAGGGGCTGTTCGATCAAGCGCGCAAGAAGCCGCTGCCTTTATTGCCGGGGCGCATTGGCGTAGTGACTTCGCCGACGGGCGCGGCCGTGCGGGATATCATTCGAATTTTGCGCCGGCGTTTTCACAATGTGCACCTGATTGTGTATCCGGTGCGCGTGCAGGGCGATGGCGCGGCGCAAGATATCGTCGCGGCGCTCCAATATTTCAGTCGCAAGCAACTGGTGGACGTGATTCTGCTGGCGCGCGGCGGAGGGTCCATCGAGGATTTGTGGGCGTTCAATGAGGAAGCCGTGGCGCGTGCCATCGCTGCTTGCACGATTCCCATTGTGAGCGGCGTCGGACACGAAACAGATTTCACGATTGCGGACTTCGTGGCGGATGTGCGCGCGTCCACGCCGTCGGCGGCCGCGGAGATCGTGGTGAGGACGCGGCAGGAATTCGACCGGCATTTGACCGAGCTTGAGCAAAAAATCTCGCGGCAGACGCGCTATTTGCTGCTGCAGTGGCGGCACCGCCTGAAGGACCTCACCACCCACAGGGGATTTCGCCGTCTGGAAGACCTCTTGCGGAAACACCGGCAGCAAACCGATGAGCTGACGGCGGGGCTGGGGGTTGCCCTTCAGGACCGGCTAGAACGCCTGCGGCACCGGTACACGATTGCGGGAACGCGCATTGCATCGTTCGACCTGCGCGCCAGCATTCGATCCCTCGGTGTGAGGCTGACGCAGCGCTCCGCAGAGCTGGGCATCCGCATGGAGCGGTGTCTGACCGGAAAAATTCAGCATCTGGAACGGCTGAGTGTACAACTGACGGAGCGCAGCCCGCTTGGCGTGCTAGAGCGTGGCTACTCCATTTGTACCGATGCAGAGGGAAATGTAGTGAGCGCCGCAAATCAGGTGGCCGTAGGCGCCGAAATCAACGTGCAGCTCGCGCGCGGACGCCTGGGCGCGGAAGTGCGCAGGAAGGAATTGCCGGACGTTTAGAAGCGGCGTCTACTCGTCTGAAGTGCTGGCGACTTTGAGCACGGCGAGAAACGCTTCCTGGGGGATGTCCACGCGGCCCACGCGCTTCATGCGTTTCTTTCCTTCTTTCTGCTTCTCCAGCAATTTGCGTTTGCGCGAGATGTCGCCGCCGTAGCACTTGGCAATCACGTTTTTGCGGATCGCTGCCACGGTTTCGCGCGCAATCACGCGGCTGCCGATGGCCGCCTGGATGGGAACTTCGAACATCTGGCGCGGAATCAGTTTGCGCAGGCGAGAGACCAGCTCGCGGCCTCGCTCGTAGGAAAATTCCCGGTGGCACACCAGAGCGAGCGCGTCCACCGGCTCGCCCGCCACCAGCACATCCATCTTCACCAAATCGGCTTCCGCATAACCCGCCAAGTGATAGTCGAGTGATGCGTAACCCCGTGAGGCGCTTTTGAGGCGGTCGTAGAAGTCCAGCACAATTTCATTGAGCGGCAGCTTGTAGGTGAGCATGACGCGCTGCGGAGAAAGATACTCGAAATTTTTCTGCTCGCCGCGCTTTTCTTCGCATAGCTTCAGGATAGCGCCCACCGACTCCTCAGCGGTGATAATCATGGCCGTGATGACCGGCTCCTCGATTTTTGCCATTTCGTTGGGCGGAGGAAATTTGGTGGGACTATCCACCTCGAGGACGGCGCCGGCCGTGGTTGTGATTCGATAGCTCACGCTGGGCGCGGTGGTGATCAGGTTAATTCCGAATTCACGCTCCAGGCGCTCTTGCACAATCTCCATGTGGAGCAGGCCCAGGAAACCGCAGCGAAAGCCGAAGCCGAGCGCCACGGAATTTTCCGGTTCGTAAAAAAAGGCCGCGTCATTGAGCTGGAGCTTGCCGAGAGCATCCCGCAGGTTTTCGTAGTCGGTCGCGAGCACGGGAAACAATCCGGCAAACACCATGGGCTTGATGGCTTCGAATCCAGGCAATGCCGGCGCGGGGTGAGCCGCGTTAACGACTGTATCGCCGACGCGGGCATCGGCCACGCGCTTAATGTTGGCGATGATGAACCCCACGTCGCCGGCCACAAGTTCTTCGAGCACCACCGGCTTGGGCGTCAGCGCGCCCAGCGCTTCGACTTCGTAGACTTCGTTGTTGAAACAAAGGCGAATTTGCATGTGCCGCGTGATCCTGCCGTTCATCACGCGCACCAGCACAACCGCGCCGCGGAAAGCGTCAAACCAGGAGTCGAAAATAAGCGCTTGCAGCGGCGCTTCGGCGGTGCCGGTCGGTGGAGGAACGCGCGCTACGACGGCCTCCAGAACGGATTCCACTCCAAGCCCGCTCTTGGCGCTGATCAGCAGGGCGTCGGCTGCCGGAATCGCCAGCACATTTTCAATTTGGGCCTTCACTTCCTCGGGTTGCGCGGCCGGCAGATCAATCTTGTTGATGACGGGAATGATCGCGAGATTGTGCTGTGCCGCAAGGAACGTGTTCGCCACGGTCTGCGCTTCGACGCCTTGGCTGGCGTCGACAACCAGCAGAGCGCCTTCGCAGGCGGAAAGCGCGCGCGAGACCTCGTAGGAGAAATCGACGTGCCCGGGAGTGTCGATCAGATTCAACTGGTAATTGTTGCCGTCATTCGCCGTGTAATGCAGGCGGATGCTCTTGGCCTTGATAGTAATGCCGCGCTCGCGCTCCAGGTCCATCGAGTCCAGGACCTGTGCGCTCATTTCGCGCTGGGTCAGCGCTCCGGTGAGTTCCAGGAGACGATCGGCCAACGTGGACTTACCGTGGTCAATATGCGCGATGATGCAGAAATTGCGGACGAAACGTGGATCCATGGGTCAGCCCGTCGGCGCTTCACTTCTCGCACCGGTAAAATCTCTCCTGGGAAGTTTGCTCATCCGCATGGCGGATCGTGCGATTGCCGCCCCAAAAACATCTCTTCTCTATTTCGGGACAATTCAGTGTGCCACAAGTGGCGCTGCGCAGGAAGCGGCCCACGGCATTCCAGGTTTCGGAAGGCACTGGACGGATTGCGAATTGCTGATTTTGCCGAGCGGGGGAGTGGGCTAATGACGCGCGGCTGAATCCTATGTGTCGCCCCTGCCGGGGCTTTCTGGTAATCCTGGGCACATTTTCCCACAGCTTCCGCTGTGGGCTACGTCGTGACGTCCCTTCGGGAACTCGAGAAATGCATTGTACCTTCCCTTCAAAACTCCTAGAAATACTGGATTAGGACACTACGCGGGGTTGGAACGGTTTGGCGCGCGGCGGCGGGACAGTATATAGTGGTTTTTGATTTAAAGGCTCCAAGCCGTGTGCTTGCGGCCCCAATTTCACTAAGGAAATCGTCCGAACAGCATGACCGTGGACATCGTCAAACAGCTGGACCGCGCGAAGCGCTACGTCGAGAAGAAACGCTTCGAAGAAGCGATCGAAGCCTACCAGTCCGTGCTCGCGGAATCTCCCAACCATATCGAGTCCATACAGGCGCTGGGCGATTTATTGACCCTGCAGAATCAGTTGGATCGTGCGGCTGTGTACTACGGCATGCTCTTTGACCGGTTTGCGACTCCGCGCGAAGAGCCTAAAGCGCTGGCCTTATACACTCGCTTTCTGAAGCCGCACCCGCAGCCGCCGGAACGTGTGGCACGATACGCTCACCTGCTGCAGAAGCAGAACCGTTCCGAAGAAGCCATCGAACAATTCATGATTGCCGCGCGGGCATTTGAACGCAACAGCAACGGTGAAGAATCGCTCGCATGTTTCGTGCGCATTTCTCAACTCGATCCCGATAATCGCGACCGGTTTATCGCCATGGCCGAACTTGCCGAGAGGTTAGGTAACACGGAAGCGGCGGCACGGGGATATTTGCGGGCAGCCCAGCTCACGACTACGAACGATACCGAAGCACTCGAGTTTTTTGCCCGCTCGCACAGATTGCTGCCCAATGACCGCAGCGCGGCGCACCTATACGCGCAATGTCTGCTGCGGCGGGGAGAGGCCGCCGCGGCGGTGGATATGCTCGCCCCGCTTGCGAAAATAGAAAAGGATACGGCCTTTCTTGAAACCTATGCGGATGCCCTGATGCGCTCCGGAAAATTGGACGCCGCGCGCACCGTGCTCGAGCAGACGGCACATCAGGGGACCGGATCGATGGAAAAATATATTGCTCTGGCGGACCAGTACCTGCGCGCCGCTCAGGACGATAAGGCAATCGATCTGCTCGGCCAAACCAAGAAAACCATGCTGGCAGCGCGGCGGGAATCCGAATTCGCGGCCGCTGTGGATTTGCTGGTGGAAGCGTCCCCCCAATCGATCCGGCTAGCTGAATTCTGGGGCGCCATGTACGGTGAACTCAACCGGGAGTCCAAGTACTTCGAAGCACTGGTCCTGCTATTTGACCTGTACTTGGCAAACGATCAGATTGCCAAGGCATGTGAATCGCTCGAAAAACTGATCGACATCGATCCATACGATTCCCGGAATCAGAAGCGGCTGGACCTGCTCCAGGGACGTGCGGACAATGCGTTCCTGAGCCGGCTGAAATCACGGCTGACAAGCTCGGGAACTCACGGGACGCCGCCACCCTCGCAGAATAGGTCTCCAGGCAAGGGTAGCGAGCCAGCGTCTGCATTGCTCGAAAATGTCCGCGCCGGGCAAACGCTCGAGGATCTTCTGGTGCAGGCGGAGATTTTCGTTCAGTACTCGTTGCAATCCAAGGCCGTCGAACGGCTGCAGAGGATCGCGGAATTGTTTCCCGGGGAAGGAGCGCGCAATGAACGGCTGCGAGGCCTGTTCGATGCCGCTCAGTGGTGGCCCCAGGAGGGCGCAAATCCTTCGCAGCCGAAACGTCAGGAACCCGTGGTCGAGGAATCGGCAAAAAATGCCGCCTACGCTCCTGAGACGTTGCGAGACCTTGCGAAAATTTCCGAAATCAATCAGAACGTTTTCCGGCAGCCTTCTCCCCGCGCCATGCTTTCCGCGGCTGTCAATGAGGTGGGCAGTTATCTGCATGCCACCAGGTGTCTGGCGGTCATGGGCGCCCCAGGACAACCGCCACAAATGGCTTCAGAGTTCTGCGCCCCGGGGGCCGAGGCCTCGACGGGAAGCCACATTGTCCGGCTGCTTGGGCAAATCGAGCGCGCGGCGCCGGATGCGCTCGGAGGATTGACGCTCGACGCGGCCGCCACGCCCACGCTAAAAGAAATGGGACTGGAAACACTTCTGGGAGTCCGCCTTACCGACCCGGAGACGCATACACCCGCCGGGATGCTGCTCGTATGCTTTGCCGGACCTCATGTCTGGAAGCCAAATGAAACGTATTTTCTCCAGTCGATCGGAGACCAATTGCTGCTGTGCGTGCACCACACGCGGCTCCGGTCGCTGGTGAGGACGCTGGCCGTGGCTGACGAGAAGACCGGGTTGCTCGCGCGTAGTTCTTATATTGATTGCCTGCTGCATGAATCGCAGCGGGCGCGCAAGCAAGGCACTCCGCTGGCTCTGGCATTGTTGCAGATTGACGGGGGACAGGATTTATTTCGCCAACAGGGCGAGGCGCCGTTTGAACGGTATATGGAACAGCTCGGGCGCGCAGTGCAAGCAATCCTTCGTCAGACCGATCTTGCGGTAAAGTACACTTCCTGGGCGGTGGCAGTCATCCTGCCAGATACGCCGCTCTCTGGTGCGCGCTTACTGGCCGGGAAATTGAGAAAAGCAGCAGGCGAGCTGCGCCCGCCGTGGAATGGCCAGCCCATAACGACCAGCGTTGCCATCGCCGAAGCCGTTAACCGCCAGGACTTTGACAGTGAGGACATCGTCACGGATTTAATCAATCGTGCAGAGGCGGCTCTCGGACTGGCCCGAAAACGAGGCGGCAACGACATTGTTTCACTGGAGATTGAAAAGACCTGAAAGTTGGACGGATATCGTGATTCCGGGCGGCGCGCTCGCCCTGCACATTCGAACAATTCGAGTTCTGGAACTGAGATTTCCTACGGGTGAGGTAGACCCAAACCATGGCCTACGAAAACCTGCTGTTTGAAAAACGGGATGGAATTGGTTGGATCACGTTCAACCGGCCGAAAGTGCTGAATGCACTGAACCGGAAGACGATGGAAGAACTGGACCATCTTCTCACCAACGTGCGTGAGGACGTCGCGGTGCGCGTCCTCATCCTGACCGGGGCAGGGGACAAATCGTTTATCGCAGGCGCGGACATCGGCGATCTGGCAATGCAGACTGCAATCAGCGGAAAAGAAAATGCGCTGTTCGGGCAAAGCGTGCTGCACCGGTTGGCGACGCTGGGGAAACCCTCCATCGCGGCCATCAATGGTTTTGCGCTGGGAGGGGGATGCGAAGTGGCGTTGGCTTGCTCGATTCGCCTGGCAAGCAAGACGGCAAAGCTCGGCCAGCCCGAAGTGAAGCTGGGGATCATGACCGGGTATGGCGGGTCGCAGCGGCTTGCTCGTCTTTGCGGCAAAGGGGCAGCGCACGAACTGTGTCTAACGGGCGAAATGATTTCTGCTGAGGAGGCGCTTCGCATAGGATTGGTCAATCACATCCATGAGCCTGCGGAGTTGATGCCCGCGGCGGAAACGCTGGCGAAAAAGATTATTGCCAACGCGCCTCTAGCGGTGAAATTCACGATGGAGGCGATCGAGCGCGGGATGGAAATGCCGCAGGCGGAAGGGCAGTTTTTGGAAGCAACGCTGTTCGGCCTGTGCGCCGCCACCGAAGACATGCGGGAGGGCGCGCGCGCCTTTCTGGAAAAGCGTCCGGCGCAATTTCAGGGGAAATAGAAACGGCCCGCGAGAACAATAATTATCATCATGAGCAAATCATTCACTCCAAAACAAATTCGGGCGGTTACGGCCGCGGCGGGCCTGCGTTTTGCAATAGTTGTGAGCCGGTTCAATAGTTTTATTACCGAGCGGCTCCTGGCCGGCGCGCTCGATGCGCTTAAGGCTGCGGGCGCGCGCGCGGAGGACATCGAGGTGGTTCGCGTTCCGGGCTCGTTTGAGATTCCGCTGGCGGCGAAGAAATTGGCCGAGGGCGGGCTAGCCGGCGCCGTGATTGCGATAGGCTGCGTTCTGCGCGGCGAGACCGCGCACTTCGACTGCGTCGCAAGCGAGGTTGCGCGCGGAGTGCAGCTTGCGCAGCTGGATACGGGCGTGCCCATTATTTTCTGCGTGCTCACCTGCGACACGCTCGAACAGGCCATCGATCGCGCGGGACTCAAGAGCGGAAATAAAGGTCATGAAGCGGGGCAGGCCGCTATCGAAATGGCGAATCTAATGCGGCAAATTAATCCCGCGCGGCCTTCCAGGGATCGAAGCCGGGCTTCCCGCAAGGGAAGCCGTTAGATGTCCCTTCGCCGAAAATCCCGCGAGTACGCCCTGCAAATGCTTTTCCAATGGGACATAGGGAAACAGGATCCGTCGCGCATCGAGGAGGGATTCTGGCGCAATGCCCGCGCTCAGAAATCCACCAGGGAATTCGCAAATCAGCTTTTTGAAAACGCCGCCGCGCGCGTGGCCGAGCTCGACCCCGTTATCTCAACGCACGCCCTGAACTGGCGCATCGAGCGTATCTCAGCCATCGACCGCGCCATCCTGCGTCTGGCGATCTCCGAATTGCGCACCATGGGCACCCCCCCCAAAGTGGTGCTCGATGAAGCCGTGGAACTAGCCAAGAAGTTTTCTTCCGAGGAAGCGGCGCCGTTCATCAACGGCATTCTCGACGCCGCGATGAAATCGTTTGGTGGAAAAAAAACCGCTGGCTGAACGCGCCTGTCCTAAAATAGGTTTCCGCGTCCGTGCTTCTTAGGAATTCTCAATGCAGTTCAACCGCACAGAAGTGAGAGATGCGGGTTACAGGCTGCGAACAATGGAGCAAGTTTCGTCTAAAATCCTGCGCGTGATCGCCGGACTGGTGGTTTCCGAATAGACGCGCAGCATAGGTTCGGTTCCCGAGGCGCGCAGCATCACCCAGCCAATTTCTCCCAAATATAATTTAATTCCGTCGAGATCTTCGCGGCGGTTCACCGGCCAATCAAGCACGCGGCTTAGCTTTGCGTCGCTGAAGCGCGAAATGGCGCGGTCTTTTTGTCCGGGCTTGAGCTCGAGGTCGACGCGGCCGTAGTGATGCTCGCCGAATTCGGCGTGAAGCTGCGAGACCAGTTCACCGAGAGATTTCCCGTGCCAGGCCATGACTTCGGCAAGCAGCAGCGCCATCACCGTGGCATCGCGCTCAGGCAGATGCAGTTTGGTGCCAATACCTCCCGATTCCTCGCCGCCCAGCAGGATGTCGCGTTCCAGCATCAACTCGCAGATGTACTTGAAGCCGATGGGCGTCTCGAATACTTTGCGGCCAAATTTGGCCGCGATCTTATCGATCATCTTTGTGGATGAAAATGTTTTTGCGACATCGCCCGAAATGCCGCGCGTTCCGGCCAGGTGCCAGAGCAGAATCGAGAAAATCTGGTGCGGAGTGATAAATGTGCCGTCGCGGTCTATCGCGCCGATGCGGTCGCCGTCGCCATCGGCGCACAGCCCCACGTGGTAACCACCGGAAACCACGGCGCGGCGCAAGGCCTCGACGTGCGGCTCAATCGGTTCGGGATTGACTCCCCCGAATAGCGGATCGCGAGTGCCGCGAATTTCGTCGCAATCAATTCCCTGGCGCGACATCAGCTTGCGCAGCAGTCCCCGGGCGGCTCCGTGCATGGGATCGACAACAAATCGGAACTTGGCCGCGCGTATGCGCTCCCAGTCGACCAGTTTTTCGATGGTTTCAAGATACGGCGAAAGGATGTCGAGCGATTGAATGTGATTCGGCTGCGGAGGCAGAGACGGGACGCCGTTCGCGAGCACGGTTTCAAGTTCGGTTTCGATTTGCGCCACAATCGAAGGCAGCGCGGAGCTTCCGTAGCGGGCCTTGAATTTCACGCCGTTCCAGCGATACGGATTGTGGCTGGCTGTAATCATGATGCCGCCGGCCGCGCCGCGCTGTCGCACCAGCAGAGAAAGCGCCGGTGAAGGGCAAGCCTTCCCGGCGATCCAAACCGGCATCCCGGTCATCGACACCACTTCGGCGGCGGCGCGTGCAAAGCGTTCGGAGCCGAAGCGCGTGTCGTAACCGACCAGCACGCCCGCCATGGGCTTTTCCGCGCGCACGACATAGCGCGTGATCGCGCAGGCGACATTGCGCACGTTGGAAACCGTGAAATCGTCGGCGATAACGCCGCGCCAGCCATCAGTCCCAAATTTGATCGTATTCGCCACGGTTCAGCAGTATATGCGATGCAGTGGGAGGCGAAAAGTGAGTCTCTTCGAATGTGCTGTAGCTCACCTCTTCAGAGGTGAGGGTGTTTTCGCCGATCATTAAGAAAATCCGCGCCTCTAACCCTTCGTTCGCTCAGGGCAAGAGAGGCGGGCCACAGCAGGATCCGGCCCACTCAGCCTACAGCAAGCGCGAAAGCTTCTCCGCTTCCAGCCACTTCACGATCTTGCCAACGTCTTGGGCGCGATCGCGCGGGCAGAGCAGGAGCGCGTCCTCTGTTTCCACAACAACCAGATCGCGAATCCCAACCGCGGCGACGAATTTCTTGGGACTCCAGAAGAAATTGCCCTGCGCGTCGAGCGCGACAAATCGTCCGGCGGAGACATTTTCTCCCGTCTTGCGCGCCAGCAATTCATAAACGGCGGCCCAGGAGCCGATGTCGCTCCAGCCGACTTCAGCGGGCAAAACAAATACAGCAGGCGCCGCCGAACGGCGCGTGGCAGGTTCAAGGAGGGCATAGTCCACGGAAATATTTTCAAGGCGGGGGTAAACGCGCGCAAGCATGCGCGCGTAGCCTCGCGTGCCAATTTCACCCGCCAGACGCATCAGTGCGTCGTGCGTCTTCGGCAGATATTTTTCGAGATTGCCCAGGAACGTCGAAACGCGCCAGAAAAACATCCCCGCATTCCAATAGTAACGTCCAGAAGAAACATATCTCTTCGCGCGCGGAAGCACCGGTTTTTCCGTGAAACGGCGCACAAAGAAAACGGGAATTCCTCCCGCATTGAGCCCCTTTCCGCGCTCGCGTTCGATGTATCCAAAGCCGGTTTCGGGCCGTGAGGGGGGAATGCCCAGCACGACCAGCGATCCCGGAGCATGCGCGACGTGAAGCGCGGCACGCACAATTTTGAGGTACTCCGCGGATTTCGCAATGTAGTGATCGGCGGGAAGCACGGCCATGAGCGCGTCGTTTTCCTTGCCCATCCCGTCGTGCAGCAGGTGCGCGGCGGCCAGCCCGATCGCGGCGGCCGTGTTGCGGCCAAGCGGTTCGGCCAGAATGTGCGATGCGGGGACACGCGGCATTTGCTTTCGCACGGCGGCGGCCTGCTCGGAATTGGTGACCACCCACTGGCGCGACGCCGGGAAAAGTGGCGCCAGGCGCGCGGCGGTCTGCTCGAGCATCGTGTCGCTTCCGGCGATATTGAGCAATTGCTTGGGGGTGCGCATGCGGCTGCGCGGCCAGAATCGCGTGCCGCGTCCTCCAGCAAGGATTACTGCATGCGCCGGCAGTTGTTCGCTGCTCACGGATGCACCACGCGCGACCATATGCTTTCCCCGACACGCTCATTCGAAAGCCGCCGCGCGATTTCATGAAGGTCCGGCACATAGGTGCGCAACAGCGTGGTGGGAGACTCGGGCACAAGCTGGTACGCGCCGAGCGCGGCGGGGAGCAGCCACACTTGTGCAGGTTTGTAGACTTCGGCGCAGCCGGCGAACTCGATGCGCCCTTTTCCCTCCAGGAAAATCAGCAAATCGAAATGTTCCGGCGAACTCACGGCGGCGACCCGCTCGCGAAAGGCCCACCGCTCGGTGGCGAAGTGGCGGCAGGCGGCGAAAAAAGTTTCCGTGACAGCTCCGTGGGTAATTTGGACCGGATCGCAACGTCCGCCGGTTTGTTCGCCGAACCGAATCACCTCGAGCGCCTCGCGGACGTGGAGCGCGCGCGGCTTGCCATCGGCGGCAATGCGGTTGTAATCGAAGATGCGGTAGGTAATGTCCGAATGTTGCTGAATTTCGCAAAGTACCATGCCGGGACCAATCATATGCACGGTTCCTGCGGGAACGAACACGGCATCGCCGACCTTCACCGGCAGGCGCTCCATGCATTCCTCCACTGCGCCATCGACAACCGCGCGGTGAAACGATTCCAGCGTCACCTCCGGCCGCAGGCCCACGCGCAGACCGGCGTCTCCACGCGTTGCGATCACGTACCACATCTCCGTCTTGCCGATTCCTCCGTTGGCTGCCTCGTGTTGCTCGGCGTAGCTGTCATCCGGATGGACCTGTACGGAGAGTTTTTCCTCCGGGAAGATAAATTTCACTAGCAGCGGGATGCGCGCATGACCACGAAGGCGCGAGCCGGTCCATGCCTCGGGCAGGTCCGGCCAGACTTCACCGAGTGTGCGTCCGGCAAACTCGCCTGTTGCGAACCGGCACTGGTTGCCGGTAAGCCAAGCCTCACCGATCGGCTCAGGTACGTGCGATTGGTCAGGAAATAAAGGAGACAGATTCCGCGCGCCCCATATACGGGGCATGAAGACGGGGGCGAGTCTTACCGGCGCAAGCCCCGAGCGGATTGTTGCGAGGTTCACGCGGCCGATTCCGCCATAGAAAAGAATTTTTCCAGCCGCCGCAAGCCTTCGTCAATGCGCTCCATGGAGGTCGCATAGGAAATGCGGAGGTAGCCGGGTGTGCCGAAGGCGTCGCCGGGTACGACCACGACGTGCTGGCGTTCGAGAAGCTGCTTGGCGAGCGCGGTGGTGTCGGCAATGCCGTGGCCCAAATGGGCTGCAACATTCGGGAACGCATAAAACGCGCCGCCCGGCATGACGCAAGTGACTCCGGGAATCGCGCGGAGTCCGGCGACGATGCGATCGCGCCGCCGCGAGTACTCCGCCAGCATGGCCGTAACGGTGTCCATTGGCCCTGTCAACGCTTCCAAGGCCGCGTATTGGGCAATGGATGTCGGATTCGAGGTGGACTGGCTCTGTGTCTTGGTCATCGCGGAGATCAGCGGTTCGGGCGCCAGGGCGTACCCAATGCGCCAACCCGTCATGGCAAACGTCTTCGAAAGCGAACCGGCGACGATGATATTCGGTTTGGTGCCCGGCAAACTTGCCAGAGAATACGGCTTTTCGCTCCCGTAGACGAAGTGGGAGTAGCACTCGTCGGTCATCAGCCAGATATTTTTGGCGCGGCAGACCTCATAGATTTTCACGAACTCATCGGAGGGCACGACCGCGCCGCTCGGATTGCTGGGCGAATTGACGATCAGCAGCTTGGTCCGGGGCGTGATGGCGCGTTTGACCTGCTCGGCGCGCAGCCGGAAGCTGTCGGAGGGATCGGTCATGATCGTAACCGGCGTCGCGCCCGTGTACAGGACCATATCCGGGTAGCTGACCCAATAAGGCGCGGGGATGAGCACTTCGTCTCCGGCGCTCAGCAGCGAGCAGAACGCGTTGAAGATGGCGTGTTTGCCGCCGACCGTCACGATGCATTCCGGCACCGAATAGGACGAGCCGAACTGGGCGGTATGCCATTTGCAAATGGCTTCCCGCAGCGGGCCAATGCCTGCCACCGGAGTGTATTTCGTGCGGCCTTCGTGAAGCGCGCGAATGGCAGCGTTTACGATGTGCTCCGGGGTAGGGAAGTCAGGTTCGCCCGGCCCAAAATCGGCCAGGTCAACGCCCTGGGCGCGCAGGCGTTCCGCCGCCGCCAGTACCGAAGCGGTCGGCGAGATGGAAATGCGATTTACTCTGGCAGCGAGTTGCACGGGTTGAGGCTCCTTAGGATTTAAAGAATTTTGGCGCGCAGGCGCTGTTCCACTGCCGGCGGCACTAGACCTGTCACCGGCCCGCCCAGCCGCGCAATTTCTCGAACCATGCGCGAACTCAAGTAGCTGTAGGCCTCCGCGGGCATCATAAACACAGTTTCCAGATTCGGCTCGAGCTTCCGATTCATCATGGCCATTTGCAACTCGTATTCGTAATCGGAAATCGCCCGTATGCCACGCAAGATCACATTCGCGGAACGCACGCGCGCGTACTCCACCAGCAGCCCGCTGAATACTTCCACTTCGACGTTGGGCCACCGCCGCGTCACTTCGACCAGCATCTCCACACGTTCATCAATCGAGAACAACGGCTCCTTATCGAAGTTGCGCAGGATGCTGACGATCAACCGGTCAAAAATCTTGGCGCCGCGCTCGATCAGATCGAGGTGCCCGTTCGTCACCGGGTCAAACGATCCCGGATAAATGGCCAGGACATTCTTCATCGTTTCGTTGCCTTCGGTAAAACCGCTCCGCAAAACCGTTCCACAAAACATTGTAGCTAAAAATGGCGCGGATTACGTAAGGGAAATGGCGCTACCCAACTCGGGCATTTTATTCGGAGGCGGGCTACAATAAATCCAATGCCATCATGGGCATGGTGGTCCAACGCTGTCCCGTCGCGGGATTATTTCTTGCCGGTTTCTTTTTCCAAGGTCTCGAGTTCCCGGACCAGTTGCTCGGCCTGATCCCGAATATGGCGAACACGCCCGGCCAGATCGGGCAACTCCTTTCCAGCAGCCGCCGTTGCCGGGACTTGAGCAGATGTGACTGTTGCCGGGCCGGAGGGCATGGGGCCGCCGGTCAACTCGGCCAAGGCCTGATCGAAAGTATCTCGATAAATCAGCCGGTCGCCCATGGCCAGAACAACCTTCTTGAGCTGTGGCATCCGGGCTTCGGTCGCCTGAATGTAGATGGACTCGACATAGAGAAAGCCGCCGGTTACCGGGAGGGCGATGATATTTCCGCGCAGCACGCGCGAGCCTTGCTGGTTCCACAGGGTCAGGTCCTTGGAGATGTTCTGGTCCTGGTCAATGCGCGATTCAATCTGCATGGGGCCATACATCAATTGCTGTTTCGGGAGTTGATAAAAAATCAGATTCCCTAATTGATCGCCGTCGCATCGCGCGGCCATCCATCCGATTAAATTATCCTTGCCGCG
>JBGOVX010000252.1:0-3915 GCA_041478355.1 Terriglobia bacterium | reverse complement strand
CTTTTTGGAGAGCTGCCACCACAGCGGTCTTGCCCGGGCTCACCTCGTAGGTCGGCTCAAAACCATGGGCAATATCGATGCCCAGCACCTTCCTGGGCAGGTCCATGATGTGCCCGTAGGAGGCCTTGACCGAGTAGTTGCGGCCGAGATATTTGTTGATCGTCTTAGCCTTTGCGGGCGATTCGACGATGACGAGTGATCTTCCCATGAGTGAACTTTGTAGACCGAAACGCCTCCGCAGGGAAGCGCTTTTTCCTTTCCGCTTTCTTAGCCTGGGCCTTTCAGCCCCATTTTGTCAACGCTTGATAGATGCGGGTAGTGTCGTATTGGGTTCTTGTTGTCTCGGTCGCCTATGACAAAGGCACCGTTTTCAATGATATACGGGAAGCAAGATGGTGCAGTCAAAAAACCAGGCTACAGCAATATCTTTAGGAACTGCTTGCCCGGCAATTGCCGCACGATTCCTTTCATCTCCATTTCACACAGCGCGGCCAGGACTTCCGAGGAGTTTAGTTCCGATTTTTCGACCAGTTCATCCACATGAATTGTTTCGTCAAATCCCAGCAGGGCGAACACCCGTTTCTCGACCGGTGAGAGCTCGTTCGTGAATAATAATGCCCGCTCCTCCCGCGTGGTTGTTTCCACCGGAAACAATTCCGCGCGGATTTCGGTAGGCAACTCCTCGATCACATCCTCCCAGGAGGTGACCAGCTTGGCGCCCTGCTTGATGAGCTGGTTGGGGGCGAAGCTGACATCGGTGGTGATGTTCCCGGGAATACCGAAGACCTCGCGGCCAAATTCCATCCCCAGGCGCGCGGTGATCAGTGAACCCGAATACTGAGCCCCCTGCACCACCACCACACCCAGCGACATCCCGGCGACGATCCGGTTGCGTATGGGGAAATTCTCAGGCGCGGGATACGATCCCAGGGGAAACTCGCTGATCAGTGCGCCGCGTTTTTCGACTTCTGCAAATAGCTTCCGGTTTTCCTTCGGATAGATAACGTCCACCCCGGTGCCGAGCACGCCAACCGTCGCCCCGTGCGATGCCTTGCAGGCGCCCTGGTGCGCCGAGCTGTCGATGCCCCGCGCCATTCCGCTCACGATCGTAAGACCACGTTCGGCCAGTTCGCGACCCAGCCGCTCCGCCACCTGGTTCCCATAAGGCGTTGGCCGCCGCGTTCCGACCATCGAAATCGAGTACCGGTTCAGCACGGCGACATCCCCACGCACATAGAGGAGCGGCGGAGGATCGTAAATTTCCAGAAGGCGCCGTGGGTATTCCGGGTCGTCCCAGTTCAACAGGAGGCAGCCGAGCTTTCGGACCCGGTCGAGTTCCGCCTCCGCTTCTTTGTGCGCCGAGCGAGATTGAATTGCTCGCGCGGGCGCCGACGGCAGCCGGCATGCTTCCAGCTCGGTCAGGGAAGCGCGAAAGATTCCTTCCGGCGAGCCGAACTGGCGGAGAAGTTTCCCGGTCAGGCGTGAGCCTAATCCGGGTGTCATTGTAAGTGACAGCCAATCGAGGGAAGAGTCGAGTTCCACGTCGGCGAGGACGCTACTCCTATGTCAGCAAGTATGTCAAGTCGCCCTTGCGTGATCCTCATGTAAGCATTGAGTGACCGTTGAGTGTCGCCAGGGAGCTGGCGTTGCTGCCAATAGCTTGCCTCGTAGTAAGCACCGCCGAATCATTCAAGCCAGGGGAAGATTGTGGAACTCTTCCCATCTGGCGGCAGTGGACGATCTCCGTATTTCCGGGAGTCCCGAAGGGACGTCACATCGTAGTCCACAGCGGAAGCTGTGGGAAAACGTGCTCAGGATGGCCAAAAAGCCCCGGCAGGGGCGACACCGGGATTCAGCCACACGTCACCAGCCGATTACCCATCTGTCACGAATCTTGCCTTTTAGGCGTATACTCTTTAATGACTAAATCTGTTGACACATCCTTCCGCTTCGTTCCTAATGGCAACGCTCCTTGTGCTAGCAAACCGATCTCAGTTGCAATGCCACAAGTAGCAGTTTGTGCCGCTCCTGTAATTTGCAAGAGCAAGTAAAGGAATGCTGATGAAAATATTGCTCTACAACCCCGACAACGGCGTGACCCGCAACTTCATGCCGCATTTGTGGATGTTTCTGCTCCAGTCGTTGACGCCGCCGGGCCATGAGGTCATCTTGATGGACGGGAACGCGCAGCCCATGGATGCGGAAGGTCTGGCGCGGTACGTGAAAGAAAACAAAATCGATCTGGTCGGCATTGGAGCAATGACCAGAATGATTGCGAAGGCTTACCGTATGGCCGACGCGGTGCGCGCCGTCGGAGTGCCGGTTGTGATGGGTGGGCCGCATGTCACCGAACTGGCCGACGAAGCGCTCGGTCGAGACGGCGGATTGCGGCATGCCGACGCTGTGGCGCTGGGGGAAGCCGATGAGACTTGGCCGAAGATTGTCGAGGACGCGGCGCGGGGCAAGCTCAAGGATATTTACGCTCCGGTGGATGATTTTGGCCAGGAAAAGAAGCCCACGCTGAAGCCGTACCCGGTAATTCCCTGGGACACTATTAACCTCGACCAGTTCAATCTAGTTCCTAAGTTGGCCACTCCTCTGCTGAGCCGGTTTGGGGGCGGTTGGGGAACGTTTCGAATTGTTCCGGTGGAATCGGGGCGCGGATGTCCCTACGGTTGCGAGTTCTGCACGGTGACTGGTTTTTTTGGCGATTCGATCAGGTTTCGCACCAATGAAAGCGTCGTAAACGAACTATTGCTGTTGAAACAGCGCGCCAAGAGCGAGGCCGGGCAAATTGCCGTATTTTTCATCGACGACAATTTCGCGATCAATGTGAAGCGCACTAAATCGCTGCTTCGCGACATCATCGCAGCCAACGCCCAGGTTCACTGGGTGGCGCAAATCAGCGCCAACCTTTTGCGCGATGAGGAACTGGTGGACCTGATTGCGGCCGCGGGAGGCAAATGGATATTCATCGGCATGGAATCCATCGATCCTACAAACCTGGCGGCCGTGAATAAAGGTTTCAATAAGCCGGAAGAGTATGCCGCCGTTCTGGAGAGACTCGCGCAACGCAACGTATATGCGATCACCTCTTTTATTTTTGGCATGGACAACGACACCACGGGAGTCGCTGACCGGACGCTTGAGGCGATTCGCACTTGGCCGGCGGGGCTGCCGATCTTCGGTTTGCTCACCCCCTTGCCGGCTACGCCTCTCTACAAGAAGCTCGAGGCCGCGGGCAGACTGACGCGCGCGAAACATTGGCAGGAGTTCATCCCGTTTGCGATGGCTCACACGCCGCTGAAAATGTCCATTGCCGAAGCTCATGCCGAGGTCAAGCGCGGGTGGGCTCGTTCTTATAGCGCGGAGGCCATCGCCCATGCGGTCAGTTCGCTGGAGCAGAAGCCGCTGGGTTATCGCATCAATATTTTTATCGCGCGTCTGTGTTTTCGCGGGATCTATTTCCCGCAGATGGGCCCGCTCGCATGGATGAAAGTCATTGTTGAAAATCGACACACAATCTTCAGCCTCCTCAATGAGGCTTTCCGTGGCCGGGGCCCCGCGTTTGCCAGATCCGGCGTGCCTTCCTCAATTCCTGATTCGCTCGGCGATTGAGGACTGAACTTCGCACATACCCGTCTGATGGTTCGCTTTCGCTCACCATAAAAGGCGGGCGCTACATACTTCTTCCGAAGGGCGCCACACGGACTAAGGACCAAGACTAGGACTCCGCCCCGTCCTCCGCGTTCCGGCATAGGCTGCTGGGGCTGTGCTATAGTGAGTTGTTCCCTTGCGTAAGCGAATATGGGTAAGCTTCGAATCTCCATTGTGGAATTCCTGAATACGGCGCCACTGGTCTGGGGCTTTACGGACGGACCTCTCGAGGGCCGGTATGACCTTTCCTTTGCCGTG
>JBGOVX010000029.1:0-27022 GCA_041478355.1 Terriglobia bacterium | reverse complement strand
ATGATGTCCGCGGCATCGCGTGCGACATCGACAGCGGTCGCAACGGAAATTCCCACATCCGCGGCGTGCAGGGAAGGGGCATCGTTGATTCCGTCTCCCATGTAGCCGACCACATGGCCGCGATGTTTGAGCGCCAGGATGATTCGGAGTTTCTGCATCGGTGAAACGCGCGCAAATATCGTGGCCTGTTCGGCAACGTGGCCCAGTGCGGTGTCGCTCATCTGCTCGAGTTCATCGCCGAGGACCGCAATTGGATTGTCCAAGCCCACCTGCGTGCAAACGTGCCGGGCAACAAGTTCATTATCTCCGGTCAGAATCTTCACCTGAACGCCATCCCGCTTCATCGCGGCGACCGAAGCGGCTGCATCCTCCGTCGGTGGATCGGCAAATGCGAGAAAGCCGGCAAGAATCAGGGAGTGTTCATCTTGCGCCGAAAATCCATCGTGTGTTTGGACAGCACGGTAAGCGACAGCCAGGACGCGAAAGCCCTGGCTGCAAAGTTCCTGATATTTCCTGCGCGCATTTTCCAAAGCTTCAGGACTACGAGCGCGCGTTTCAACGCCGGCTTCAAAAGCGTCGCAAAGATCGAGAATCCCCTCAGGCGCGCCTTTGGTGATTAAGAGCCGCTCAATTCCATTGGTGCCATCCCGCTCTACAACGATGGAAAGGCGGCGGCGGTTGAAGTCAAACGGGATTTCATCGCACTTACGATAGCCATCCGTCTCATGGCGTTCGCTTTTGAGTATCGCAGTATCGAGCGGGCTGCGAATCCCGGTTTCAAACTTGCTGTTGAGAAATGCAAGCGCCAAGGGATGCTCGGAGGGCTGGCCGAATGCGTCTAGCGAACTTGTTAAGGTCATCTCCCCTTTGGTGAGAGTTCCAGTCTTGTCGCTGCAAAATACATCGATGCTCCCGAAATTCTGGATCGCGGGCAAGTGCTTGACCACTACTTGTTCCCGAGCCATTCGAACAGCGCCGCGCGCCAGGGTCACCGAAGTGATCATCGGCAGAAACTCCGGGGTCAGGCCGACAGCCAGCGCCACGGCGAAGACAAAGGATTCAAAGGCATCCTTGTGCATGGCTACGCGAACGATCAGGATGAAAAGCACAAGAAAGAAAACCGCACGCATGATGAGCATGCCGAAGCGGCGCAATCCCCGTTCGAACTCGGTCTCTTCGGACCGAACCACCAAACGCTTCGCAATATCCCCAAACATGGTTCGAGGACCGGTTGCCACGATGCGTGCGATGCCCGTGCCGCTTACCACGGAGGTTCCGAGAAAAACGCGATCGAGGGCTTCCGGTGTTGTTTCAACGCCCTTGTCCCCAGGGTGGGCTTCCTTTTCGGCGGGCATCGATTCGCCGGTGAGTGCCGCTTGTTGAACGTAGAGGTCGCGTGCTTCCAACAGTTGCCCATCGGCGGGAACCAAGTCCCCGGCGGAGAGCCTGATCAGGTCACCGGGGACAATATCGTGGCGCTTGACTTCCTGCCATTGCGCATCGCGCAAGACCGTGGCCGTCAGGCTAACGTGTTCGCGCAGCCGTTCGATTGCGCGTTGAGAACGATAGGTCTGGACGAAATTGATCGTGATACCAAGCAGAACCACGACAACGATAATTCCTGCATCTACCGGCTGGCCCAACATGGCCGATGCGATGCTGGCGATCAGAAGAATGATGACCAGAGGATTGAGGAACAATATCAGAAGTTCAAATGCCAGGGCGCCGCGGCGCACCGGCGTCGGATCATTGGGGCCATATCGAGAAAGGCCCTCCGCCGCCTCCTTGGAAGTGATCCCGCTGAAACCCGTATCGGGATGGCCGTTGCTTTCTGACAGCGAAGAAGAAATGGGAATCATCCCTTCTGAGTTCGTACAGAACACACGGATGGAGTTTACGCTGCTTTTCGTTCGTCGACTAGTTTAAGGCTTACCTGTGGATTCATTGTGAGCGGCGTCACGGCTGGAAGTGAGCGAAATCACATACAGAGGACTCTGGAAGGGAAAACATAGGCGTGCCATGAGCCTTAATGGGATTAGCCGAACTGCGAAGGTTATCGCGACAGGCTTGGTCTTCCTGACTGTGCTGGTAGGAATGCAATTCTATGTCGTGCGCGAATTACTGGTCGAATTAATGTTCTTCTGCATATTGGTCGCCGCGATTGAAATAGCCGTCGGTATCTTACTTGTGATTGCTGAAGCGAGTTCGAGATTTCTTCTGTGGTTCAGAGCGCATATTGCTTTGGCCGGTCATCACCTTCAGCATGCCACCGCGGTCATTGTCGCGAAACAGGCAATTCACAGCCGCCCTTCAGCAATACGATGAATGGGAGGACTAATTTATGAGCCTAGAGCCCCCCTGCATTTCAGTAAGAGAGATGACCATCGATGATGTTCCGGCGGTGGTGGAACTGCAACGCCGGGTATTTCCTGGAATGCCAATCTGGACTGCAGCGGAACTCAGGCACCACCTTACCCTCTTTCCCGAGGGCCAACTCGTTGCAACGGATGAAACCGACCGGGTGCTGGGCTCAGCTAGTTCACTCATTATTGATTGGGACGATTACGCCGAGTCAGCGAAATGGTCGACGATCACCGGCAACGCAACATTCGACACCCATAATCCGCTTGGCAAGACTCTGTATGGCGCAGACATGGGTGTTGACCCTCTGGCACACAGACGAGGTATTGGTTCTCTCTTTTACGAGACGCGTAAGAAGCTGATAAGAGAACGCGGACTGAAGCGCCTGCTCACGGGAGGACGCATTCCCGGATACGCGGATGTCTCTGATGAGATGACTCCAAGGGAATATGTGGCGGAAGTGATTCGCGGTAAACGAAAGGACCCGACGCTCAGTTTCCAGCTTTCGAATGGAATGGTGGTCCTGGACGTCGTCTCCGGATATCTGGAAGACAGCGAGTCGCATGGATTCGCCACGTTGCTTGAATGGCTTAATCCCGAGTATGTGGCCACCACGAGTCTGCAGTCGACCGAACAACACGTGGCTTTGGAGGAACTCAGCGTCGAGGCTCTGCGGGAGCATCCGCCGTCTCCGCGCGTCCGGATCGCAGCCATGCAATATCTGCTGCGTCCCATCGGGAGTTTTGAGGAATTTGCCACGCAGGTCGAGTTCTTCGTTCGTAGCGCTCGTGAATACCGGAGTCAATTCGTGTTGTTCCCCGAGTATTTCACGATGCAACTTCTGAGCTATTTGCGCGAGCCCAGTCCAGCTCGGGCGGTCCGCCGCCTTGCTCAACTAGCCCCCGACTACGAGATGCTGTTCAACAGGCTGGCGGTCGAATACGGGCTCTACATCATCGCCGGGACACATCCCATTATCCAGGCGGGCGAACTGTTCAATGCGGCCCATCTTTTTACGCCGAATGGGCGGATGTTTCGCCAGAAGAAGGTCCATCTGACCCCCACGGAAAAGGATTCCTACCAGATGAGCCGGGGCCACGGCTTCTATTCCTATCATACGGACTACGGCGATATTGCAATCCTGGTGTGTTACGACGTGGAGTTTCCTGAGGCAGCTCGTGTTTTGGCGGAGGCCGGCGCTCAGATTCTTTTTGTTCCTTCTTGCACGGACGAGCGACAGGGATATTGCCGGGTTCGCTATTGTGCGCAAGCTCGTGCAAGCGAGAATCAAATCTATGTGGCCATGGCGGGTACCGTAGGCAACCTCCCCGATGTGCCCTGCATGGCCACTCATTACGGCCAAGCAGCGATACTCACGCCGTCAGACTACTTCTTCCCCCGGGACGGGATCGCTGCGGAGGGCAACGTCAACCAGGAGCAAATGGTGATTTCGGATGTAAACCTGGACTTGTTGGATGAGCAACGCGTCAATGGCACCGTCATCCCGCTCAAAGATTTAATCAAGGATGCCTATGACCGTGTGATTCACTATGCAGACCGTCGTAATGGAGACAAACCCATCGGTCCATCTGCGTCAGAGTCCGGGTCTGGGATCGGCCTGATGAGTTCTAAGGTGTGAAGTTCTTGTTCTTCGGGGTCGTGAACAATGTTACCGGAATTGCCGGGAGGCGTTCATCATGTCTTCCAATCAAAGGCGCGTGGTGTTTGGCGTCGTCATATTGCTTACCAGGACTACCGGCTGGATTTTGATCGCTATCGCCATCTTCAGCCTCCCGCAAATGCGATTTCTTACTGGGCGTCTGTCAATCACCTTGGGACTACTTACCTCTGTGGCGCTCGGGTTGGTGGGTGCGGCGTGGCTAGTCGGGGTAGAGTTGTTTCTCCATTTTTTTGACGAGTACCTTTCGCGTAATTGAGAGAGAAGATAAAACCAGGGGGGGGATTTCGCGAAGCAGACCCAGGAGGTAGACCCGGCCAGAAGGGGCGCTAGTCCTGCTGTGCCGTCGCTGACGCCAAGAAAAGATTTCGTGTGTGTGACAATGTCACAGGGAATTGTGAGACCGGTCACAGATGGATCTTATCTATGCCTATAAATTAAACCGTGAGTATTGAAATGGAAAGCGTGCCGTGGGCTGTAATTCGGCATGCGGGATGTCCAATTGAAGGTGCGCGGTTTCGCAACGCAGCGAGGCGCCCGAAATCCGCTAGATCCATGCGCTGGAGGTGACTTATGAAAATGTCGATGGCATCGAAAGTGGCATCCAAACCAGTCTTGTTGGAAAACATTCTCTACGCGACTGATCTTTACAGGGACTCAGCCCAAGCATTGCCGTATGCATTGTCCATTGCGCGCAAGTACGGGTCAGCCATACTCGCCGTGCATGTAATCTCCTCGTTCCCTTCCAGGGATCGTCTTCCAACATTGGCATTGCAGTCGATTGCCGCGCAAGCGGTCCGCGAAGCCAAACAGGCATTGGCCGGGCTGGAAGGCCAACTGAAGGGAATCCCGCACGAGATGATGATTCGGAAGGGCGACATTTGGAAGGAGCTCTCTGCGATCATAGACAGTCAGGGAATTGATCTGATCGTGGCCGGAACTCACGGTCGTATCGGGGTCAGCAAATTGCTCATGGGTTCCATTGCGGAACAGATCTTCCGGCAGGCCCCGTGCCCAGTCCTTACAGTGGGGCCAAATGTTTCAGGCGAGCCGGGCAGTATCGCAGACATACATGAAATATTGTATCCCACGGATTTTTCACACGAATCATTAGCGGCCTTCCCGTACGCGATATCTTTGGCGCAGGAAAATCAGTCACGCCTTTACTTGCTGCACGTTACGCCGGGTCCCGTGACTGAATTTGAAGAGGCGTCGTTGAGGAGCCGCTTGCTGGCGCTGGTTCCGCTAGAAGCAAAACTCTGGTGTGAGCCGAAGGCTTACGTGGAATCTGGAGATGCGGCGCAGAAAATCATGGAACTGACCGAGGAACTCGGCGTCGATTTGATTGTAGTGGGGGCCAAGCGCGTGCCTGTAATCACCGGCGCAGTAACTCACTTAGGAATGGCGACGGCGTACAAAATTGTAAGTCAGGCCATCTGTCCGGTCCTGACCGTTCGAGGGTAATCGGGAAAGGTGCGTCCACCCCCCGGAGTTGTTAGGATTGTCTTATTTCGATTACGCTCGAGTTTCGGGAGGGAATTATGGCCATGCGCTCCATAGTGCTGTTTAGTGTTTTGCTATGCGTTGTCAGTGTCACAGGTCAATCCGCGGCGGATGATCCGCAGCTTCCGTCGGGCTATGTTCCCTCGGGAAAGGTGATGTACAAGCAATACTGCGCCTCCTGTCACGGTCTTGACGCCACGGGTCATGGACCTGCCTCCACTTTGTTGAAGGTGCCACCGGCGAATCTCACCACGCTCGCCAATCGTCACGGCGGCAAATTTCCCTACGAATATGTTTCTGGCGTTCTTCGTTTTGGGGCAGGCCCTACGATTCTTCACGGTTCGTCGGATATGCCTATCTGGGGCCCCATTTTCGAATACCTCGACAAAAATAACGAACGTGTCGTGCAGCAGCGCATCAAGAACCTCTGCGATTATCTCGCGTCTTTGCAGGAAAGGTAACTTTTGGCAGGACCCGGCCCAGCGCTGATCGATGAATTTTGCGTTGCATGAACGGGTCTTGGCGCGCATCGCATACCCGAGAACGGACCACGAACGTAGTCGCGAGCAGGCCAGAGGGACAAAGTGACTCGAGTCACGCGCTACCGTGACATGCATCACATCAGCCAGGAGAGCTAAGCGCGTACCTTATCAGTTGCGGGGAGGTGACTTATGAACGCAATCAGCACAGGGACGCGGGTTTCACTCAAGAACATTTTGTATGCGTCTGATTTTTCACCGGCATCGGTGTCGGCATTGCCATACGTTCTAGGCCTGGCAAAACAATATGGCGCCAAAGTACATGGCTTGCACGTCAGGTTTCCTGGGGCTTATCCGATGGTTGGACCCGAGGCCATGCCGCAGGTCATAGAGGCTGCGGAAGAACAGGCCAAGTTCGATGCTCAGCAATTGCACGACACCCTGGCCGATGTTCCGCATGATGTTACTGTCAGTGAGGGCGATCTCTGGCCAACAATCAGCGAGATCGTACGGAAGCAGAAGATTGACCTGATCGTTATCGGAACTCACGGAAGGACCGGTGTGGGCAGGGCTCTGCTCGGCTCGGTCGCGGAAGAGATATTCCGGAAGGCTTCTTGTCCGGTGTTAACCGTTGGTCCGCATGTTTCGAAGGACACGGGGCGCCGGTTGGAAATGAAGGAAATTCTTTATGCGACCGATTTTTCTCCCGAGTCTCGAGAGGCGCTGCCCTACGCGGTATCTCTCGCTCAGGAACATCAGGCACGGCTGACCCTGCTGCACGTTGTAGGGGAACCGAAAGTCGGAGAACTGGTCAATCCAGTGCATTACGTGGATTCCACGCTGCGCCAGCTTCGGGAGCTAGTTCCGTCCGAGGCCGAACGCTGGTGTGAGCCGAAGTTCCTGGTGGAGCATGGCCCGGCCGCAGACAAGATCATGGAAGCTGCCATCGCCATCGGCGCCGACCTGATCGTTCTTGGCGTTCGAGGCGCGGCGGGTCATATGGGCGCGGCGACGCATCTATTGCGCCCGACAGCGCATCGCATTGTTACACAGGCTCAATGCCCAGTCCTAACAGTTCGCGGTTGAGGGCGCATTGAGGCCAATGTGAGGCTGATCGCATTCACGGCGACGGTTCCCGGGGTCGCAAGGCAGGCTAAGAACTTGGACGCAAAGCAGCCTTCTCCACCCCGGGTAACCGCCGGGCCGGTGGCGGATTTGAAGTCCCGCGCCGATTCAGTGATTGCGGTCCTGGCAGTGACCGGGATCGCCACGCACCTATTCCTAAGATACGTTTTCTTTGCTCCTATCCGGGCGCAACTCATTCCTCTCCACGCCACTCTGATCCTTGGCGGCCTTCCCCTGCTGTTCCGTTTGACGCAAAAAATCCGCGCGCGCGAATTTGGTTCCGATCTGCTGGCAGGTCTGTCCATTGTGGTTTCCGTGATTATGGGACAATACCTGGTCGGATCGATTGTGGTGTTGATGCTATCGGGAGGAACAGCGCTCGAAGATTTTGCCACACGACGCGCATCTTCGGTCCTGGAAGCGCTGTCTCGCCGGATGCCTAATATCGCCCACCGCAAAGCAATCACCGGCGTCACGGATATCGAGATTGAAGGAATCGCGGTGGGGGATGTTCTCATCGTATTTCCTCACGAAATCTGTCCGGTGGACGGCGTGGTGCTCGAAGGCCAGGGGAGAATGAATGAAGCCTACCTGACCGGCGAACCATTCGAAATGTCAAAGATTCCGGGGTCGGAAGTGCTTTCCGGAGCGGTCAATGGCGAGACCGCACTTACCATCCAGGCTGCCAAGCTGGCAATGGATTCGCGATACGCCAAAATCATGCAAGTCATGCAGGAAACGCAGCAAAGGAGGCCGCGCCTGCGCCGGTTGGGGGACATGCTGGGCGCGTGGTACACGCCGCTGGCGGTGGCGCTTGCGCTGGTGGCATGGATTGTCAGTCGAGAGCCGCATCGATTTCTCGCCGTCCTGGTGATTGCCACGCCCTGCCCGCTATTGCTGGCGATCCCTGTAGCTGTGATTGGGGCCATTTCTCTTTCGGCCCGGCGCAGCATCATCATCAAGAATCCAGCCGTGCTGGAGCAGATCGGCCATTGCACTACATTGATCTTTGACAAGACAGGCACGCTGACCTACGGGCGGCCGACCCTGACGGAGATCCTCTGCGCCGCGGGCCATTCCAGCGACGACGTCCTGCGAATGTCCGCGAGCCTGGAGCGGTATTCAAAACACCCCCTCGCAAGCGCGATTCTCGACGCTGCCCAGAAAGCCAGTCTTACGCTCGACCCGGTGACGGAAGTGAGTGAAAAACAGGGCGAAGGATTGCGAGGGACGGTCGGAGGGAGAAGCGTGTGGATCACTGGCCGCGGCAAAATCGTCGATCAGGGAGTCCCGTTACCCGCGGCTGCCCCGGGGCTGGAATGTGTAGTCTTTATCGATGATAAATACGCGGCCACCTTTCGATTTCACGATGTTCCACGAGCCGACGGCCCGAATTTCATAAATCATCTTCGCCCCCGCCACCGTGTGAACCGCGTCCTTCTGGTCTCCGGCGACCGCGACTCCGAAGTCAGGTATCTGGCCGATCTGGTAGGAATCAAGGAAGTACATGCATCGCAGAGTCCGGAACAAAAGGTTTCAATTGTGCGACAGGAGACAGCCTCCGCAAAAACGTTGTTTGTGGGCGACGGCATCAACGATGCTCCGGCAATGCAGGCCGCCACCGTGGGTGTCGCCTTCGGGATGAGCAGCGATATCACCGCCGAGGCCGCCGACGCAGTGATCCTGGAAGCATCGTTCGGGAAGGTGGACGAGTTGATTCATATCGGACGGCGGATGCGCTCGGTCGCACTGCTAAGCGCTTTGGGCGGCATGGCGCTGAGTGTGACCGGGATGATTGCCGCCGCTTTTGGCCTGCTCTCCCCCATTGAAGGCGCTATCGCCCAGGAAATCATTGACCTGGCGGCCGTTCTTAATGCGCTCCGAGTAGCTTTTCCGTTCGACCGCATGACCGATTTCTAAGTGTGCATGCTCCCTGCATCTCTCGTATGATTCTCCCCAGGCGCCCCCGGCGCCATTTCGGCATGGGAGACACCTGCTCGCGATGAACGGCTCGGATGCCATTGTTAGAGAAAAGCGTTCCGCGCTCGATAGCTTATTCTCGCCGAAATCGGTCGCCGTTATCGGCGCAACCGATCGCGAGGGAAGTGTCGGACGCACGCTACTGGAAAATCTGCGCGCAAAAACATTCCAGGGGAAAGTCCATGCGGTAAACCCTAATCGGACAGAAGTGCTTGGTCTCCCCGCCTATGCGAAGATCAGCGATGTGCCCGAAAAAATAGATCTCGCGGTGGTGGTCACGCCGGCGCCGACCGTGCCGGGCCTGGTCGGCGAGTGTGTGGACGCGGGCGTCCGCTCAGCGGTGGTGATTTCGGCGGGATTCAAGGAACGCGGTGCGGAAGGCGCGGCGCTTGAACTCAAAATTCAGGAACAACTCCGGCGCGGCACGATGCGACTGATCGGCCCGAATTGTCTGGGGGTGATGAATCCGGGCCTGGGCATGAATGCCACCTTTGCGCGGGACATTGCCAGGCCGGGTAACGTTGCATTTCTGAGTCAGAGCGGAGCCCTATTGACGGCCATTCTGGATTGGAGTTTTCAGGAGCAGGCCGGGTTCAGCGCGATTGTTTCAACCGGGTCGATGCTCGACTTGGGGTGGGGCGACCTGATTGATTTCTTCGGCGATGATCCCGCAACCGAGAGCATTCTGCTTTACATGGAATCACCCGGCGATGCCCGCTCGTTTCTTTCCGCTGCGCGAGAGGTCGCCCTTCGCAAACCCATTATCGTGATCAAGGCCGGACGCACCGCGGCGGCCGCCAAGGCCGCTGGTTCGCACACCGGAGCGTTGACCGGGAGCGACGAAGTATTCGACGCAGCTATGCGCCGATGCGGCGTCCTGCGGGTATCGAGCATTTCAGACCTATTCCACATGGCCAACGTGCTCGGCAAGCAGCCCCGGCCACGCGGGCCGAAATTGACCATACTCACCAACGCGGGCGGCCCGGGTGTTCTAGCGACCGATACGCTTCTTGCCACGGGCGGGGAACTGACTTCTCTTTGCGACGCCTCTTTGGAAGCGCTCAACAAACTTCTTCCTCCACATTGGAGTCACGCTAATCCGATCGACATTCTGGGTGATGCTGATTCCGAGAGGTATTCAAGAGCTCTGGATATCGCTGCGAAAGATCCCCATAGCGACGGATTGCTCGTCATCCTTGCGCCCCAGGGGATGACCGACCCGGAACGAGTCGCCGAGCGGTTGAAGGAACACGCGAAAATTCATGGCCAGCCTGTGTTGGCAAGCTGGATGGGCGGCCAGGCGGTTGCCAAGGGTGTCGCGACACTAAACGCCGCTGGTATCCCCACTTTTTCCTATCCAGACACCGCGGCCCGCGTCTTCACCTACATGTGGAAATTCAGCTACAACCTCCGCGGGATTTATGAGACTCCCTTTCCGACCGACAATATAGAGTCGCTCAACAAAGTACGAATGCAGGGTAGAGCATTTCTGGAAGGAATCCGCGCCGCCGGCCGGACAATCCTGACCGAAGCGGAATCCAAGCAAGTGATGGCCTTTTATGGAATTCCCACCGTTGAAACACGGTTGGCGAAAAGCGAATCCGAAGCGCTGGCGCATGCAAAGGCGATCGGTTTTCCCGTCGTACTGAAACTCAATTCCGAAACCATCACGCACAAATCCGATGTGGGCGGGGTGAAACTGAACCTAGGGAATGAAGAAGCCGTGCGCCAGGCCTATCATGCGATCGAATCCGCCGCGCGGGAAATAGCCGGACCAATTGGATTTCTCGGTGTCACCGTGCAACCCATGTTCAACCTTGATGGCTACGAACTCATCCTCGGGAGCAGCGTGGACGCACAGTTTGGGCCCATCATCTTGTTCGGTTCCGGCGGGCAACTGGTCGAAGTCTATCGGGATCAGGCTTTGACGCTTCCGCCACTCAATACAACCCTCGCCAGGAGACTCATGGAGCAAACGCGAATCTTCCGGGCCTTGCAGGGAGTGCGCGGGCGCCCGCCGGTAGATGTATCCGCACTCGAAAATGTCCTTGTCCATTTCAGCCGTCTCGTCATCGAACAGCGGTGGATTAAGGAAATGGATATCAATCCATTGTTGGTTTCACCCGAGCGGATCATCGCGCTGGATGCGCGCATCCTACTTCATGATCCGAGCACTCCGGAAGAACGCCTGCCGCGTCCCGCGATCCGTCCGTATCCCATGCAGTACGTTTCGGATTGGACGACCAAGAATGGGATGCAGGTTCTGCTGCGGCCCGTACGTCCCGAGGACGAACCTGCGATGATAAAATTTCATGAGTCGCTTTCCGATCGCAGCGTCTACCTGCGGTATTTCCACATGGATAAGCTCAGCTCGCGCGTCGCGCATGACAGGCTCCTCCGCAAGTGCTCCATCGATTACGACAGGGAGATGGCGCTGGTAGCGGACTGGGCTAATCCGGCCAATAGCGAAAGCGAAATCATTGCGGTTGGAAGGCTGATCCGATCACGCGACACAGGAAATGCGGAAATTGCGGTCCTGGTGGCGGACAAGTTTCAACACAGTGGATTAGGATCCGAGCTGCTGGCGCGGCTCGTTCAAGTGGCGCGTGATGAAAAGATAGCGCGCATCACGGCCACGATCCTACTCGAGAATTTGGACATGCGCGCCCTGGTTTCCCGTCATGGTTTCGCGGTTCAGCAAGGCCCGGACGTGAGCACTGTAACGGCTGTCCTGAACCTGTAAGTAATTCCCGTGACGGATTTCCAGACCAGGAAAAGCATAATGAACGGTTTTGAGAGTTGTACGGCTAGCGTGATTCGAAGCGGCCGCCAAATGCGATTCTTGATTGTCTCTAGCGAAGGATGGTTCAGGAAACCGGCAACTCCAATTTTTTCTCTGGAGCAGGTAGCTCGGGCCACAGCAGGCGAATCAAGACTCCTTTGCCGGGCTCATAGCTGAGAGTGAAAATGTGCGCGCAGCGCTCGCACAGCCAGAAGTGCGCGACATGGTGAGAGTTGTCAAAATCACTCGTGCTCCCATCCACAACTGGAGCATGCTTATTTTCGCGTCGAAACCGAAAAAGCTTCCCGCCTACTAGCCAGTCAAAGGTTGTAACACAGGCCGGATTTGCGCATTTTGGATGAAGGTTCTTGAACATGACTCACCCCTGTATTTTGATTCGATGCTGTTCCCGGCTACCGCGCCACTTATGCCGCGTTCCTATGTTGTGAACCGGCGGTATTCGGTCCAGCTCCTTTTCTCCGATCCGATTCCAGTCGCGCGATTGTTTTGCGCAACCAATCACTCATGGCATCCTCAATTTCTTGCTGGGTTCCGTCAAGGTATAGGACGGCTAGAGTTTCCCCGGATGGAGTCAAAGGAATATGGCGGCAGGGAACTTTCTCATTCCGGCTCTCAGGCGGCACGAATTGCATCAGTGCGCATTCGCTGCACGGACTTGGATTGTTTTTACTATCGTAATTCATGCAGGATGGAGAATCTTCGAAGAATAACTGGGCCCTCCAGGGTTCGCGAGGCGACCGGCCGTAGCCACCCTTTTCCAAGAAATTGAGTTCCGATTTCAGGACATCCAGGATATCTCGTTTGTCTTCAGGCATGATCCGCATCCTAGATTGAAACTTTATTGTCGTAAGGCGCCGGAACATTAGCCGTGACCTGCATCACTCTCAAACGTGACGCGGGTCACGGCCCGCAAACCGGAGATGGGGTATTAAATCGGTATATACATGCCCAGCGTTCAACCACCTTCGAAGGGGCGCTTCCGCTTTGTAACTCGCGGGAGAGGGCGTATGATTACGGGGAGTAAACTTATGCGCTCCCCCTACGGATTGCAGATTATCGAAAGTTGCGTCGCCTGCCCCCATAAGCAGGACCGGCTGTTCTGCGATCTTCCGCCGGCGGCCCTGCAACGTCTTTCGGAGATCACCGGATCGGCCACCTATCCCAAGGGCGCGACGCTATTTGTGGAAGGCCAAGCCGCACGAGGGGTTTTCGTGCTTTGCGCCGGACACGTGAAGCTCTCGACGTCTTCCGCCGATGGGAAGACTCTGATTCTCCGAATTTCCGAGCCGGGTGACCTGCTGGGGTTGCCGGCTACGATTTCCGGACGCGCCTATGAAGTCACCGCCGAAGTCATCGAACCAACGCAAGCGAATTTCATCAGCCGCACTGATTTCCTAAACTTCCTTCGGGAGTATGGCGATGCGGCGCTGCGCGTGGCCCAGGAGTTGAGCGAAACCTACCAATCGGCATTCGCCGAAATGCGTACCATCGGGCTATCCCATTCGGCCGGAGAAAAGCTGGCGCGTTTTATCCTGGATTGGAGCGCGAATCACGAATCAAACAACGGTACGGTCAAGTTCAAGCTGACCCTGACGCACGAAGAGATCGCTCAAATGATAGGCGCATCCAGGGAAACCGTGACGCGCCTGTTTGCCGACTTTAAGAAAAAGAACCTTTTGCAAATTAAGGGCTCCACTCTCACCATCAAAAACAAGCCGGCACTGGAAAAATTGCTCCAAGGCTCTTAGCCCCGGTTCTATCTCTCCGCGCGATATTTGCGATTGATCAAGACAATTGTTGTGTGCCGGTGCGTTGCTGCGAGGGCGTTGACGTTTTCGGGTGTCGCAGTGGTCAAAAGTCAGCTATGGCTCGCTGCCGTGGATTTTCCTCGAATAATCTGGACCAGTTCCCGGGTGACCGGCACGTGGAGGCCATATTTTTCAGCGCCTCGTAGAATCGGTCCGGCGATGGCGCCCAGTTCAGGAGGGTTGCCGGCCGCCACGTCTTTTTGCATCGAGCTGCGTGAGCCGCCCGGCACGTTATCGATAAATTGAATAAAGGCGGCTGCGTCCAGAGGAGTTCCGCTTGCTGCGCTTACGGCGCAGGCTTCGCGGATGCCTGCCTCCAGCCTCTTCCTCCATAGCGGATCGCTTTTCACTTGGCCTGCGGCCATGCCCGACGCCGCGGTGCTGAGCGCAAACGGCGCAAGGAAGGCAAGCTTGGTCCAAAGAATTTTCATCTCATCCGCGCCGAACTGGCAGTTGAATCCGAACTGCCTCAGTTTCTCGATCGTTGACGTCAGCCGGCCTTCCCCGATGGACGAGAGGTTGAGACGCGCCATCGGCGAGCGATGCACGATCTTTCCCGGAGCCACGCGTTCGGATTCGACAGCTATAGTCGCCGGAACCACGCGGTCATGGCCGAACCGGGAGCGCAGCAGCGCAATGTGATCGATTCCATTCAGCAGTGGCACGATGGCTCCGAGTTCCTCCGAGTTCACAACCACTGCGCTCAATGCGGCATCCAGTTGCGTCGCCTTCACAGTGACCCAAAGCACATCGAACGGTTGCGTGACCGATGAGGCGCACTTCACCGGAACCGAGAACGAGCCCAAGGGACTTTCCAGCGACAATTCAAGCGGATAGTTCTTCAATGCGTCTGGCCGAACCACCAGGGTGACTTCTTCTCCCGATTTGGCCAGTACCGCTCCGATCAGTCCGCCTACACCACCCGCACCCAGAATCGCGTGTCGCATGTTTCCTCCTTTACCCAACTAGCCGGCAATCCGCATTGTACGCCGGGTTGCGTTCCTGAGGATCATCCAGGTTCTTTTTCGCACAAGACAAGAAGACAAGGAACCGGCATCCACTCACTTTGGAGACGTTCCGGTGATATGATTTCAATATGGTTACTGAGAAAAGTAATTCCAAGATTGCATATTTTTCCATGGAGATCGCGCTGGACCCTGCGATTCCTTCGTATGGTGGTGGGCTGGGAATTCTAGCGGGGGACATGCTGCGTTCTGCTGCGGACTTGGAATTGCCGATGGTGGCCATCACGCTTGCGCATCGGAAGGGATATTTTCGGCAGCACCTCGATGCCGCTGGCAGTCAAACTGAAGAAGACGATCCGTGGGATCCCGAAGCTGTGCTCCAGCCGGTCGAAGGGAAGTTTTCTGTCTCCATCGAAGATCGCGAGGTCCGCGTCCGGGCATGGCGCTATGCCGTCCACGGACTATCCGGCTTCAACCTGCCGGTCTACTTGCTGGATACCAACTTGCCGGAAAACTCTGAATGGGACCGCACTCTTACAGACAGCCTCTACGGAGGCGACCAGCGCTACCGCATCTGCCAGGAAGTTTTGCTGGGCGCCGGCGGAGTCAACCTGCTCCGCATGATCGAGTTGCGCCATGTCAACAGCTACCACATGAATGAGGGCCACGCCGCATTCCTCACTCTGGCATTGCTCGAGGAACAGCTCAAACTCCGCAGATACACGGTGCCGGTGCAAGCCGACGTCGAGTCGGTGAGGCGCCGGTGCGTGTTTACCACGCACACCCCCGTGCAAGCGGGACACGATCAATTTCCCTGGGATCTGGTTAAACAAGTTCTCGGTGAATCTCGGACTACTCTTTTGCAACAGGCGGGCTTCGCTGCCGAGGGTACGCTGAACATGACCAACCTGGCCCTCCACTTCTCCCGCTATGTGAACGGGGTAGCCATGCGCCACGGGGAAGTCTCGCAGGACATGTTCCCCCATTTTTCGATTCACGCGATTACCAATGGAGTCCATGCAGCCACCTGGGCATCGCCACCGTTTCAAGACTTGTTCGACCGCGAAATCCCGGAATGGCGTCGCGACAATGCCTATATGCGCTATGCCATAGGCATTCCGCTCGAGGAAATCAGAAAGGCGCACAGCCTGGCGAAAGCTGCGCTGTTTCAGGAAGTCCACCGCCGCACGGGATTGTCTTTCGATGAATCCATCTTGACCATCGGCTTTGCGCGGCGCGCGGCGACCTACAAACGCGCGGATCTGCTGTTCAAAAACATCGAGCGCCTGAAAGCCGTGGTCAATTCAGCGGGTCCGATCCAGGTGCTGTACGCAGGAAAGGCTCACCCGCATGACGGTGATGGCAAGGCCCTGATCCAGCGCGTAATCCAAGCCGCGGCTGGACTGAAAGACGTGATCAAGATTGTCTACCTTGAAAACTACAACATGACGCTGGCGAAATTCATGATTGCCGGCGTCGATCTCTGGTTGAACACTCCCCAGCGTCCTCAAGAAGCCTCAGGCACCAGCGGCATGAAAGCGGCCCTCAATGGCGTGCCCAGCCTGAGCGTGCTGGACGGTTGGTGGATAGAAGGCTGCGTCGAGGGCGTGACCGGCTGGGCCATCGGCTACGACGGCAAAATCAGCGGAGATGACTCCGAAGCCGAGAGCACCTCTTTATACGAGAAACTAGGTCGAAAGATTATTCCTATGTACTACCGCTCCCCGGAAGCTTATGCCGAAGTCATGCGCTCGGCGATAGCCTTAAATGCCAGCTTCTTCAACACGCACCGCATGTTGAGCCAGTACAAAGCGAATGCCTATTTGCCGAAGACCTTGATTCGGAATGGGCAAGAAGTTCGGTAGCGGCAGCGAAGGTGGGTATTGGGCTATCCTGAGCCGTTTTACTGCCTGCCTCGTTATGGCCTAGATTCTATATTTCCGATCCGCATTTCCGGAAGCCCCGAAGGCGTATCACAACTTAGCTTTCCGTATTTCTGGAAGTCCCGAAGGGACGGCACAACGTAGCCCACCGCGGAAGCGGTGGGAATACGCGTCCAGTCCTGACCAGAATGCCTCGCCAGGGCGACACATGGGATTTCAACCCCTCACATATGTAGCCAGAAATCTCTGTGAGAGGTCCCAGGCCTGCTTTGCCGCGGTTTCTTTATAGCTTGCGCGGGCGTCGCAGAAGAATCCGTGGTCGGCATCGGAGAACTCCACGTTCACGTAGGGTTTCTTTGCTTCCCGCATCGCATCAATGACTGCCCGGACTTGGTCCTGGGGGATGTGAGCGTCCAATCCACCCCAGAAAAAAAGCATGGGCCCATGCATCTGAGGCGCCCGCGGCAACAAGGCCGGTGCAATGCCCCCGCCGTAGAACGAAATCGCTGCTCTCAATGGGAGGACTGAGTTGGCCAGAAACGATACGCGCCCTCCCATGCACCAGCCTGCGCTGGCGGTGGAGTTCGGCAATACGCGCGGACTCTTCTGCAGCCAGTCAAACGCTGCCCGTGCATCCGCGGCTAAGCCTTCCGGTGTCAGCGCCTGCATGTGCGGCATGCAGGCCGGAAAATCGGTGTACGTTCCCTGGAAACCAGGTCCGGTGCGATGAAACAACTCGGGAGCGATGGCCACATAGCCGGTCCTGGCGAAGCGCTCGCTAACATCTCGAATGTGGGGATTCACCCCAAATGCTTCCTGAAAAATGATCAACGCCGGCAGTTGTCCGCCTTCACGCGGCGCCGCGACGTAGGCGTTCATCGATGTGCCGTCGGCGACCTGCAGCGTGACGTTTTCCGTTTTCAGCATATCCATCAAACCACCTCCAGTATTTCCCCATTGCTAAAGCGCCGACATAATAGCCACTTAATTAGTAAAATGCGATACCAGAAGTTGCCATTGGCCTGGTTTGAGCGCCTTCTTGACCGAACGAGGTACCTGTTTCATGAATAATTTCCACCGCATTCTGAAGATTTCACTCCCCTGTACGAGCAGACAGTAGCCACCCTGGCACTCGGTACTATTGACGCTCACTAAATACAGGCCTAGCATGATTATAGAGTCAGGCAACAACCCACTACATGCGTAGTACTAATGTGGGGTGTTCTGGCTACTCTGAGGGGTCCAGTAATGGTTGAATTTCGAAGGCCACGCGCTCAGCGTGTTTCAGTCAAGCGAGCTAATCCTGGCGTTATCGCAAAAGCACGTTTCGAGGCCCCAAAGCGCCGGGGCATGCGCGTTAATTCGTGCGTTCCGTTGTCGCTCGAATGGGACATGGGCGGAGAGGTTCAGTGCGGCAAAGCGCAAACTCGTGTTGTGGGACCTTATGGGTGTCTCGCTTTATTGCCGCAGAACCTGGAAATCAACCAGCGCGTGCAGCTTACCAATTTAGTAAGCAGCAAATCCAATCCGGGTGTCGTTGTCTGGCGCGGGAATGAGCGCGCCGAGGGTTGGGAATTAGGGATAAAGTTAATCGATCCGCGGATGGATTTTTGGGGGATTGATCTATGACAGCTAGCAAAGAGCAACAGGACGCGGGAACGACGGTGGTTGAGGGAGTAGACCGCCGACGTAGTGGGCGTGTCATCATACGCATTCCCGTCACGATGGAAGCTGTTCTATCGGGCGAGAAGGTCGTCGTGCGAGGGAACACCGTGGCGGTGAACATCCATGGCGCAATGGTTCTCTGCCCGCGCACATTCGACCCCGAAACTAAGGTTGAGATCTGCAATGATCGCACCAGCGAACAGATTGTCGGGCGCATTACACGCCCCCCACGCCAGAGCCCCGAAGGATATTTGCTTCCCGTCGAGTTCAGCAAACCCTCGCCGGATTTCTGGCACATTTCTTTCCCTCCCGTAAACTGGAAAGCGTCGGACGCCTAATCGGCATTCGCGCCCTTCCGCGGTGCCATGGCACGATCGGCTCCGCCTGGGTCCAGCCGCAATTGAGCAGTCTCTGCACGCCCATCAATCACTACAAGTGGTGTTAACTGACTGCTTACTCTCCTGGTTTACCTCCTGGAAATGGAGGCGATAGGGCATTACCCTTTGGGATGTGAGCCCAGCAAGTATTGATAATTCTTGGGAAAACCCGGGGCCAAATTCTGCATCCAACGAAACTGAAATCGGCCATCGCTGTTGGGGTGCTGAAATGGGGCGTGGGAGGGTCTATATGGTCACTCGCGAATCTTTGTGGGTCGTGGCTCTAGCCATTACATAAAGCCTGCAAAATTAGTAAGGGCTTTAACCCCTGAAGATCCAAAAACAAGTATTCTGAACTGAGGGAACCGTGATCCGAACATTCGTTGGCAAGCCGTATGTTCCGCAGCACGTGCGCCAGGGCCATCGAGCCCTATTCAACCTGTCCGGCATGCTTCGAACCACGAGTCGAATGAGGCTGCTCCGGTCGAAAACCCTGTGGGCAGGCGCGCTCGTATTAATCCTGCCTGGCCTGGCCGCTGCACAGACGATATCTGTGCAACCTCGTATCGCCGCTGCGCAGATCGACGATAGTCGACTGACCGTCCTACGAGGCAATACGCATCCCCTTGCGCGCGCCCAATACGACCAGGGCAAGACCGATCCTGCTCTCAACCTTGAACGCATCACTATGATGTTCCAGCCGACGGCGGCGCAGCAGGCCGATCTCGATGCCCTGCTGGCCTCGCAGCAGAACCCCACGTCGGCCAATTTTCACAAGTGGCTTACTCCAGCGCAATATGGAGATCGATTTGGCATCGCGCAAGCCGATCTGGACAAGGCAACGGCATGGCTACAGGGCCACGGATTCATCGTTGTGGAAACGCCACCAAGCCGAAACTTGGTAGTGTTTAATGGCACAGCCGCTCAGGTGGAATCTGCTTTCCGTACCGAAATACACAATTACGCGACCCGTGACAGGAAGTTTTACGCCAATTCAGCCGAACCATCGGTCCCTTCCGCGCTGGCAGGCGTAGTGTCAGGTTTCCGTGGGCTCAATAATTTTCAGTTGAAGCCCCGGTCAATTAAAAAGAGCACACTGAGTGGTACTCCAGAGCCAAATTTTACGTCCAGCATCTCCGGCAATCATTTCGTGGCGCCTGGAGATTTTGCGATGATTTACGATTTGAATCCTCTGTACAGTGCCGGTACGCCGATCGATGGCACCGGGCAGAAAATCGTGATAGTCGGGCAATCCAATATTGTCCTCAGTGACATCGCCAAGTTTCGCTCCCTTTCCAACCTTTCGGTTAACCCTCCGCAAGAGGTTCTTGTCCCCACATCGTTGCAACCAGGAGTTATTGACGGCGACGTACAAGAGGCAAGCCTGGACATCGAATGGGCCGGGGCCGTGGCGCCAGAAGCGACGATCGTATACGTGTACTCGACGAATGTTTTTACGTCATTGCAATATGCAATTGAAAATGACCTCGCCCCGGTTATTGGCATCAGCTATGGAGTTTGCGAGCCCCAAACGGCAGCTTCTGATATTAATTTCCTGGTGGCTCTTGCGCAGCAGGCCAATGCCCTGGGTATTACGATTGTATCTTCTGTAGGAGATGGTGGCGCCACAGACTGCGATGGAGACCTGGGCAACTTTCCAGCGGAATTAGGTCTCAACGTGGATGTTCCGGGCAGCCTGCCGTATGTAACTGGGGTCGGAGGCACGGAATTCAACGAAGGCAGCGGCACCTTTTGGCTGGCGCAAAGCAGCACTGACATCATAACTTCTGCCTTGTCGTACATCCCCGAGAAAACCTGGAATGACACCAATTCGATAGATGGACTGCTTTCCGGTGGCGGGGGCGCGAGCTCGATATTCGGTAAGCCGTCCTGGCAGACTGGCACTGGCGTTCCTGCCGATGGTGTCCGCGACGTTCCCGACGTTTCGGTGAATGCATCGACTGGTCACGACAGCTATCTGATTTGTTCACAAGTGTCCGGAACAATCCCTCTGGTTTCCGGCTGTCAGAACGGGTTCAGAATTTCCAGCACAAACACCAATTTGCAGGCTTATGGAGGCACGTCATTTGGGGCTCCCACATTCGCTGGCATTGTGGCGCTGATCAACCAGAAAACAGGCTCAACAGGTCAGGGAAACTTGAACTATATTTTGTATCCCTTGGCTGCTATTGCGCCAACAGCGTTTCACGACATCACGACGGGGGATAACACAAGCCCGTGCATTTCGGGCACACAAGATTGCCCTAATGGGAACCCCATCGGCTTTACCACGGGCCTTGGCTACGACCAGGCGACAGGGCTTGGTTCGATTGACGCCGCGATTCTGGTGAACGCATGGTCGAGTATCAGCACTGGCGCGGGATCGACGCCCACACTAAGTTCGATCAGTCCTACCTCCACCACAGCAGGTTCGGTGGATTTTACGCTGATGGCGACTGGAACCAACTTTACTACGAATGCGCAGATTCTCTGGAACGGCTCCACGGCCGGGGTCACGATGCTGACCGTCGGGCCGCCCAATTCCATCACGGCGACCATTTCCCACACGCTGGTGGCCTACGGCACAACCGCTTCGATCACCGTCACCGATGATGGGACAAAGGCCGGGGAGTCGTCGGCGAAGACGTTTACCGTGAATGGCGCCCCTCCGGCCAACGACAATATCGCAAATGCGATTACCATCGCGAGTAGCAATTTTACGGGCACAGTCGACAATTCCGCAGCGACAACGGAAATGACGGACCCGACTCCCCCGTGTGCTCTAACCGCCCCATTTCCAAGCACCAGTCCGCGGACTAAGACCGTATGGTGGTCGCTCACACCCGTGGCGAGCGGGTCGTTCATTGTGTCTACGATTGGCAGCGTTTATGACACGACGCTCTCGGTGTGGACGGTTATACAGGGGAGTCTCACCAACGTGGCATGTAATGACGATGTTTCCGGTGGTCAATACACGCAGTCCTTACTTTCGTTTTCGGCTACGGCCGGCACGAAGTATTACATTATGGTCGCACCGTTTGGTCCCCCCGACTCCCTAGCGGACCAAGCTGGTGGTAAAACGGTCCTTAATGTTTCGCCCGGGACGCTGCCTGCATTGAGTGCTTCTCCTTCTTCGCAAACTGTTGCTGCGGCCTCGTCCGCCACATACATGATCACGAATTCAGGGAGCGTTTCATACACCCTGACCTGTTCCGGATTACCCACCGGCGCGTCATGCGGTGCCGTGACCGTTGCCGCAAACTCGACCGCGTCTTTAGTCATTGCAACAACTTCGCGCACCGCGGGTGTCCCGCCGCTGCTGACGAAGAGGTATTTCCATATCGACCTGTGGTCCGGGACGCTATCTGTTCTGGGAATTATGGTCCTCACTCTTCTGGCGATGCGCAGACGACGAGGGTTGTCGTTGATTCCACTCGGTACTGCGGCTCTGTTCCTTGTGTTTTTGGCGGCGGGATGCGGGGGCTACGGCGGCGGAGGAAATACAAATCCATATGGCACCCCCGCTGGCACATACACGATCACTGTAACCGGAACTTCCGGCGCATCGACACTATCCACCACCGTGACCCTCAAGGTGACCTGAAACTGCACGACGGCTCCAGCTCTGGCGCTGGTTGGGAGGAATGCGGACTAAATCCCGTGTCCCCTACAGCGACGCCATCACATCTGCATCGATATTTCCGCCCGAAAGAATAATCCCAATTCTCAGGTCTTCGGCGTCGAGTTGACGCTGGAGCGCGGGCGCTGCGGCCACTGCGCCGGAGGGTTCCACGGAGGTTCGCAGATGCTCGGTGATGAGATGCATCGAACGAATGATTTCGGCTTCGCTGACAAGCGCAATGCGGTCCACGCGCTCCCGCAGAATCGCGAACGTGCGTGGCGAAAGCGTCGCGCGCAGGCCGTCGGCGATGGTGATCGTTGGCGAAGCGGGCTCGATGCGTCCGGACGCGAATGAGCGCGCCGCGTCGTCCGCATTCGACGGCTCACAGCCTATGACGATAATGTCCGGCTTCAGCGATTTCGCGGCGATGGCGGTGCCCGAGAGCAGCCCGCCTCCCGAGACCGGGGCGCAAATCATATCGAGGTCGGAAATTTCATCCAGCAGCTCCAGCGCCGCCGTGCCCTGACCTGCAATCACACGGTCGTCGTCGTAGGGATGAACCAGCGCAGCGCCGGTGTTTCGCAATATCTCCGCGGCGGTCGCCTCGCGGGCCGCGAGCGTTGGATCGCAGAATGTAATGTCTCCGCCATAGGCCTCGACGGCCCGAATCTTTGCCTTTGGCGCATTGCGTGGCATCACCACCCACGCCCGGATGCCGCGCAACTGCGCCGCCAGCGCCAAAGCCGCTCCATGATTGCCCGATGAGTGCGTGGCCACGCCGCGCGCTGCCTCCGCTTCGCTCAGCGAGAATACGGCATTGACCGCCCCACGAATCTTGAACGAGCCGGACAGTTGCGTGTTCTCACACTTGAAGAACAGCAGCGCGCCCGCAAGTTCATCCAGTGCAAAGGAAATCAGTACGGGAGTTTGCTCGATGTGCGGAGAAATTCGGGCATGCGCCTGTCGGATGGCGGTGAGGTCCGGTCCTGCGGGCCGTTGACTGGCTGGTGTGCTCACAGATAGTCTCTTGGACGGGGTGCATTATGGCACACCTGGTTCCGATATGGGGCAGATCCGGCAAGAGTTGCGCATTCCCCTTGCAATCATCCGGTTTCACGCTATGATTTTAGATACCCCTTCTCAATCCCAGAACTGCGCGTGGTATTTCTTGCCAGCGGGGAGGAAATTATGAGTTTCAGCGACCGCCGTATCGATTCGCGTGTAAATGTTCGTGTGCCTGTGCGTATTCGCCCGCTCGATGATCTGGGTTTACCAGAACAGATTGCGGAGTCAGAGAATATATCCCGGCGGGGAATTTTTCTGTTTTCGAGTTACCCGCTGGAGGTCGGTATGACTTTGGAGGTGTCGCTTAGGATGCCCCCGGAATTGGTTGGGGAGACAACGAGCGATATGAAATGCTTGGCTCGCGTCGTCCGTGTCCAGGACCAATTGTCGGAGAACGGAAGATACGGAATTGGGCTGCACATCGAGCAGTACGACACCAAGCCCGCGGCCAAGGAACGCTGGGTGAGTTAAACATCTGCGAGTGTTCGCCGCGCGACTATCCGCCGGATCGTCCTGATGCCCGTCTTACTTCCCGCTCGCTGGAAAGCGAAACGTGGCTTTGGCGCTCGATACGTTTTCGAACTGGTCGTAGACTCGAACCGTAACCGTGTGCTCGCCTGGCCCGGCATTTTGTAACGGAAAGTCGTAGTTCTCCTGGGGCGCATCGCTAAGCCCGCCCACCGGGAAAACGGTCGTCCATGTGCCCGCGTCCAGGCTGTATTGCGCGCGCGCAATCAGACTACCAGGGTCGCTCGCCTGGAATCGCACCCGCACGGACGCTCCTCCGCTCACCGGGTCAGCAGTCAGCTGCCCAATCGCGGGGGGCGTGTTATCCACCTCGAAGCGGTCGGATTCGCGCTCCGAGGTCAGTCCGTCGCCCGAGGGATTAGACGGCGCATCCATGGCCACGATTTTCAGGTAGTAAGCGCCGTCGGGCATCGTGGAGGTATCCCAGGAATAGAAGCGGGTATCCAGTTTGTCCTTCAGCAGCTTCCAGGCGGTTTCGCTTTCGCCGCGAAAATAGACGGAAAACTCGAGCTGGTCGTCGTTGGCATCCTCGGCGGTCCACAGGACGGACTGATAGCCTTTTTGCGAAAGCCCCTGCGGCACGGCGTCAAAACGAGTGGCGCTGGACGATGTCCCCAGGCTGGTAATGGCCGCAGCGCTGAACGCTGAGGTGAATGCCGACGGAGGCGCAGCGGGTTGCGGCATCCGGAGCTGCACGGGAGTCTGTGACGCTGCTCCCAGACCCGGGATAGAAATTCCCTGGACGCGGATGCCCGGACTCTGCAGGGCAATCGCGGTCACGTTCGGCGGCACGTTTTTGGGCAAGTAGGCGACGCTGACCCAGTCGATTTCAGGAACCGGTCCGCCTACTGCGCCGTGCAGCACCGCCTTCCACTGTACAAATCGGGCGGCCGGGATATCGAGTTTATCTCCCACGGTATTCGAATACGGGCCGGCCCACGCGCTCCAGGTGCTCTCGGGATCGGAAGTATTGCCCGAGCGCGCGCGGAATTCGATTCGCGCGCTGCCTGCATTCCTTGCGGGCGCACCGCTTTGACCCCACCACTCCAGGCGCCCCCAACGCGAGAAGATGTGCGCGTCAAAGGGGTGCGACTCAAATGTGCCTTCCAGCTCAGTGTCCGGCCCCAGGGTGAAAATCTTTCCGGGGTTGGCAGCGGCAAGAAATAATTTTCCGCCCGGCCCCGCGGCGATCGAAGTCACTTGACCCGAGGGTGTCTTCACAAGGCGCGAAAACAGATGATTTTCTTCGAGTTCGATCACCGCGCCCTGGTTCCCGGTACCCAGAAGCAATTTTCCGCTTGGCAGAAGTCCCAAAGCGTAAACGACTTCATCCGGCGAACTCCACAGTTCCTCGGGTGAGCCGTCGGGAGCGATTCGATATACGGAACTAGAATTCACTGTGGGGAGCGGCGCAAACGGGTTTGCCGTCTGTGTCTGCGGCAAGGGAATCGCTGTGTTTGCCGCCGGACCCAGCGTCACCGTAAAGCTTCCCGAGGTGGCTTGTTCGGCAGCCTGCGCTCGTGGTTGTCGCGGGGATAGAGGCGTCTTTTCGCCTACCGCCGCGACGTAGAGATTTCCGCTGGCATCCTGCAAAAGTGCCGTAATTTCCTTCTTCGCGGTCTCATACAGCACGAATGCGTGGCGCGCATTGGTTGCGGGATCGCCGGAACGTCCTGCCGGGGCTGTTTTCTGTGTGGAAGCGTCCACGGCCCTGGGAATGCGTAGAATGAGGCCGCTGGGTTCGGTCCCTGCCAGCAGGTTGCCGTTTGAATCCAGTGCCAGCGAGCGTACATGAGTTTCCTGGCTGGAATAAAAAATCTGTCCCTTGCCATCGGGGGCTACGGCAAAAATCTTTCCAGTATCTCCTGTGGCGACGTACAGGGTGCCGTCCCGGTCAATCACCAGGTCCCAGATATATTTTGTTTTTGGGTCGAAGAACACGGAGGATTGCCCGGCGGGGGTAACTTTGTAAACTTTTCCGTCAGGCGATGTGCCCACGTAAAGGTTGCCGGCAGTGTCCACGGCGAGCGCCTGAGCTGCAAGTTCCGTGGATTCGAACACGGTGGTGGTCTTGCCGGCGGGATCCAGGCGCACCACCTTTGCGTTCGAACCGCCTGCGGCGTAGAGATTTCCCTTCGAATCGACGCGCATCGCCAGGAGATAGGCGAGATTGGCGTCGGCAAATTCAGAAAAGCGCGGCGCTAGAAAAAGCTTGCCGTCGCTGCGCAATGCCACTCCCTTGGCCGTGCCCTTGTCATACTCTTCGAACGAGCTTTGCCTCCACCAACGGGTGTGTTCGGCCATGGCCGGGATAGCTATGGCGGCGGCCATCACCAGACCGGCTGCGATGATCGCCACAGCTCTAACGCGGGACGTCTTTGCGCCGCGCAACTTGCGGCCATATAGGGAAGCAATGCGCATGAAACTCCTCAAGGGGCCGTCACTGACGCCAGCGGCCGTTTACTTGATTTGAATCGTAATGGATGTAGAGCCCTGAACGACCTGATCCAGTGGCACCGACCATTCTCCTGCTGCCGAGTCACGAACCAGAAGCGAGCTGGCCGGGCCGCCGCGCTGGTCCAGAAGATTGATTTGCGATGCTGGCACGTTGGGCATCACCTTGTCCTGCACCACCATGGTCGGCGACGGCGCAAGCAACGTCACGTACAGCCGGTTATTCCGCCGCTCCCGGTTCAACACGGAGATAAGCTGTTCCAGGTTCTGCAGGCGGCCCTGCGCTCCGGAAACGCCGCCCATACGGTTTAACGTTCCCGAATCGCTGGCCAAAATCTGCATGGATGTGCCGCGCACCGCTTGTTCAGGGATCGTGATTTGCACATCGCGGATTACAGGCGAGCCGCGGTAGGGCCTCAATTGAACTTTTACGTTCACTGTGCCGCCCGGTTCGGCTTCGGATTTATCGAGCCAGGCGCCTTCGATCGTTGACTGGCGGCGTTCCGGCAGCGCCTCCATGCGCAATGTTACGCGCTCGATCTTCGCCGATTCGTAGGGGTTCGCGAAAACTCTCTGGAACAAGTTTTGCACCGCGCCGGCAACCGACATGCCGTCAGGGATGAATGCGTCGGTGGGCGTGAAAAGATTCTCCATGGTGACGCTGGAATGCCCGGCTATGTCAATTTCACCGGTCAGGTGCAGCGTTGTGCCTTCGCCGTACACGCT
>JBGOVX010000201.1:0-6191 GCA_041478355.1 Terriglobia bacterium | reverse complement strand
TTATCCCAAGGCTGATCGCCAATTCCTGATCGCCCTGCGCCGCCTCACGCGGATCAAAGCACGGCCTACCGAGCAGGTTGTCGATCTGGATAGCGATGAGATTTCAAACTATCCGTGGGTCTACGCCGTGCAAGCCCAGACCTGGACCTTCACCGAGGCTGAAGCCAAGCGCCTGCGCGAATATTTGCTCAAGGGCGGCTTCCTAATGGTCGACGACTTCCATGGCGCGACCGATTGGGAGCGCTTCATGAGCGGCATGCTCATGGTCTTCCCGGATCGCCCGGTCGAAGACCTGACCGATAAAGATGAACTTTTTCACGTGCTGTATGATTTGAGCGAGCGTTTTCAGGTTCCTGGAGAGCAATACGTATACACGGGCAGGACTTACGAAAAAGACGGCTACGTCGCGGATTGGCGCGGAATCCGCGATGACCGGGGCCGGGTGATGGTCGCCATTTGCCACAACATGCACTTGGGTGATGCCTGGGAGTGGGCCGACGATCCTCGTTACCCGGAAAAGTTCGCGTCGCTGGCTTTTCGGATCGGCATCAACTATGTCATGTATGGAATGACGCACTGACGGCGAACTTTGGGCTGCGATCCCGGCATCCAACGATCCAGACATGTTCGAATTCCTGTTTAAGTATCCGCGCGCGGTATTCTCCAAGGGCGACCTGGTGCTGCTGGGCGCCTGGCCCAAGTGGGTTCTCGTCATTTTCCTTTTCGCGGCGGCTGCTGGCCTGGCATGGCTGATTCGCTCGCGGCTTCCGCAAGCATCCCCACATCTAAGAAATTGGAAGGCGGGCGTAATTTGGCTGCTGCAATTCGCCATGGCGGCATTGCTGCTGGTGTTGTTGTGGCAGCCGGCGATCCTGGTGGCCGAGCTTCGGCCGCAGCAAAACATCATCGCGGTGTTAGTGGACGATTCGCGCAGCATGGGCATCTCAGATAATGGCGCCACGCGCGAGTCCCAGGCCGTGAAGGCGCTCGAGGGCGGGGTGCTCGACCAATTGCAAAAGAAATTTCAGATCCGCCTCTATAGGGTCGATAGCGGCTTGTCGCGCATCGAAAACTTGGGCGAGCTCAAGACTTCGGCCCCTGCTCCCGCCACGCGCATCGGCGATGACTTAAAACAATTGGCCAGCGAAGCAGCCGACCTGCCCATTGGCGCGGTGGTGCTGCTCAGCGATGGAGCGGACAATTCCGGGGGGATTGATCTGGATACCATCTCCATGTTTCGCAGCCGCCGCATTCCGGTTCACACCGTAGGCTTTGGCGCGGAACAGGCGGCGCATGACGTCGAGATTACCGACGCCATCGTCGCGCCGCGCGCCCTGGCCGATTCCCGGCTGGCGGCCAAAGTCAGTTTTCACCAGCGCGGGTATGCCAAACAGAAGTCCATGCTGACGGTCCGCGACGCGGACAAAGTTTTGGCGGCCCGCGCAATCACTTTCGTTTCCGATGGCGAGACGCAAAACGAGACGCTCCTTTTCAATGCCGGCGCGGCTGGAGCCAAAACCGTGCGGTTCACGATTGATCCTGTTCCGGGAGAGGAGAACACAGCCAACAACGCCGTCACCCGCCTGGTCAACGTCGAATCGAGCAAACGCCGCATCCTGTACGTGGAAGGCGAACCTCGCTGGGAATATAAATTCATGCGGCGCGCGGAACAAGATGACCGGATCGTCACCGTGGTATCCATGCTGCGCACCAGCGAGAACAAGATTTACCGCCAGGGGATCGATAACCCCAAGGAACTCGCCGACGGTTTCCCGTCTCGCGTGGAGGACCTTTTCGGCTACCAGGCGATCGTCATCGGGTCGGTCGAGGTAAGTTACTTTACGGCGGCTCAGAAGGAACTGATCCAACAATTTGTCGATCGACGCGGTGGAGGGCTGCTGCTGCTCGGCGGCCGTGCATCGCTGGGCGATGGAGGCTGGGGCGCGTCGAACCTGGCGGATTTGCTCCCTGTTGTGCTGCCCAACAAGAAGGGCACGTTCCACCGCGATCCGGCCACTGTGGAACTCACTCCAGCGGGCGCCGAGAGTATCATCACGCGACTGGTGGAAGATCCCGCGCGCAACATGGAGCGATGGAAAAAACTTCCTTACCTGATGGACTACCAGGAAGCCGGCACGCCGAAGCCCGGCGCGGTTGTATTGGCCGAAATGACAGTTGGCAATCGGAAGATGCCGCTGCTGATCACACAAAATTACGGCCGCGGGCGCACCGCCGTACTGGCCACCGGCGGCACATGGCGCTGGCAAATGAGCCAGCCTTTGGAAGATCAAACGCACGAGGAATTCTGGCAGCAACTGCTTCGCTGGCTGGTAACCGACACGCCGGGCCGCGTGGTTGCGTCGGTTCCCAACCAGATGCTCTTTGACGATGGCCGCCTGCGGTTTTCAGCCGATGTGCGCGACAAAAATTATTTACCCGCCGCCGATGCGAAAGTCGAGGCGCACATCCTGGGGCCGGGAGGCGCCGCGGCTCAAATTGAGATGACTCCCAATCCGAGCGCTCCGGGCACATTCCAGGCGGAGTGGAACGCCGGTCAGGCTGGGTCGTATCTCACCGAGGTGATCGCCACGCGCGGCGCCGAAGAGGTTGGCCGCGACGTCCTGAATTTCGCGCGGATGGATGGCGTCGCCGAAAATTTTCACACCTGGCAGAATCGCGAACTGCTCGAAAAACTTTCCGCGCAGACCGGCGGGCGCTACTGGAAACCTCAGGACCTTTCCCGGCTCCCCAGCGAGATTTCGTATTCCCAAGCCGGAATCAGCGTGCGTGATACCAAGGACCTGTGGAACATGCCCGCGGTCTTCCTTTTGATTTTATTATTGCGTTCCTGCGAATGGCTATTGCGCCGGAAGTGGGGCGTGGTATGAAAATTCCAAAGCGGGTTGCGGCATGCATGGCTCTGTGCCTTGCCGGCATGGGTTTGTGGGGCCGCGCCGCGCTGGCCGGGCCTTATTACGTCACCGTCGCGGGCCTGGGCGGTGAGCCTGAGTATGAACAGCGGTTTACGGCGCTGGCGAAAGATTTGGACAAGATTCTGAAAGCTTCCGGCAGCGATGCGCGCGTGTACACGCTCACGGGAAGCGATTCCACTCGGGCGCATCTGACCGATATCCTCGGCCAGATTGCGCGCGCGGCCAAACCCGACGACGCATTCACGCTCACCCTGATCGGTCACGGCTCCTACGATGGCGAGGAATACAAGTTCAACCTGCCGGGTCCGGATATTTCCGGCGAGGAGCTGGCCGCGCTGTGTGACCGAATTCCCGCGAAGCGCCAACTGATCGTCAACACTACCAGCGCAAGCGGCGGCTCGATTGGCGCGCTGCAGAAGCCCGGACGAATCGTCCTCGCCGCAACCAAGACGGGCACCGAGAAAAATGCCACCGTCTTTGCCCGCTACTGGGTGGAAGCGCTAGGCGACGCCTCCGCGGACGCGGATAAAAATGAAGCGATCAGCGCGCTCGAGGCCTTCCAATATGCCGACCGCAAAACGGTTTCTTTTTACGAATCGCAGAAGCGCCTGGCAACCGAACACGCCGTAATCGAAGACACGGGCAAGAAAGAAGCGGTGCGAGCGCCTTCTACCGAGAATAGCGAAGGTTTGCTGGCATCCAATTTTGTTCTTCTGCGGCTAGGTGCCGCGCAAAAAGCTGCCAACGACCCGGGCAAGCGCGCGCTGCTGGAAAAGAAAGAAGATTTGGAGCGAAAGATCGATACCCTGAAATACCAAAAGGCCGCCATGCCGGTAGAGGAATACAAGAAACAGCTCTCCGATGCGCTTTTGGAATTGGCGAGAGTTCAGCAGGAGTTGGACAAGTGACGCGGATAGGCCAGAGCGGCGCGCTGTGTTTGCTGGTCCTGCTGGGTGCGGGTTTGTCCTGGAGCGCCACCCCTGAGGAATGCCACGCGCTGCGCAAACACGGCCGCCTCGCCGAAGCGCGCAAATGCTACGAGACGCTCACCGCCGCGCGCGATCCCTACCTGCGCGCCGAAGGCGACTGGGGCCTGGAGATGTATCAGGAGGCCAACAATCAGTTTCGCCTGGCGGTGTCGGGGTCACCCGCAAATGCGATGTACCGCGTCCGCTGGGGTCGCCTGATGCACGAGCGTTTCAACAATACCGATGCGGCAAATCTTTTCAAGGAAGCTCTGGAGAAGGACCCCAAGAACGCGCAAGCCTATTACGGCCTCGCACTGGTCAGCGCCGATGGGTTCGACAACTTGGCCATTGAGTATACGGCCAAAGCGATGGAACTCGATCCCAAGCTCGCCGAGGCCCGCGAGTTGATGGCCAATTTATTGTTGGAAGACTCGAACCAGGCGAAAGCTTTTGCCGAGGCGGACGAAGCGCTGAAGATTTCGCACGAGGCGCTCGATGCCATGGCCATTCACGCGGCCATCGAAGCCCTGGCCGACCGCTCGCCCGACGCGTGGCTGGAAAAGATTCGCCAGGTCAATCCCGCATACGGCGAGGCATACGCGCTGCTGGCGCATCATCTGGTGCTGAACCGCCGCTATGAAGATGGCATCGCCTATTACCGCAAGGCCATTGAACTGGATCCGCGGCTGTGGTCCGCGCGATCGCAGCTTGGCATCAACCTGATGCGCATGGGGCTGGAGGACGAACCCCGAAAACAATTGGAAATGTCCTACGACAACGGTTTCAGGAATGAAGAGACCGTAAACAGTCTGCGCTTGCTCGACAGTTACAAGAACTTCGTCACCTTCAAAGATGACACCACAATCCTCAAGCTTCAGAAAAAGGAAGCCGACCTTCTCCGTCCCTATTTCGAAGCCGAACTGAAGCGCATCATGGCCACCTACGATAAGAAATACAAAATGAAACTGCCGGGCCCGGTGCAAGTGGAAGTTTACCCGGACCACGAAGATTTTGCCGTGCGCACCATGGGCATGCCGGGCCTGGGCGCATTGGGCGTCACGTTCGGCGAAGTCATCGCCATGGACAGCCCGTCGGGCCGCCCTCCCGGCCAATTTCACTGGGCCAGCACGCTGTGGCATGAGATGAGCCACGTGTACATTCTTACCGCCACAAATCACCGCGTGCCGCGCTGGTTTACCGAAGGGCTGGCCGTGCATGAGGAAACCGAAGTCTCCCCCGAGTGGGGCGACCGCATCACGCCGGATATCGTCGTTGCGATCGGTGCCAAAAAATTGCTGCCCGTTGCGGATCTGGATCGCGGATTTATACGTCCCGAATATCCCGGCCAGGTGATTGTTTCCTACTATCAGGCAGGCCGCATCTGCGATTACATCCAGAGCCGCTGGGGCGCGGATAAATTGCTGGACATGGTGCATTCCTTCGCCCAGCGTAAGGCCACTCCGGACGTAATCCGGCAGGACCTGGGCATGGCTCCTGAAGAATTCGACAAACAATTTTTGGAGTGGCTGAACAAGGACGTGGGTAAGACAGTCGCAAACTTCGACCAGTGGCGCGCGGGCGTGAAGGACCTGGTGGCGCAAGCTAAGAACAAGAATTACGACGAAGTCCTCAAGATCGGCGAACAGGTTCGCCGCCTGTACCCGGACTACGTTTATCCCGCCAATGCTTATGAATTTATGGCCGAGGCCGATTTGGCCAAGGGAAATAAACAGGCTGCCGTGGCCGTGCTGACCGATTACGAAAAATTTGGCGGGCACAATCCGCCGGCCCTGAAACAGCTCGCCTCACTCGACGAGGAATTGGGCAACCCGGCGGAAGCTGCCGCCACATTGGATCGCCTCAACTACGTTTATCCAGTCGATGAAGACCTGCACCATCGCCTCGGTGACTTGTGGTTCACCCAAAATAATTACACCGGCGCAATCCGTGAATATAATGCCGTGATCGCCTTGCATCCGCTCGACAAGGCGGCGGCGCAATTCAATGCGGCCCGCGCATATTTGGCGGCGGGCCAGAAGGAAATGGCTGAGGACCACCTCCTGGCATCGCTGGAGGCCGCGCCCGGCTATCGGCCCGCTCAAAAGTTACTGTTGCAATTGAAGGATTCCAACGAAGGGAAATAAAAAATGGCCTCTATCGCTCAACTCGACCCGGACTCCGCGGAACTCAAGAAGCGCATCGAACGGTTTCAATCGGCGCGCGACAATATTCTCGCCCAGGTCCGCCAGGTCATCGTCGGACAAGAAGAAGTGCTCGATCAGATCTTGAT
>JBGOVX010000210.1:0-5858 GCA_041478355.1 Terriglobia bacterium | reverse complement strand
GCACAAAAATTGCCGCGATCGCCACATCGTAGCTATCGGGTGACGGAAGCCTGGCTGTCTCGGCGCGCACAAAACGCGTGTCCATGCGCACCGATTCCAGGGTATCGACGCGCCAGCGAATTTCATCCTCGAGGTTTCCAGCCGGATATGCGTCATTGTCACCTGAGACGGCAACCAGCAGCGCGCGAACCGGCTTGGCGGCATCCAGCGGCAGAATATGCTGATCGTCGCGAAGCAGCGTGATGCCGCGATCAGCGATGTCGAGCGCCGCGCGCTCGAATTCGGGCCGGTCGAAATTGCGCGCGAGTGCGTCGAGGTCCACCAGCTTCGACTTGTTCAATCCCAGTTTCGCTTTGGCGCGGAGAACGCGCGTCACGGCCTGGTCAATGCGTGACATCGGAATGCGGCCTGCCGACACGGCATCGCGTACCGCTTCCATTGCGGCGTCCAGCATGGGAGGAACCAGCAACACGTCGGCGCCCGCGAGCAAGGAGCGCACAGCGACCTCGCCGGGAGGATAGCGCACCGTTACCCCGCCCATGTCGAGCGCGTCGGTGACCACCAGGCCATCGAAACCCATTTGCCGGCGAAGCAAATCGGTGGAGATAGCGGGCGACATCGTTGCCGGCACATCGGGATCGGGATCGAGCGCAGGGACCGCGAGATGCCCGGTCATGATCGTGCTCACCCCGGCAGCGATGGCCGCGCGGAAGGGCGTGAGTTCCACTTGGTTCAAACGGGCGCGGTCGCTGGTTACCGTGGGAAGATCAAGGTGCGAATCGGTGCTGGTATCGCCGTGGCCGGGGAAGTGCTTGGCCGTAGCGAGCCCGCCATTTTCCTGGACTCCGCGCACAAAAGCGGCGGCAAAATCGGAGACGCGCGCGGGGTCTTCACCGAAGGAGCGAGTATTTATGATGGGATTGCCGGGGTTGCTGTTGACGTCGGCATCGGGCGCGAAAATCCAGGGGACGCCCGCCGCCCTGGCTTCTAGCGCGGTGATTTTGCCCATCGTGTAGGCGTCTTCCGGACGGCCTGTGGCGGCGACGGCCATGGCATGGGGAAAAGAAGCGCCTTCCTCGAGGCGCATGGAGGTGCCGCGCTCGAAATCCGCGGCAACCAGAAGAGGAATTTTTGCATGGCTTTGCAGCGTGTTGATCAGGACAGCAGTCGGGTACACTTGGCTGCGCACAATTCCTAGAGGCGAGCCTTGCGTCTGAATGGCGAACGAACCAATGTGTTTTTCCTCGACGTCGCGGAGAAGTTCCTTATACTCGGGACTTTCCACGGAAAGGAAACCGCCGAAGGCCCACACGGCAAACACTTGCCCGATTTTTTCCTCGATGGTCATTTTTTTGAGGGTTTGGGCGACCCAGCGTTCACCGTCGGGAGAAAGTTTCGCAGCAGTGGGCGCAGCGGGTGCGCGCGGGGGTTTTTGTGTGCGGCCCGTGGTAGCCATCGAAAGGAGAGCGAGCAGCAGGATCCAGCGACTCAATTTTCGCATCGCGCAGATTCCAGAATTGACGACTGCATGCCGCGGATATATATAGCACTCGGCCGGTTGAGAGACAAATGCCAATGTAACTACCGATGCACACAGATAAACACGGATGAAAGGCAAGAGAAATGACACGTATGTTAGCAAATTAAAGTGTGAGATGAATAAAATGCCAAATGCCGCGGTACTGTCGAGATGGTTTCCCAATTTGACTCCTTTGATTTCCCTGTTTTTCCTATCCGTGTTTCTCTGTGTGCATCCGTGGTTTCTGGACTTCGCCGTTGCCGCGCAATTGCCCGCGCGCGGAAACACGCTCACGGGAATTGACGTGCTTGAAGCGCAAAACTTTACGCCGCTGGCCGGGAAGCGCATTGGGCTGATTACCAACCAGACAGGGATCGATCGCAACAGCCGCAGCACAATTGATCTGTTGGCGCATGCACCAGGCGTGAAACTGGTGGCCCTGTTTAGCCCAGAGCATGGAATACGCGGTACCCTGGATGAGCGCGTTTCTTCCACAACCGACGCCGCCACGGGCCTGCCGATTTACAGCCTCTACGGTGATGACGTGCGGCCCACGGACGCAATGCTTGCAGGTCTCGATGCGTTGGTCTTCGATATTCAAGACGCTGGGGTGCGGTTTTACACATACGTCACGGCGATGGGCTACACGATGGAGGCCGCATCGCGGCACCATCTGGCGTATTACGTCCTCGACAGGCCCGATCCTGTTGGGGGAGAACGCATAGAGGGCCCCATGCTGGACCCGGACCGCACCAATTTCGTTGGCTATTTTCACATGCCCGTGCGGATGGCGATGACGCTGGGCGAGATGGCGAAAATGTTCAATGTAGAAAAGAAAATCGGATGCGACCTGCACGTGATTCGAATGCTGAATTGGCGGCGCGCGGACTGGTTTGACCATACGGGATTGCCGCGAGTAAATCCCTCGCCCAATCTTCGCTCGGCTGACGCTGGAGTTTTATATCCAGGCTTGGAGATTCTGCAACCGGGCGGCGTATCTGTAGGCCGTGGCACAGACCGGCCATTCGAACGCTTTGGCGCGCCCTGGATTCACTCCGGCGAATTGGTGGAATACCTCAACCGCCGGTCGATACCAGGAGTGCGCTTTGCGCCTGACCGATTCACTCCGGACTCGGACTTATATAAAGGTGAAATTTGCGAGGGAGCAAGTGTAATCGTCACAGACCGAGGATTGCTGGAGTCCATGCGAATGGGGATGGAGATTGCCTCCGCGCTCGAGAAACTTTATCCCGGGAAGCTAGACACGCCGAAAATGATCACGCTGCTTGGAAACGCCGAGACGATTAAACGACTGACTGACGGCGAAGCGCCCGCCGCGATCGTTTCGAGCTGGAACGGAGAGCTAGTGGCCTTCCGCAAGATGCGGGTGAAGTATCTGCTGTATCGCTGAGCAAGTTGCGACTATGCTGCGGATAACGGGCGCAGCCCTCATTCCGAAACCGCACCCACGGGTGAGGAATCCCGATGGTGAGTCAGCTACCGATAAGTGCGTTGGTCAGGAGGAATCCGACAATTGTGCGGTCCGCACTGCCAGATTGTGGGCGGCCCATGAGATAACTTCCGAGTAGCCGATGAAGGGGCGTGAGCCGGTGTAACTGATCGATTCATGGCGGCGGGCTACCTCCCGCCGCGGCGAGCTGAGATTGACACCAGAGTGCCGCTGGCATATTGTTTTGCGCAAGGGCATAGATAAAAACAAAAAGATCAAGATTCCGCGATTGAACTGCAAGAATTAATGGCACGCGGACGAACTGCATGGACGGGCGAATTGAGGAAACTCGAGTTTGTTGATTTAGTTCAACAGGGAGCGCAGTCAAGACATCTGTTGTCAAGCGGCAGTTGCCATGGATTGCGTCTTTCAACGAGGATGCTCCAATGAAGAATAAGCTATTGTCAGTGGTCATGGGGGTCACGGGTCTTTTCCTGGTCTGTGGTCCGGTGTTCGCGCATCACGGTAGGTCGAATTACGACATGTCGTACACCGCCACCGTGAAGGGGGTCGTAACGGGATTCGAGTGGGCCAATCCCCACGCGCTCATCTTTGTTGACGTCACTGACAAGGATGGAAAGGTTGAAAAATGGACTGCCGAGACCAATAGCCCAAATACATTGTCCCGGCAGGGCTGGAACAGAAACACCGTTAAGCCAGGGGATCAGATCACTCTGATCGGCCATCGCGTCAAAGGTGGCGGCAACTACATTAATTTTAGCAAGATTATTTTCGCCGACGGTCGTGAACTCAACCCAGGCGTAAAAAACTGAGGAGTGGCTCGAGTCAGAGGCCGGATCGCCCCACCGTCACTGCCGTTATGACTCTGATCGCGAAGGAAGGAGGGCGTCTCCAGATGCGAAATCGATGGATGAATCCGATCTTTGCGATGCTTGCGGTGCTCGCTTTCTCGTCCGTGATGCTCGCTCAGACCGCCGGGAAATCGGGAGCAAAGAAACCCCAAACTCCGGCGCGCGTTCCGGACCTGACTGGAGTCTGGGCAGACATTACGGACTCGACTCCAACTCCAACTTTTAACACGAAGGAGGACCCTTCTTTCCAGCCGTGGGCAGAGGCGAAGTGGAAGGCCAACAAGAACACAGACCCCGGACAAAAATACTCCAATGGAAAGGTCGATATGGACCCGACCGTGGCGAGTTGTTTTCCAAGTGGCATGCCGCGGCTCATGACGGAGATCTTTCCGTTCGAGATCATTCAGATCCGGGGCCGCGTGCTTCTCCTATTCGAGAGAGATTACGCCGTAAGCCACATTTGGACGGACGGGCGAAAACTTCCCGAGGATCCGGATCCCTCATACATGGGGTACTCGATCGGCAGGTGGGAGGGGGACACACTCGTAGTCGATACCATCGGACTAAAAGACACAACTTGGCTCGACCGGACAGGTCATCCCCATAGTGACGCGTTGCATATTGTGGCGCGGATGCGGCGCGTGACTCACGACAGGTTGCAGATCGACTGGACGTTCGACGACCCCAAAGCGTTCACCAAACCGTGGACGGGACAGTCGATCTACAGATACCACCCTGACTGGACCCTTGAGGAATTTATCTCTTGCGAGGACCGTTTGTTGCATGGGGGAGAGTCGCTCGAGCAGAAGGCCGTGAAGGGGCACGATCAATAGCCATCCTATAACGCTCAGATTGTGCCTGGTAAATTCAATAAGTGGCCAATCCCAGTTACCGAGAAGGCGTTTATAGGGAACTGACTAGAAGGCGGCCTGTGCCAAGCTCAAGATCGATCGTCCGTCCCGCTTCGCGAAATCCTCAACTCTTGGGTATGCGTACGATCTCAACCGAGCAAGGCGCATGACGCACGATGCCTTCCGCGACGCTTCCCATCAGAAAACGGTCGAGCGCTTTCCGTCCATGCGATCCCACTACGATCAACTCCGCATTCCAGTGAGTGGCCTGGTCAATGATCTTGGACTTCGGGTACCCCTCCTCAACCGCCGTCTGGGCTGTAAAGCCCGCCCTGTTCAATGTCTGTTCAGCGCGCCGCACCACTTCCTGACCACGCTTCAGACTTTCCTCTCGGAACCCCGCCGCATCGGACGTTGGGATGGGTATGGCCAGATCGACCACATTCAGCACCCTTACCTCCGTTCCTTGCGGCTGGTATTGGGCGATCACCGCTTGGATGGCCGCCTCTGAGAATTTAGAATCGTCGACCGCGAGCAGGATTTTCATATCTCACTCCTCTAGGTGACACCGATCCGATTCTCATTCGGGTGGCACCTCCACCCTCACTTTACACCCGCAATCGAACCAAGTCTTTAGAAGCCAGATTATCGGTAGCTGGGCCTCGGACCGCAGGTCGAACCCTTGGTCCTAATACGGGGCGACAGCTCCGATCTCACAAAAGCCAAAACTTCCAAATTGTGTTCTTTTCAAGTGACAAATTATGGCGCAACGGAGCCTTTATTCCTCGATCCATTGGGGACCCCCAGTTTAGGCACCGTTAAAAATCTTTAGTATGTCGCTGATTATAATGGCGATAGCCACATTGTGCCTAATTACTGCACCCTCTGATCCCAATTGGCATGAAGAATGCGCATAGTAGGGCGTTCCCCGGTATGGGATGCGATCTTGCGAGGCATGCAAACGAAATTATAACTAGGCAAAAGGAGCACATAGTATGCGAAATAAACAGAAGGGTTTCTCGTTAATCGAATTGCTGATCGTCGTGGCGATCATATTGATCATCGCGGCCATCGCAATTCCAAACTTGCTGCGTTCGAAGATGGCGGCCAATGAGGCATCCGCGGTTGGTTCACTGCGAACGATCAATACCGCTTCGGTAGCCTAT
>JBGOVX010000178.1:0-7104 GCA_041478355.1 Terriglobia bacterium | reverse complement strand
TCGATCCGGCCGACGCCGTCGGTGGCGCTTGGCGCCTATGAAATGACGCCGCTGGAAGTCGCCGGGGGATATACGATTCTGGCCAATGCGGGCGTGCGAGCCGAACCCATGTTTATCCGCAACGTGGTGGATTCCACCGGCAACTCGCTCGAACACAATGCCATTCGCACACGGCAAGCTATGGACCCGCGAATCGCGTACCTGGTGACCAGCATGCTCGAGGATGTGGTTGACCACGGCACGGGCGCAGCCGTCCGTTCCCGCGGATTCGACGCCCCTGCGGCGGGCAAGACAGGAACTTCGCGGGACGGCTGGTTTGCCGGCTACACTTCGAATCTGCTCGCAATTGTCTGGGTGGGATTTGACGACAATCGCGACCTGGGACTTTCCGGAGCGAATGCCCCCGCGCCCATCTGGGCGGAATTCATGAAACGCGCGATCGCTCTGCCTGCCTATCGCGATGTCCAGCCGTTCACCATGCCGGAAGGCGTTACGCGCGTTACCATCGATCCGGAAACGTTGCAACTCGCTACGCCCGCCTGTCCCATCACACGCGAGGAAGTATACATTCACGGCACAGAGCCTACCGAGTTCTGCGCCTTGCACGGCGCGCATATGGCCAATGATTCAATGCCAGGTTCCTGGCTATCGCGAATTTTCGGCGGCGACAAGGCCAAGACTACAGATCCCGCGCCACCATCACAGCCGGAACGTGGGCCCGGAGTTACAGCAAAGAATCCCGATTCCGCGCCCGCCGCGCCCACGGATGGCCAGCAGACCGAAGAAGAGAACAAAAAAGGCTTCTTCAAGAAGATTTTTGGTATCTTTGGAGGCAAGAAGGACGCCGAAAAGCCGCAGCCGGGCACCTCGGATTCGGGGCACTGATCGAGCGGTTTTCGAAGGAGTCCGCCATGACCGCGAAACTTCTGACCCGCATCATTTTTATTCTTCTGTTAAGTGTGGTGGCGCCGCGTTTGAACGGGCAGCAACCTGCCTCGAATGGATCAAGCCAATCGGATCAGCCTCGCGGAAATAGCCCTCCGGCACGCAGTGCCCGGGACGTCCAGGAGGAACGCGCGAAAATCCTGATGGCGGAAAAGCGGTACGATGCCGGAATCCAGGCGTACCAAGACCTTTTGAAGAGCGAGCCGAAGAATGCCGTTTTTCTAAACATGATAGGTATCGCCTATCTGAACCTGGCCAATTTTGAACAGGCAAAAAGGTATTTTCAGCGCTCCGCTAAAGCGGATAAGAAGTATTCCAGCGCCGTGAACAATCTCGGAATGGTGTGGTATGAGCAGAGGAATTATCCCCGCGCCATTCGTGAATATCAGAAGGCGGTGGCGATTGATCCCAGCCAGGGAGGGTCGCACTCGAATCTGGGCTTCGCATATTACAAGATGAAAAAGTATGCCGAGGCGGCAGGCGAATTTCATAAGGCGCTGGAAATCGATCCGCACGCCTTCGATCACAATGAGCGCGTCGGCACGATGGTGCAAGACCGCACCGTGGAAAACCACGGCATGTTTTTCTATATGATGGCGCGCGAGTATGCCCGGATAGGGGATGCGGCGCATTGCGCCGATTACCTGCGCAAGTCTTTTGACGAAGGTTATAAGGATGCAGTGAAGGCCAGGACCGATCCGGAATTCAAGAAAGTCGTCAACGATCCCGCCGTGCAAGCCGTTTTCTTGTTGCTGGCCCCCGGAGAACAAAAGGCTGCCACGACTCCGCCCGGAGCGTAGCAGGTCAGTTACCGATAAAGCAGCAGCGTTTTACGTTCTCGCAGTTGCCTTCAGGGTGGCCGAACTTTTCTGCCCGAGAAAGCTCAGCAACTCACGATTGACAATCTCCGCATGTGTCCAGGTCAAGCCATGCGGCCCGCCTTGCACCACCACCAGTTGGCTGCCCCTGACTAATTCGTGCATGCGCTTTGCTGTGGCGGAGATGGGAAGAATTCGGTCGGCATCGCCATGAATCACCAGTGTGGGCACGTCAATTCTTGCGAGATCGTTTCGGAAATCTGTCAACCACGCCGAAACACAATCCAGAGTGCCCTTGGGGGAGGCGCCCGCTCCGACGTTCCAGCTGAGTTGAACCGCCTGGTCGCTGATCAATTTGCCGCCCAGGACGTCCACGTTGTAGAAATTCGAGAGAAACTGGGACAGAAAAGCGGGACGGTCCGCAACTATGGCTTTTTTGATCCCATCGAACACTCCGCCGTCCACGCCTGCCGGGTTGTCACTGGTCTTCAGCAGGAATGGCGGGATTGAGGCGATGAATACGGCTTTGCTCACACGTTCGGTTCCGTAGGCGCCCAGATAGCGAGCCACCTCGCCGCCGCCCATCGAAAAACCCACTAGCGCCGCATCACGAAGGTCGAGGTTCGTCACCAGTTTCTGCAGGTCGCCGGCGAAGGTGTCGTAGTCGTAGCCCGACGTAGGTTGACTGGAGTCGCCGAATCCTCTGCGGTCATACGTGATGACCCGGTACCCCGCATCGAGCAGAACGGGCAGCTGCTTTTCCCAGGAACGTCCGCTCAGCGGCCAACCGTGTATCAGGATGACCGGTTTGCCGCTACCGTGGTCTTCGTAATAGAGATCTATGTTGCCTGAGTTTTCCTTGCCAACTGTAATATATGGCATTGAAAGTCTCCTTCGTTTGTGATGACTGGATGCTGGTCTGTACCGGCCAATTGGAGGATGCTAAATCAACTTGGCGACAGTCCGGACCGATACGAGCCCCTTCGCAACCTGCATTCTACGCCGATAATCTAGCCTCTACCATGCCATCCCGCCCCGCGCGAAAATCATGCTGCGCCGGATTGGAAAGCCTTTGGTAAGCTTGCCTTGTTGGGTGTTTGGAAGGAGGCCCACTTTGTTGTCGTGGCGCATGCGAACAGCGCTGTGTCTTTTTGCCCTGTTGCCCGCGCGCATGAATGCCCAATCAACTCCTGCGCAGACTCCACAAACAGTAGTTCAAGCGGGGCCAGGATATCCTGATTCGCTCGCGGGTTTGCGGGATTTTCTTCAGGACCTCCTGGCTGAGATCAAGGGCAACGACAAGCCAAAAGTCGATTCCCTATGGGAGAGCACGCTCTTGCCGAACCACGCTGCGTGGTTCGCGCAAGTGTTCGGTGAACAGGAGGGGGCGCGGCTCGAGACGAACTACGCCAAGCAGCTTGCGAACACACCTTCCGCGCCGGGCAAGGCTTACCAGTTTGTGGCCGGCCTGGACAATCTGACCATCCAGGTTCTGCCGCTAGTGCAGGCCGCGGTAAACCGCCCCGATTCCTGGGCTAAACCAATCTATTTGTCGATGAAAGCGCCGGTCCATGCCTACCGGGCGGAGGCCAAAAGCGCAGCGGAAACCAGCAGCCATATGCTGGGTTATTTCTTTTATGTGGAGGGCGGCTTCCGGGAGATCGACGAACTGGTATTCGGCGCCCTGAGCGCCGCGAAAAGTTACACAGGATTGCCTTACATTTCCGCCTTGGACGCCCAGATGCTGTTGCTGCAAAGCGCGCAGCCAATCGCTCCCCCGGGAGCGATCAGACCGGGAATATCGAACACGGTGATTCTCGATGTCGTTATCGACGTGCAGGGCCAGGTGAAATATGCGACCATCCTCAGCGGCGACTTGATACTCGGGAATGCCGCAAGGTCCGCAGTGCTTGGCTGGCGTTACCGGCCGTATCTTCAAAATGGCCGCGCTGTCGACGTGGAAACAACCGTGACCGTGACTTTTCTGTTCTGAACTCGAACTACTTCGCGTGGACCACACAGGACAACCTCGAATCCCAGTTACCGATCAGCGCGTTTATCGGGCGGAATCAGTTGGAAAGGCCCCCCCGGACGGCGCTCCGTACCGAAACACCTTCGTGCGCAACGTCACAGGGCGCACGCGGCCCTTTACACAGCCATGGAAAAAGGGTTAAATCTCGCCATCGGTCGAAACGCCCACGATGCAAGGAGTCGAGCCATGAACTGGATTCCCAAGGCCATAGTGCTGTTGATCTTGTGCGGTTCCCTCGCTTACGGAGCGTCCGGCGGCGTGATCTCCGGCACGGTGAAAGACCTAGCCGGTGCGCCGTTCAAGGGGGCGTTCGTTCAGGCGCAGAACACCGCGACCAAAATCACGACGTACGTCATGTCCGACCGTCAGGGCCGGTACCAGCTTCCGGAGCTGCCTCCTGGAGAGTATGAGGTGCGCGCCGCCGCGATTGGGTTCGACGACGATCCGCGTCCCGGCGTGAAGCTGGCCGCGGGAGATTCGACCTCGCTCGATTTCACGCTGAAAAAGGGCATGGTGCGCTGGCGCGACCTTTCCACGTACCAGGGGAAAAAGCTGCTTCCCGAAGGCGAGGGAAAGAATCTGCTGGAGAAAGAATGCTTCGCCTGCCACCAGTTTCAGACGCGCATGGCCGCCGTTCGGCGGGATGAAGACGGCTGGCGCGACCGCGTGAACTACATGCGCGACGTCATGCGGCCGCGACTGGAAAATCACATCAACGATCAAAACGCTGCCATCATCATCTCGTACCTGAACAACACGTTCGGCATGGATTCCAAAGTGCCGCGTTCACCGGCAGAACTCCCCGGCTATCAGGAAACGGTGCGCTCCTTCGGCGACGACTCGAGGAAGATGGTCTACGTTGAGTACGACATGCCCGGGCCGAACCGTATGCCGTTCAGCGCCGTGCCGGATGACCACGGCTACGTCTGGATTCCGGATTTCGGCCGTTCGAATCGCATCGGGCGGCTCAATCCCGAAACCGGAAAGATCGAGGAGTTCCTCGTACCGCATCAGGGCACCGCGGGCATTCATTCGGCGGTTCCCGCGCCGGACGGCACGGTGTGGATCGGGGAGCAAGCGTCCAACAAAGTTGGCAAGTGGGACCCGAAGACGGGAACCATTTCTGAATATCAGGACACTTATGCGCCGGGGATGGACGGCTTGGAAGATGGCGGCTCGAAACACACCTTGCGCGTGGACCACATGGGGCGGGTGTGGGGCTCGGCGGTCAACTCCACGCTGGCGATGTTCGATCCGAAATCAAACGAGTTCAGCCACTTCCTTGAAGTGAATTCGCCCTACGGAATGGTGGTCGATAAAGAGGGAAGTTTGTGGTTCGCGGAGTTCAAGGACGGCGGCGTCATCGGCAAGGTGGACTCCAAGACGAATAAAGTCACGAAGTACTCCCCGCCCACGCCGAACGGCTGGCCTCGGCGCATCGAAATCGATTCGAACGGGATGATCTGGTTCGCCGAATTTCGCGGCGGAAGAATCGGCCGGTTCGATCCCAACACGCAGGTGTTCAAGGAATTCCATTTGCCCGGCCCCAGCCCGACTCCCTACGCTCTCGGAATCGACGACAAAGACTACATCTGGTATTCGTCCGATTACATGGACACCATCGGCCGACTGAATCCGAAGACCGGCGAGGTCACCGAGTATCCCTACGTCCACTCGGAAAACATGATGAAGGAATTTTTCCGCGACACGAAGGGACGCATGTGGTACGGCGCGCCGACGAACAACAAGGTCGGCTATTTCATTCCACCGGCTGTAAACTAGCCGCGGCCCGCTTGCATTGGGACGTATCCACCTAGCGCTACTTTAAGGTTTCGGCTGGATGTTAACTGGGATTTCCGCTTCGACTTCTTGGCTGACCGGCAAAATATCTAGCTAGGAGGACATAAGATCAGTTCAAACTCTGATAGGTCTGTTGCGGGTGATGGGAACTGCTTGGAATAGCCTCCGGTGTATAAGGCGTCTACACAGGAGGTCAAAACAGAAATCCCAGATCAGGGTTGTGACTGTGCGAGGGCAGTGGTGCTCTGGGATTCGACGACCATTTGTTGGGCACTGTCTCGGAGGGCTCTGGCCCTGACCCCGGTCGGGCTGTCCGGGTCAAGCTTGAGATACTCATCCAGATCCTTCAGTAGTGCGCCGTAATCCTTCTCGTGAGCATGTATGCCGACAAGAAGTCGCAGGGCTTCCGTAGAATCGGCTTTCTGGCGAAGCGCTTCGCGGACACTTTTCTCGGCCTCCTCCAAGCGGTTTAAGCCGAACAACGCCGAGCCTAGATAATAATGACCTGACCAGGAGGTCGGGTCCAGATCCAAACCCTTGCGGGTGACTCCCTCAGCCTCGGTAAATTTTTTCTGGTAGACGAGGACTGCACCCAGAGCAAGCAATGGATGCGCATACTGGCCGCCGCTCAGTTCAATGGACTTCCGAAAGGCCTGCTCTGCGTCTACTATGCGCCACAATTTCAGGTCCGCCACTCCCATCTTGTAGTAGGCCTCGTAATAGTTCGCAAATTCCGCGACCGCGCGTTGAAAATGGGGCAAGCTCCCTGCTGCGTCTTTTCTTGCCAGGAGCTCGATGCCCTGCTCGAATGCGTGATGGGCTTTGGGTGGAATGCTCAGTTCCCTGACGGAAACCACGTTGCTCGATTCCAGGGATTGCGCCCTCGAAAGGAGCGGTAAACTCAGGCATCCGACCAGCAGCCAAATTATCCGGAGTTTTGTTTTCATAGCGCTCGAGCCCGCGGCGGAGATGCCTTCCCGCAATTATTATAATTTTACCAGATTTTAATCTGCCAGTAACACCATTGTCATGTTTTGTGCAGCCTTGGGCACCTATATATTCGTGTAGTATCCACGGGCTCCTCCATTGCAAAAATAGAAATGAGCTGGAATCTCTGTTTCAGAAAATCACGGGTAAATTAGAGAATCACCAATTTGCCAGCGGAATCTATGATGGCTGCCGAAATCGTTGCTTGATGAACATCGAGCCCAATATTCTTAACGTCATTCTTGAGGGCGCTCCTTCCTGCAGGCGCTGATGCGAACGATCAAAACCCACTCCACAAGGGGCGTCCTTTTATATTGCGTCGGATTCTCGGTAACTGACTTTTTGGCCCGATGGTAAACAAATTCTCACTTATCGATAATGGCGGTGGTCTCAACAGGTCAGTGCAACACTTGCTTGCAGTCTATCTGCCGGAGTTTGAAATCCCAAAGTTTTTCTTGGACGCTGATTTAAGCGCAGCGCTACCTCATCGAGCTCGGCTTGTGAATGTACTGACAAGTCTGT
>JBGOVX010000224.1:0-5365 GCA_041478355.1 Terriglobia bacterium | reverse complement strand
CTGGATACGGCGCGCAAGGCCCGCGACATTCTCGGCGCGAACGGCATCGTGGACGATTACTGCATCATGCGGCACATGAACAATCTCGAGAGCGTGTTCACCTACGAGGGGACGAACGACATTCATAAGCTGGTGATCGGCGAACGCATCACGGGAATTGCCGCGTACGTGTAAAGACCGAAAGGGCGGACTGAAGTCCGCCCCTACATTTTCGCTCCACCCGATTTAGCACCACGTTGAATCTTGTATGCTGTAGGGGCGCAGCCCGCCGCGGCGGGCGCCCCTACAAGGAGCATCGTCCCATGCGTCCACCTGCAATCACCTCGACTCGATTCCTCCGCTTTGCACTTGCTGCACTGCTCATGACTGTGGCTGGCAACTGCGGAATAGTTCGCGCGCAGCAGAAGAATACTTCAACGCCAGAGAAGCCGAAGATACGAACGATCACGGCGTTTATCAATCTGGATCGGGCGCAATACAAGGAGCAGGTGGCGGACGCGCTGAAAATGCTGCGGCGCGCACAGACGATATTTGAATCGCGCGGCTACCAGGTGCAGACGATTCGCATCGCGACGCAGCCGTTCCCGGAGTACACGAAGGGACTGACTACAGAACAGACGGTTGCGTTTTTCAAGGAATACGATGCGCTGGCGGTGAAGGAAAAGTTTGCGGCCTCGATCGGGCCGGCGATGCTGAACCCGGGCGACAACGAATCGCAAGCGGATCTGCTTGCGGAAATTCTGAGCAATACAAAATCATTGAACGGCAGCGTGGCCGTCGCGGGCGAAGACGGCGTGAATTGGAAGGCCGTGGGCGCAGCGGCGCGGGTGATGAAAAAGCTGGAAGAATCAACGCTCCACAGCCAGGGCAATTTCCATTTTGCGGCGATTGCCATGGTGCCGCCGCTGACGCCGTTTTTTCCGGCCGCTTATCACACTGGCTTTGGACACCAGTTTGCGATCGCGCTGGAATCGGCAAACGTGGTGGCCGCGGCGTTTAAGGATGCACCAGACCTGGCGACGGCCAAGCAGCGGCTGACCGATTCCTTGGCGAGCAGCGCTTTCGATATCGAGCGGCATGCGGGACGCATCGATCAGGAAACCGGCTGGGCGTACATGGGAATCGATCTTTCACCGGCGCCGTCGGGAGATGTTTCCATCGGGGCGGCCATCGAAAATCTGACGACGCAGCCGGTGGGCATGAGCGGTACGCTGACAGCGGCGGCGACGATTACCGCAGCCGTCAAAGACGTCAAAGTAAAACAAACCGGATATTCCGGCTTGATGCTGCCGATTCTGGAAGATACGCGGCTAGCGCAGCGCTGGAGCGAAGGACACATTTCCATCGATGCGCTGCTGAGTTATTCCGCGGTGTGCGGCACGGGCCTCGACACCGTTCCGCTGCCCGGCGACATCAGCGCGGAGCAACTCTCGCTCATTATCGGCGACATGGCCAGCCTGGCCTACAAGTGGCACAAACCGCTATCGGCGCGGTTGCTCCCGGTTCTTGGCCGAGGCTGGGGCGAGATGACGGAGTTCGACGACCCGTTCCTGGTGAATGCCAAGCTGCAATCTTTGGACATCAAGTAGAGTTCTTAGTTGTTAGTTGTAAGCTCTTAGTAAGAATGAAGAATGATTCTTTGACATCAGTTTGGGTGGTTCGTGACTGGTGACTGGAGCAAGAGCCCGGAACGGCCGGACTCGATTTAACTTCCTCGATTTGGCGTTGCTGTGATGGAATTGCTGGAAGTCGCGCGGAAAGTCTTGGTTATCTGCAGTTTCGAGGCGGAGTTCGAGTAAGACTTCAGGTCTGGCACACGGTCGTACCCCTACACCCCCCATCAAAGATGGATGAATAACAAAATAAAGAACTTACGAAATGAGCATTTTATAAGTGATAGATTTTAAGAGACTTCGACGAGAGGAAATAATCACGGAATCAGAAGCAGTGGTCCAAGCTGTGAAACGAAGACTCAACGGGGCACCCCACCCCCGGGTGTTTTGGGCAAAGAGTTCGGAATCGCTTGAAACAAAAGTACTTAATATTTTTCGTCACGCAAAAGAGTTCGCAAGAGTGTGAAACTAAAGCGTTTACGCCTCGACAATCTTGGCCCAAAAAACGAAAGAGTGCGTAAGTTATTGATGCGACGGAGTATTGCGAGAATTCTTAGGCTGAAAATAAAAAAACGGCAACGAGGTTGCCGCACTCCAAAACAGAACTTTACCTGTAATCTATTATACTTGAGAGATTAACTGGGGTCAAGCGAAAAGAGCAATGCAGTTTCCGTTGGGTTTTCATGAGGTTTCCTGCCATGGACCCCTTGCTGGCTGATTCCGTTGACTCGCAAGTGCGGTGCCCCTAACATGGCTGGCCAGAGATTCGCGCCATCGCCATGATTGGGCAGAACATTTCGCATTACCGCGTCCTGGAAAAACTGGGAGGCGGCGGCATGGGCGTGGTCTATGAAGCCGAGGATCTCAAGCTCGGCCGACATGTGGCGCTGAAGTTTCTTCCCGAGGGACTGGCGCAGGATGCCCAGGCGCTGGAACGCTTCCAGCGCGAGGCGCGGGCCGCATCGGCTTTGAACCACCCCAACATCTGCACCATCCACGAAATTGACGAGGCCGACGGAAAGCCCTTCATCGCCATGGAGCTGCTGGAGGGGCAAACCCTGAAGCATCGCATTGTGGGGAAAGCACTCCCTCTCGAACAGGTTCTCGAACTGAGCGTCCAGATGGCCGATGCTTTGGATGCGGCGCACGCGAAAGGAATTATTCATCGGGACATCAAGCCCGCCAATATTTTTGTCACTCAACGGAATCAGGCCAAGATTCTCGACTTCGGCTTGGCCAAGGCGCTGGGCCGCGGGCAGGATGGGAAGGCTGGCAGCGCGTCCGGCCCGACGCTGACAGGCGGCGACGCGCTCACTAGTCCTGGAACCACGATGGGTACGGTGGCGTACATGTCGCCGGAGCAGGTGCGGGCGGAAGAACTGGACGCGCGAAGCGACTTGTTTTCGCTGTGCGTAGTGCTTTATGAGATGGCCACCGGCGTGTTGCCGTTTCGAGGAGATACTTCGGGGATCATTTTCGATAGCATCCTGAATCGGGCGCCCACGCCACCGGTGCGGCTCAATCCGGAAGTTTCGGTGGGTCTGGAACGGATTATCGACAAGGGGCTGGAGAAGGACCGCACTCTGCGGTACCAGAGCGCAGCGGAACTTCGCGCCGACTTGCAGCGGCTGAGGCGTGACATGCAATCGGGGCGCACCACGACACAAAGCGCGGCTGCCTCAGCGGGAGTGTTTCCCTGGTGGCGGAGAAAGCCGGCTCTCCTGGCTAGCGCCACCACACTGGCGGCGCTGATTTTGGTCGCGGCCTGGTTTACCTTCCACCGCGTACCTGGCAAGACGATTGAATCGGTGGCGGTGTTGCCCTTCGTGAACGCCAGTGGCGACCCCAACGCGGAATACCTGAGTGACGGCATCACCGAAACGCTGATCGCCAGCCTTTCTCAGATTCCTAAGCTGCGGGTCATGTCTCCGGCAACGATCTTCGCTTACAAACACCGAGGAGTGGACCCGCGCGAAGCAGGGCGCAACCTGCACGTGGCTGCGATCCTGCAGGGCAAGGTAAGCAGATACGGCGACACGCTGTCGATTCGGGTAGACCTGGTCAACGTCAACGATGGCGCAGAAATCTGGGGCGAGGAATACACCCGGAAGATGGCTGACATCCTGGCCGTGCAATCGGACATTTCACATGAGATCATCCGCAAACTGCGCATCCGGCTCAGCGGCGAGGAAGAAAAACGGCTGAACAAGCGCACGACGGATAACCCGGAGGCTTACCAGCTTTATCTCAAAGGTCTCCACTATTCGAAGACGTATGCAAAAGAAGGCCTGGAAAAGGGCGAGCGGTTCTTCGAGCAGGCTATCGCTCTCGACCCTAATTATGCCGCCGCTTACGACGGCCTGGCCTTCAACTACGCCGTGGCGGAGGACTGGGTTTTTCCACCGCGCGAAGTGATGCCCAAAGCAAAAGCCGCTGCGGAAAAAGCTGCACAGTTGGATGACACGTTCGGCGATGCCCATGCCAACATCGCTTATGCCCAGTTCTTTTACGATTACGATTTCCCGGCGGCCGAACGCGAGTTCAAAAGATCCATCGAGCTCGATCCAAACGATTCCTTCACTCACCAGATCTATAGCTGGTACCTCGTCTCGTTGAGACGTAACGATGAGGCAATCGCTGAGGGCCGGCGCGCCCAGAGCCTTGATCCTCTTTCAAGCGACGCAAACTTTATCCTCGGGCAGTCCCTTTATTACGCACATCGATATGACGAGGCTATCGTTCAGCTTCGGAACGCCATCGATCTGGCCCCGGATGTTTGGGTGCCCTATGAGTTGCTCGGCTGGTGTTATGAAGCCAAAGGAGACCTCACTGATGCAATCGCTGAATTCCAGAGAGCGCGCGCCATCGAGCCGGTGATTGCCGAGCCGCTCGCTTCCTTGGGGCGAAGCTATGCGCTCCAGAAGAGATATGCGGAGGCGCGGAAGATTCTTGAGCAACTGAAGGAGTTGTCGAATCGCAATCACGTTCCACCTTATAACGTCGCGTGGATCTACGCTGCGCTTGGTGAAAAGGAGCAGGCACTCGCGATGCTGGAGAAGGCCTATGACGAACGATCATGGTACGTCGTCCAACTCGCCGTTGATCCCAAGTTCGAGAACCTCCGTTCCGACCAGCGATTTCAAGCCCTGCAGAGGAAAGTCGGCCTGCCGCAGTGACGGTTTCGAAATCTTGAAAGAAGACGGCAACTTTTTTAGCTGGACCAGCCTTGGCGGTAGTCTCGGCGCAAAAAGTCGCTGGCGGCGAGGGCGCTGGTGACATACATGTTGGCGCCGTCGTAGTAGATCTTCTTTCCATCGCGTAGCGCAACGTTACCGAGGAGCATGACCTCGGTGAAGCTGGCGGCGTACACACAGTTCAGAAGCGTGTCCCACCCACGGGCAAAGAGAAGAGAGATTCTCCTCGCGAACGACGCTCGGAGGGGCGGCGGTCCTCGACTGCGCGACCCGGCGCCCACAAACCGGGCGCAAGAAAAAACCGGGTCGCTTCGCTCGGAATGACAGGCGGTGGAGTACGGAATGACAGGGATCGGGGCCGGTTGCGGGTCAGAAACCGGGCGGGCGCTGGTTGGCGACGGCGAAGGCGCGCTGGCTAGCGTGCTATCCACAAATACGGCACATTTCTATGATCCCCACGGTTGGGTCTTGCTTGCCACGGCAGGCTGGCCTAGCCTCTGGCGTTCAAAGAGACCCCACGCCAATCGGGAGATTCATCCCGCTGAACCCGCGGGATGG
>JBGOVX010000274.1:0-2526 GCA_041478355.1 Terriglobia bacterium | reverse complement strand
GGCGCCGCGCCTTCAAAGTAGGGAGCGAACAAGTCGGCCTTCTCGTCCCCAGTGATGTATTCAAGCCACCCCGAAGAATCAATGACGACGGGATCAGAATCGTTCGGAGTGGTCACGGTAATCGTCCTTCCATTTCATGCCCTTGGCGATGCCGCGAAGATCCTTGATGGAACGAGGGCGGCTGAGGTGGATGGTGCCGTCCAGAGCGTAGATGTGAAGTTCCTGGCCGGGTTCGAGCTTCAGGGCTTCGCGGACTTTCTTGGGGATGACGATTTGGAATTTTGGAGAGACTTTGACGGTTTCCATGTTGGTTCCTTCGTACGACAAGAGTGTGATCGATGCTCCTAACGTATGATATTTGCTCAATCGATGAGTCTATCGTAGCACGAAGTCTCAAATCGATCAGCAAATCGTATTATGCCTACCCCACACTAGAGTGTCTTGTATGAGTATCAAAACATGAGGCTTATCTGGAAAGGCCTGCTGCAAGTGTTTCATTCTAGAGGGCGGCATTGTTCGCACAGCGTGAATTAGGACGATTCAGTTTTGGCCGGGGTGGAAGCGGCAGATCTGATGAGGCAGGATGGTGCCGGGTGGGAGGGGCTGAGGCTGAGTTGCTGCGTTTGGATCTTGCTGCGCGCACGCGAGCGTCCACAGGAGCAACGGTACGATGCAGAGGATGGCCAGCTTTGACACGTTGCCAGTATAAACGCGGGAATCGCATGGTTGACTATGGCTGCGTTCCGTCGATCGATGGGGAGGTGCGGGCGTTGCTGTGAAAGCGGCGTCGAGCCGCCGCACTCCTGAGTTGTGAATCGCAGAATGGGGACGGCGAGAGACGTTTCTTTGTGAACTGGACGCAAGGTAAACTCTTGTGCTTGTGCAAACGCGATTGCGGGGAGATTGATGAAACCATTGGCGACATACCTTCTGTTCTTATTGCTGCTGTCGAGCGGAGGCGCCGCGCAGGAGGCGAAGCCACTGCCGCTGCCAGACGACCGCTACAAAGCGGACATTCTTCTGGTGGTTGCGCATCCCGACGACGAAGGAGCGGCCACCGCGTATCTTGCTCGGGCGATCGATGAGGGGAAGCGCGTGGCGGTGGTCTATGGGACGCGCGGAAGCAGCGGCGCAAACGAAGCCGGCGCGGAACAAGCGGCGGCACTGGGAGCAATCCGAGAAATCGAGGCGCGGCGGGCAGTCGCGACGCTGGGCATAACGAATGTGTGGTTCCTGGGCGGCAAAGACACGGCCAGCCAGAATGTGCTGCAGTCCCTGGCGAACTGGGAGCACGGCGCGGCGCTCGAGCAGTTGGTGCGGCTGGTCCGGCTGACTCGCCCAGAAGTGGTTTTGACGTTCCTGCCGGGCACGTTCATCGGCGAAGATCACGGCGATCATCAAGCATCGGGAGTTCTTGCTACTGAGGCCTTCGACCTGGCGGGCGATCCCACGGTTTTTCCGAGCCAAGTGGCGGGGCCGCTGCGACGGCTCGAGCCTTTTCTGGAAAACCTGCGGCCCTGGCAGCCGAAAAAAATCTATTATTTCCCCGATGCGGATCGTGACGATATCTTTCGCGGGAAGGGTCCGGAGTACTCCGTAAAGGACATCGCAAAGTCGTCGAAGCGGCCGTACTGGCGGGTTTCCGTCGAATCGTTTCGCCTGCACCAAACGCAGGCGAAAACTTTTCTGGATAGGCTCAACAAGATGGATGATGCAGAAATCGAAAAAATGGCCGCGTCCGATGGCTGGACGGACGTACAGCGCTTTGTCCTAGGAAAGTCACTGGTGGGCGGCGGCGTGACCGGCGACATTTTCGAGAACGTTACCGTGGATGCGATTCCTTTTGCGCGGGCCAGCGTTTCGCAAGAAGCAGCGCGGACGGAAATTTCTGCGGAATTGGGCGGTCCATGGAGTTTCTACGCCGATTTTCGGCGCGCGCATGGGCTTGGCAACCTGCCGCATCCCGAGCCGCCGGAGATCGCGCTGCAGGCGGGGGGTTCGCTGGTGATTCCGTTGTGGCTGCGCAATGCGACGTCTGCTAGTCGAGAGGTCACGTTGTCGGTGGATTTGCCGGCTGGATGGACGGTGCAAAGCGGGGCTGGAAAGTTCACGCTTACGGCGAAAGAAGTTGCGGCTGCGCGAATCGAGATCAATCTTCCTCTACTGGGCGACGCGACCAAGACAAAGGAAGATGCGCGCGAGATTAGCGTTCGGGCGGAATCGAATGGGCAGAGTGTTGGCGCGGTGAAGCTGCGCGTGGAGTTGCGAAAGCGGGCGTTGCCGGAGTGAAGAAGAAAGAGGGGATTAGCCACAAAGGCGCAAAGGCACGGGGCGGAAGAGACAAGCGATAAGACGAGGCAAAGGCAGGGATTAACACAGAGGATACAAAGGTAGGAGCACAGAGGGCACGGAGAGATTGTTTTGGCGCGCGGCTTTTGCTGGGAGCTTTTCTAGTTGCCGGGCATTCGGGAGATTGGTCAGGATTTTTTGGCGCGCGCGGTTTCCATGGCGTCCCATGCTGATTCT
>JBGOVX010000248.1:0-4181 GCA_041478355.1 Terriglobia bacterium | reverse complement strand
GTGTCGTTCTATGCTTGCCTTGCCCCCCCACCCCCCGGTGTTTTGTAAGAATGTGAAACAAAAGGGATTGCCCGAAGGGCAGTTTGTAAGTGCATGAAAACACAGGGTCGCGAAATGGCAGCGAATTGCGCAATGTTTCGCCTTTGCCTCGCTTTTTCGGGGTACAGTCCCGTTGTTCTTGCAAGAGTGCGTAATCGGCTGCTCCCAAGCTGGTTACGCGAGATTCCGCAGTGTCGAGTTGTGCTCAGAGAGTGGGCAACCCATTGTCAATACAAGGGTTAAACATCGCCGATCGGTGCGCAAAGAAATGAAAAAAGCGCCGAAGGTCGGCGCTTTGGGCAAAACTTAATCAATATTAAAAATATCACGGAGGGGTGGAGAAGTCAAGGGCGTTTGTTGGTAGGGCGTTTGTTGGTAGGTCAGCCTTAGCCCCGGAGCGCGGGACACCTCCGGCCGCCGTCCCAATTTTCGGAAAGTGCCTTTCTGCGGCCAATTGGATTGTTTCCGCGTGCGTCACTCGGAAACGATTGCCAAGGTATCAGGAATGGCTACATCTTTGGTTTGCGAACTATACGGCCACGTGACCGCCGGGCGAATCGGATCCGACGATATCTTCCAAGTGCGGGATGATACGCCGAGACAGTCCGGCAGGTGCACCGCCCGCGACATTCGGGCGTTGACGCGAACTGGCATCATTACCGTGTGGAAGACGCGCTTCCTTCTTCGCCATTTTTCTTTAATGTACGTGAGCAAAAGAAGTTGTCAAGTCGTCCGGCCTTCGAGATGCGAAACACTTGGCTCCACGGCAAATTCGCGCGTTGTTTGCAGTCATTCGAGGTGATCTGTTCGAAAGATCGTAGCTGAGTTGCCGGTTGAATGAGAACCCAGACTGGAAGCGTGATGATGCTGGCCACAGAGACCATCCGCATTGATCACGTCGAGATTTCCTACGTCGTAGGCGGCACGTCCCTACTCGTAGCGCAGCGCCACCATCGGGTCCAGATGCATGGCGCGCCGCGCTGGCGCATAGCAGGCCCAAAGCCCAATCCCCCCGAGCAATAGCGTCGCCGTCACAAATGTGAGCGGATCAGTGGGGCTGACGCCAACCAGGAGAGTGGCCATCGAGCGCGTCAGCGCCCACGCAAGCAGCACGCCGGACAGCACTCCTCCCATCACCAGCACCAATCCCTGCCGCAAAACCAGCCGCAGGATATCCGGCCGACCCGCGCCCAGCGCCATGCGGATTCCGATCTCATGGGTACGCTGGCTCGCAGCGAAGGAAACCACTCCATACACGCCCACCACCGCCAGGGTCAGCCCCAGAATCCCCATGGCCGCAGCCAGAATGGCGCCGATCCGGAAAATGAAAAACCCATTTCCTCCCGAGAGCGACTCCCTCATCGTCCGAACGTCGGTGATTGGCATGTTGGGATCCAGTGCGCGGATCTCTCTCTGCATCTGCGCGATTAGGGTCTCTGGTGGCACCGACGAACGAACCTGCAGGGTCCGGTACGACGTGTAATTCTGCGCCTGTGGCACATAAAAATACGATTGTCGGTCCCATCCGATAAACACATACTTCCCGTCTCCTGCCACTCCCACGATTTCGGCGAAGGGTCCCGTCGCGCTCTTTAGACTGAATCGCTTCCCGATCGGGTTTTCGTTGGGCCAGAATTGATTGGCCATCGCTTTGTTCACGATCGCGACCAGCGGAGCCTTTTCATCGTCATTCTCCCGGAAGGCGCGGCCTTGCAACAATGGAACTCGCATGGTATCGAAATAGGGCGCGTCGACCCGGTTATACACGACCACCGGAGCCTGCTGACCGGGAGCGAACGGGTGCTCTTCGACATAAATCGAGCTTCCATCGTTCACCTCTCCCATCGGCACACTGTATGCCAGGCTCGCCGTTTGCACTCCGGGCAGTGCGCGGACCCTGGATTCCAGATCGCGATAAAAATTCTTGGTGCGGGCCGCATCGTATCCCACTTCTTTCGGATCCAAGACTACGTTAAGCACGTGATCGGGGTCGAATCCCAGATTCGCTTGTTGCGCGCGCACCAGGCTCCGGGCGAACAGCCCGGCGACGATCAAGAGCACCAGCGAGCCCCCCACTTGCGCTACCACAAGTACACTACGTACTCGGTGGCGACCTACTCCCGCTGTATCGCTCCTCCCGCCTCCTTGCAGCACGCTGTTGACGTCGGCTCGCCCCGCCCGCAACGCCGGCCACACGCCCACCAGCGCACCAGCCAGGAGAGCAGCCGCCAGAGCGTACACAAACACTCGCCAATCAAAACTGAAATCCAGCCGGACGGGAAGCTTTGAAACTGGCAGAAGCAAGGCGATCGCCCCGCTGGCCCACGTTCCCAGCAACAGTCCACCGGCCCCACCAAAGAGCGCCAGCAGGATGCTCTCGGTCAGGAGCTGACGGATCAACCTCCCGCGACTCGCTCCCAGTGCTGCACGGACCGCCATCTCGCGTTGCCGCAACGTCGCGCGCACCAGCAGAATATTCGCCACGTTCATGCACGCCAGCAGCAGTACCAGCACCGCCAGAACCAAAAATATGCCGGCGATGAACGGAACGATATTGTTCGCAAACGGCTGCGGCCGCGCCAATCTCTCCGGAATCACCCTAACCGTCACTCCCTTGTCCGTCCCGGGATAGTGCTGCGCCAGCCGCTCCGTCACCACATTGAGCGAGCTTTGCGCTTGCCTCAGGCTCACACCCGGTTTCAGCCTCCCCATCACAATCAAGCCGCGCGAGGTGCGGTCGCTCCAGAACTTGGCCGCATCTTCCTCTGGCATCATGTTCAACGGGACGTAGCCGTCAAAATCCAGCGAGAACTGCGTACCTTGAAATCCCTTGGGTGCCACTCCAATAATTGTGGCCTCTTGACCATCGACCAATGCTTGCTTCCCCACGATGCCGGGATCGGCGCCAAACCTCTTTTGCCAGAAGGAATAACCAAGCACGACGTAAGGGTCTTTGGCCCCTGCTTCCCCCTCCGCGGGAAGGAACAGGCGCCCCTGCGCGGGCTGTACGCCCAATGTCGAAAAATAGTTTCCAGTCACTCGGGCGTAGAGGAATTGACTTGCTTTGCCGCCGACGCTGAGCCCCGCGAGATCGATTTGGGAAGCGAAGAGCTCGGAAAACGCATCGGATTGTTTCCGAAAATCAACGAGTTGCGCGTAGGAAATCGTGAAAATTCCCAGAGTGTCGCCCTGCAGCTTCCCGGCCAGCACCATGATTTGTTCGGGCGATTTCACCGGCAGGGGACGCAGCAGAAGCCCATTCACGATCCCGAAGATCGCCGTGTTGGCTCCAATGCCCAGCGCCAGCGTGAGGATCACGATCGCAGTCAGCATCGGCGACTTCGCGAGCATCCTGAGGGCGTAACGGGCATCCTGCCAAAGCGTGGCCATGAAGTTTTCCTCTCTCGGTCGGTGGTAGACCAGCACATCTCTATCCACAAGCCGATACTAGCGATCTGTATGTTGAGCGGCAACTTACGACGAACTGATCTTCCCCTCCCGGCCTGTTCGGTGGGCGATTCCGAGACCGGCTGTCCCGGAACCGAACACCTGATTCGTAGGCTGATTCGCCTTACCTGCCGCGAAACGCGCTAAAGTAGAAGTGCCGTTCGCGCCCGGCAAATTCCGGGCGTATCGTCGGCAACTCGGAAGCGATCCCAGCGTCGTGCGGCTCCCTTCGGCGGTCGGTTGTCCGAGCGACGGGGATGGCAGGAAGCTAAGGCCAAACTGATCCGCTACCTGATTGTCGTGTGCCAGGAAGAATTGGGGTTGATGTCAGGAACCGGAGGAGAAAGGCGACTCGTGCGGGAGAAATCCAGGCTAGGCACTGAAAGTTCAGCGTGCCGCCACGTTGAATCTCTAGCGGGCTGCAGAAAAGCCCCTAATTTCTAAGTTGCGGGTTCTTGGAGCATTTGTAAACCGTTGATCCTTTAGCGGCGCGAGTCAACGCGCACAGGCTGAAAGCCTGTGCCACACGGTTTTTCAGCAGCCTGCTAGTGTGCTGTCCCAGAAGTATCTTGCAAAAGAGCAGCGGGTGCCGTCTCATCGGCGGGCGGGGCAAGCCCCGCCCCTACAAAGGGTTGCGAACATTCGTGCCTCGAACGAGAAAACCTGCGTTCCACACTTATGCCAGTTATTTACGG
>JBGOVX010000239.1:0-4804 GCA_041478355.1 Terriglobia bacterium | reverse complement strand
GAAAAAAAGTTTTATTCTGGCGCTTCAGTTGGATTTCGCGATCGTCCAAACGCCGGGAGAGATACATGATACGGTAAATTCGAAGAAGGTCCTCCCGGGTCAGGCCATGATACTGGCTTGCATCGTATTTCGCGGCTCTGGATCGTGTCTGGACGGACATGAAGTTTCACCTCGGCCTGTAGGGCGACTTCCCGGCTGGGCGCGCAGCCTAGTATATCGAAAACAAAGCGGCGAACGAAGCAAGGCCGGCGAAATTCACCGCTAAGCTACCTGCAGACCCGCCTACTTTTAACATGAATGCGTGCGGAAGTGTATGAGGACAACACACTACATGGAAAGAATATCTTAGCCAGGAAGTCGCGGCGAGCGCCCCGTGCCCCGGTGTCGTGGATGGGACGGAAACGCTCAGCCGCGCTCGATGACGGCGCAACCGGGGGGATGAACGCCGGCATATTGTCGGCGCGCACCTCGCGGATGCGAGCGTGCGCCAACAATCTCTAGGAATCACATCAGACTGGTACTGCCGCAAACGTCCAGAAATACCATTGCGATGGCGCTCGCACGAACAACCCCGCAGATCCTCCTGGTTGTTCCCCTGTGGCGGGCAAATGCCGGCCTATCACCATCCGCGTATGGTCCGGTTGCGGTCTCAACCTTTAGAGTAATGGACCAAGCGCCAATAACATGCTGGCCTGAAGGACAGTATTGGGACGGGTGGCCGCATCGGCTCTTCCTCCCCCTTGCCTAATCGGTGATTGCCGGCGGATTCGCCTCACCGAAATGTGGCGCGCGCGTGCGAAGATAGTGGCGCGGTAAATTCTTCTGGAAGCGGCGTTTTGATAGGAGCCGGGGCACCGCATCGCCGGGCAATCCATGACGAAAAAAACACCGGGAGCGACTGAGCGGCGGAATCCCCGCACGCGCGGACTGGACACAAAATCCACACTGGAAATTCTGCGGACGATTCACGGCGAAGATGCCCGGGTGTCTCGCGCGGTCGCCAGCGCAATTCCCGGAATCGCGCGGGCCGTGGATGCGATTGCCGAGGCGCTACAGCGCGGCGGACGCTTGTTCTACGTCGGCGCGGGAACCAGCGGACGCCTGGCAGCGCTCGATGCCGCTGAAATTCCGCCGACATTCGGCACGCCGCCGCGCATGGTCCAGGCGGTCGTTGCCGGAGGGCGCCGAGCGCTGACGCATGCCGTCGAAGGAGCCGAAGACAATCACGCGCAAGGAGCGCGCGACCTGCTGGCGCGTGGTCTCCATCGCAAAGACATCGTCGTAGGGATTGCGGCCAGCGGATCAACCCCCTACGTTCTGGGAGCCTTGAAATTTGCACGGCGGCGCGGCGCGGTCACCGTCGGCATCACCTCAAATCCCCGGACTCCTATACTTCGCATCGCGGGAATTGGCATCGTCACCCCTACAGGTCCTGAGGTCATCACCGGCTCGACCAGGATGAAAGCAGGAACGTCCCAGAAAATGGTCCTCAACATGCTCTCTACCGCTGCGATGATTCGTATCGGGCGCGTCTATGACAACTGGATGATCGGCGTGGCGCTGACCAATCGCAAGTTGCAGGCCAGAGGGCTGCGAATTCTGGCGGAGGCCTCCGGCGCAACCATGGCCCAGGCGACACGCGCCCTGCGTCTAGCAGGACACAATAGTGCAGGGCACAATGTGGCAGGACACGATATGGGCGTCGCTCTCATCATGCTAAAGACCGGAGCGAACGCGCGAGAAGCGCAGCGGCGCATGCGCGCTGCAAATCACAACATTCGCGAGGCTATCGCAGGGCCCAAACAATTTCCGAAGGATATGCACAAACTAAATGGATAAACTGCTGATTGAAGGTGGAAGGCCGCTGGAAGGACAGGTCCGCATTAGCGGCGCGAAAAATGCCGCACTGCCCGCGATGGCAGCGGCGCTGCTGACTTCCGGCCGCGTGGAATTGGATAATATTCCGCGAGTGCGCGACATCATTACGATGGGCCGCCTGATCGCGCACATGGGCGCGCTGGTGGAATCTCCCGAGCTTCCTCCCACCGCCATGATCCTTCAGGCTGGAGAAATCAATGGCGCCGAAGCGCCATATGAATTGGTGCGCACCATGCGCGCTTCGATTCTCACGCTCGGCCCGCTGGTCGCCCGCACCGGCTCAGCGCGCGTCTCGCTTCCCGGAGGTTGCGCCATCGGCGCCCGCCCCGTGGACCTGCACCTGAAGGCGCTCGAGCAAATGGGCGCGGAAATCGGCACTTCCCACGGTTACGTGGAAGCCCGCGTTCCGGGCGGTGGCCGGTTGCCGGGCGGAAACGTATTCTTTGACAAGATCACTGTGACTGGAACGGAAAACGTGCTCATGGCTGCTGCCCTGGCGGAAGGCGAGACTAAAATCGAAAATGCGGCGCGCGAGCCGGAAATCGCCGACTTGGCGGACCTGCTGATCAAGATGGGCTCGGAAATCGAGGGTGCGGGAACATCCACGATTCGCGTGCGGGGAAAAAAAGAACTCCACGGCGCGCGCCATACCATCATCCCCGACCGGATTGAAGCGGGCACCTTCCTGGTGGCCGGGGCCATCACCGATGGAGCGCTCGAACTCACTTGCTGCGCCCCCGAGCATCTCATTTCGATTATCGCCAAGTTGCGCGAAACTGGCGTCGAGATTCGTGAAACCGCGCCAGGCATATTGACCGTGCGCGGCGCAAAGAAATTAATCGCCGCCGACGTGAGGACCGAAGAGTATCCGGGCTTTGCCACCGATATGCAGGCGCAGTTCATGGCGCTGGCTACACAGGCCGAGGGCACCTCGGTGATTACGGAAACGATCTTCGAAAACCGCTTTCTTCATGCCAGCGAAATGATTCGCATGGGCGCGAATATATCGATTGAAGGACGCCGCGCCGTGGTCCACGGCCCCGCCACGCTGTCTGGCACGGGCGTAATCGCCTCGGACCTGCGCGCCAGCGCTTCGCTGGTCCTGGCGGCACTGGTGGCGAAAGGCGAAACCATCGTCGATCGCGTCTACCATATCGACCGCGGCTACGAACGCATCGAGGAGAAACTCTCCGCCGTCGGCGCAAAAATTCGCCGTGTACAGTAAAAGGGGAGGCGAAATTCGCCTCCCCTTTTTGCTTCGGTCCACTTTCCAGGCCTGCCTGCGGATTTATTGGCCTGCGGCTCCCGCTTGCTGTTTGTCGCGCTGTTCCCTCAGAACCGCTTTGCGGGACAGGCGAATCTTATTCCCCTCGATCGCCAGCACTTTCACCAGCACCTGGTCGCCCAGCTTCAGCTCATCCCGAACGTCGCGGATGCGCTGCTCGGCGATTTCGCTGATGTGCAGCAGGCCGTCGGTGCCGGGAAAGATTTCGACGAATGCTCCAAAATCCGCCAGCCGCACCACTTTGCCCAGATACGTCTTGCCGATTTCGGCTGACGCCGTGATCTCTCGAATCATCTGCAACGCCTGGTCGGCAGCGGTGCCGTTATTGGCGAACACATGCACCTTGCCGTCGTCCATAACGTCGATCTTGACGCCGGTGGCTTCGATGATCGAACGAATCTTCTTGCCGCCCGGGCCGATCAGGTCGCGGATCTTGTCGGTCGGAATTTGCAACAAGTAAAGACGCGGCGCATAAATCGACATCGTGGACCGCGCTTCTGAAATCGTCTGGTCCATGACATCCAAAATATGGAACCGCGCCCGCTTGGCCTGTTCGAGCGCCTGCCGCATCAAGGTCACGCTGATGCCGCCCACTTTGATGTCCATTTGCAGGCCGGTAATTCCGGTGCGTGTTCCCGCGACTTTGAAGTCCATATCGCCGTAATGATCTTCCGCACCCGCAATGTCGGTGAGCACCGCCGCCTTTTCACCTTCCACAACCAAGCCCATGGCGATGCCCGCGCAAGCCGCGCGAATGGGCACGCCTGCATCCATCAGGGCAAGCGAGCCGCCGCAGACCGTGGCCATTGAAGAAGAGCCGTTGGACTCCAGGATGTCGGAAACCACGCGCATGGCGTACGGAAAGTCGGCTTCGGGCGGCAGCAGATTCAATAACGCGCGCTCGGCCAGCGCGCCGTGGCCGATTTCGCGGCGTCCCGGCCCGCGAAGGAATTTCACCTCGCCAACCGAAAACGGCGGAAAGTTGTAGTGCAACATGAAGCGCTTGAACGATTCGTCCTCGAACAACAGATCGAGCCGCTGCTTGTCTTCCTTGGTGCCCAGCGTGGTGGTCGCCAGCGCCTGCGTTTCGCCGCGTGTAAATAGAGCCGAACCATGCGCGCGCGGCAGCACTCCCACTTCACAGGTAATCTGGCGAATCTGATCGAATGCGCGGCCATCCGGGCGCCTTTGACGCACGAGAATATCCTCGCGGAAATACTGCTCGCGCAAGCGCTCAAACGCGCGGGCTGCAAGCACCGGCTTCTCCTTGTCGTCCTCGGGGAGCGACGCGAAGATTTCTTTTTTAATTTCGTCAATCAGTTGATAGCTCTCTTTTTTCGGATGCTTCGCGGTGTCCAGGGCATCGTGCAGCCGCGCGCCGTACTTTTGCTCGATCTCCGAGGCAAGTTTCTCGTCAAACGCGAACGGCGCAACCGTCACCTTGACCGGATTGACCTTGTCATGTAGTTGGCGGATGGCCGTGATGATGAGCTTGATCTGGTCGTGCGCGAACTGCAGCGCCTCCGCAACCATGTCTTCGCTCACTTCAATCGCGCCCGCTTCGATCATGACGATGGCCTGCTCGGAGGCCACCACGATAATGTTCAGCAGGCTGGTCTTCTGCTGGGCAACGGTGGGATT
>JBGOVX010000095.1:0-13748 GCA_041478355.1 Terriglobia bacterium | reverse complement strand
ACGCCAGCTTCAGCCTCAGAAGCCTGCGAGCGTTGCCTTCGTAAATCTTAGCGCGATCTTCGGCGGAAAGCGGAAGCTCTTCGATGCAACGAATCGTTTCGCGAATGTATCCCGGCCCTTTCTCCGGGTCGAATGGCGAATCGGATGCAAACAGCACTTGATCGGCTCCGAAGAAGTCCAGTCCGCATTGCATGGCCGAGCGCGATCCAAATGTTGCAGTATCGGCGTAAAACATTTTGAAATATTCCTGCGGGCGCTTTTTGAGCCGCCGCGAATACACAGTCAAATCTTCATCTTCGGTTCGAGCGCCCAGCTGGTCCAGGCCCGGGCCGGTCCGTCCGGAAAAGTAGGGAATCATGGCGCCCAGGTGATGGGTGATGATCTTGAGGTCCGGGAAACGATCGAAATATCCTGCAAATAAAATACGCGCCATGGCGATGGACGTCTCATACGGCCACCCGAAAACCCACCACAGTTCGTATTTCGATTTTTTCTCCGTTTGGTAGTCCGGAAACGTGGCGGGCCGCGCCGGATGAAGCCAGATCGGAAGATTCACCGCCGCCATCTTCTCGAAAATCGGCAGGAAGTCAGGATCGTCGAGCGGCCTGCCATTCACGTTGGTAAACAATTGGACGCCTGTCGCTCCCAGCTTCATGACGGCGCGATCAATTTCCTCAACGGCGGCCGCGGGATTATTCATGGGCAGCGAGGCCACAAAGCCGGGAAATCGGTCCGGGTGCTTACTGACCAGCTCCGCCAGGCCGTCATTGGCAATCTGGGCGAGTTCCGGCGAGTGAGCGGCGTCGCCAAAGGCTTCCATCGGCGGGGACGCCAGGCTCAACACTTGCACGTATTCGCCGAACCGATCCATCATGCGAAAGCGAACATCCAGGTCCACCATCGAAGGAATTCCAACCGAGCGCTTTTTTATGCCGCTGTTCGGGAGTTTGAGGATGCGGTCATAAAAACCGCGCGGAAAAATATGGCAATAAATATCAATCTTCATTCGATCCCTCTTTCGAGAATTCAAATAGCGGGAAGCGCGGCGCGCCACACACACATTACCGAACCAACGTCAGCGAAGCCTCTTTTGCATACCACACGCGTGTTGGACGTAGGAACATACCAAGCCCCCCACGGGGTGTCAACGGGCGCCACGCCAGAAAAACCTCAACAATTTCTCGAGGCTTTTATCGCATTCAGCGCCGGTTATTCCAGCGGAGATGCTATTGTTTGCATCTGGAAGAGTCGTGGGCACCGAGAGATACGAAAAATCCCGGGGGTAAATATGGATTTGTCGGGGAAGCAGCCGCGTTTCCGGCAGCTCGTGATGGAAGAGCTGAACGGCCAGCAGCGACCAGTGGCGGAAGAAATCATGAAGGTCTCGAGCGTTGGAATCGGCGGGCCGTACAATCCGCTGCTGCGAAGCCCGATGCTGGCCGAGCGCATGTTGCAGCTGCTCGATTACCTGCGATTCAACACCACGGTCCCGCGCCGGCTGAATGAGTTTGCAATCCTGATCCAGTCGCGACTGTGGACTTCGCAGGTCGAGTGGCTCGCGCACTATCCACTGGCGATCAAGGCGGGGCTACCGGAGAGCGTCGCGGCCGATCTAAAACAAGGCCAGCGCCCAGCATCGATGCAGCCGGATGAGGCCGCTGTCTATGATTACTGCATGGAACTTTCAACCAAGCACGAAGTCAGTAACGCTACCTTCGAGCGTCTGCGCCAGATCTTCAGCGAACAACAAATGGTTGACCTCACCACCACCAACGGCACATACGTCACGCTGGCAATGCTGATGAACGCGGTCGAGCAAGGCGTGCCGCCGGGAAGCAAGCCGCCGTTGCAGCCGATCCCCGAGCGGTAGGCGCGGCGGCAAGCTGATGATTTCAGGAAAGAGGCAGGCCGACGTAGTTTTCGGCGAGCGAAGTCATCGCGGCGCGTGAGCTGACGACGTAATCCAATTCAGCGAGCTGGCGGCGATGATCGAACGCGTCGGCATCTTCGGCGCGATGCAGCATGGTAGTCATCCACCACGAAAAGCGCTGGACGTTCCAGACTCGCCGCAGGCAGGTTTGCGAGTATTCATCCAGCAGCGTCTGGCGGCCGGAAGCATAAAATTCGCCAAGCGCGCGGGCCAACACCTTCACGTCGGCTGCTGCAAGATTCAGTCCTTTGGCCCCGGTCGGAGGGACAATGTGGGCCGAATCACCAGCGAGAAAAAGTCTGCCGCATCGCATTGGCTCAACCACCAGACTCCGCATCGGCGTGATTCCCTTCTGAATGATGGGACCCTCCGCAGGAGCCCATCCGTCGCGGTTCGAAAAACGCAGCAGAAGTTCTTCCCAGATCCTGCTATCCGGCCAGTTCGCAATGTCATCGCCGGGCCTGCACTGAAGATACAGCCGCGTGATTTTCGGTGTGCGCATGCTGAATAAAGCAAAACCGCGATCGTGCAGCGCGTAAACAAGTTCTTCGGAGGTGGGTGGCGCTTCGGCAAGAATCCCAAGCCATGCAAACGGGTAAACTTTTTCATAGATAACCCGCGCGCCTTCCGGAATCGACGGGCGGCAAACACCATGGGACCCATCGCAACCGGCTATGAAATCGCAGGAGAGTTCGCACGATTCGTCGTCTTTGCGAAAGCGAATCTTGGGTGTCGGACCATCAAACTCATGAAGGGTCACGTCGCTGACATCGAACAAAACTTGGCCGCCCGCATCAAGCCGAGCTTTAATGAGATCGATGATGATTTCATGCTGGGCATACACGGTGATCGATTTCCCGCCGGTCAGGTCCGCCATGTTGATGCGATGACGATTGCCCGCGAAGCTCAGCCAGATGCCGTCATGCCGCAGGCCTTGCCGCTTCAGCCTTTCTCCGACACCGCTCTGGATCAGCAGATCGACCGTTCCTTGCTCCAGCACGCCTGCCCGAACGCGTTCTTCGCAATACTTGCGGCTTCGAGTTTCCAGCACTACCGATTCAATCCCTTGCAGGTGCAGCAGGTGAGAAAGCAAAAGGCCGGCAGGCCCGGCGCCGATGATTCCTACTTGTGTGCGCATATTGGTTCTCTCGCCTGATCTAGTTCCCTTCTCCGAATTTCGACGGGATCATGAATTTCGCGGCGATGCCAATCATCGGCGTCCCGGCGATATCCTAGCGATATCAGACCATATCATAGGTGGCGATGATCTCCCGGCTTGGAAACCCTGCGGGCGGCGCGCAGCAGATCGCAAATTCGCTGCAAAAATATTCGTCCGCATCTGGTCACGGATTTGTGTATTATGACCTCCGATTCCGCAAGCACGAAACCAACTTAGGATGCGCAAGGCCTGATCGGGAAGCTTAAATGAGCAAGGTCATCCCTCACTCGAGATATGAGCCCGGAAGCCAGCCGGAATCCTTGTATGAACCTTATCGCTCGACAGTACGCCGATCGCCCTCCCAGCCTCTGATCTTTCTTCCGCATACTCTTTCCGAGCGCACCGGCCCGGTCTACGGACACAATGCCATCGAAGAGAGTGACGCCGACCTCACCCGGCAACACACTGGAGAACCAATCGGCGAACGGATTATTGTTACCGGCAAAGTGGCTGATGACAACGGCCGGCCTTTGCGCAATACGCTCATCGAAGTCTGGCAGGCGAATGCTGGAGGCCGTTATTTTCATCAGATAGACAACCACCCGGCGCCACTCGATCCCAACTTCACCGGAGCCGGCCGGGTTCTCACCGACGAGAACGGAGATTATCGTCTCGTGACCATCAAGCCCGGCGCGTATCCGTGGGGTAATCACCCCAATGCCTGGCGGCCCGCCCATATCCACTTCTCGCTGGTAGGCCCATCGTTCGTTTCACGATTGGTTACGCAAATGTATTTTCCCGGCGATCCGTTATTCCCTTTCGATCCGATTCTCCAATCGATTCGCGACGAAAAAGCGCGGCAGCGCTTGATCTCCCGCTTCGATCTGCAAACCACCAAGCCGGATTGGGCGCTTGGCTATCGTTTCGACATTGTGCTGCGTGGCCCGGAAGCCACACCCTTCGAGGAATAGCATGAAACTCGTCCCGAGCCCGTCCCAAACCATCGGCCCCTATTTTCATATTTACTACGACGCGAAAGTTATAACCGGGCGTCTCGCCGGAGCACCAGCAAGAGGGGAGCACGTCCAGCTTGCGTGCTGCGTCATGGACGGCGACGGTTTGCCTGTCCCCGACGCCCTGGTTGAACTGTGGCAAGCTGACGCCGCCGGTATTTATAATCATCCCGCTGACGACCGGCACAGTAAGGCCGACCCTGCTGTTTTTGGATTCGCGCGCTTGCCCACGGACAAGAATGGAGTCTGCGTATTTGAGACCGTCAAACCGGGCCGGACGCCTGGACCAGATGCATCGCTGCAAGCACCGTACATCAATGTCTCTGTCTTTGGCCGAGGATTGCTCAAGCGCCTGGTCACTCGCATTTATTTCGCCGGGGACTCTGCAAACCAGGATGATCCGATTCTCGCGCTGGTGCCCAAAGACCGCCGCAACACCCTGATGGCGCAGCCGGATTCCAAACGGCCGGGGTTGTGGAATTTCGATCTTCGCCTGAGCGGTAATGGCGAAACCGTTTTTTTCGATGTCTGAAGTTGGCGAGGGACCCTGCCTGTGCGGCTGATCGAAAGTCTGTCCACCACCGAAGCTTTGTCGAATGTTTTTTCCGACGATTCGGTGTTGCGAGCGATGTTGGATTTTGAGGCCGCTCTTGCACGCGCCGAAGCTCGCCTGGGCCTGATTCCGCAGGCGGCGGCCAGCGCGATTGAGAAGGCCGCGAAAGATTTCCCTGGCGGTGATCCCGACCTGGCGCGCGACGCGGCACGCGCGGGCACCCCGGCCATTCCACTAGTGAAAGCGCTCACCGAGCGCGTGCGCGCTTCAGACCCGGTCGCCGCGCGGTTCGTGCACTGGGGCGCGACCAGCCAGGATGTCACCGACACGGCGCTGGTCCTTCTGCTCAAACAAGTGCGGACGGTGTTTGCGGCCGGCACCTCGCGTTTGGAAATTGCCTTGCTCTCTCTTTCCAATCAGCACGCCAACACCGTGATGCTTGGCCGTACACTGCTGCAACCTGCTCCTCCCATAACCTTCGGATTGAAAGTCGCCGGGTGGTATGGCGCAATCAGGCGCGGCCGGCTGCATCTCGACGCTGCGTTCACCGACGTTCAGGTCGCACAGCTAGGAGGCGCCAGCGGCACCCTGGCTTCTCTCGGAGAACAGGGGATCGCCGTTGGTCAATTGCTCGCGCAGGAGCTGGGTCTGTCCTATCCCGATGCGCCCTGGCACACGCATCGAGACCGGCTAGCCTCTCTGGTGGCGGCCTGCGGCGTGCAAACCGGTTCGCTGGGAAAGATGGCTCGGGATATAGCCCTGATGATGCAAAGTGAAATCGGCGAGGTGTCGGAGCCTGGAGGGGACGGTAGAGGCGGCTCTTCGACGATGCCTCATAAACGGAATCCGATCGCATGTTCGCTTACGCTCGCGTCCGCTAATCGCGTTCCCGGCCTGGTCGCGAATTTTCTCTCAGGGATGGTGCAGGAGCACGAACGCGGGGCCGGAGGTTTGCAAGCCGAGTGGAGCACGGTGAGTACGATCGTCCAGGCGACCGGCCTGGCAATCGCATCTATGACGGAAGTAGCGGAAGGTCTCGAAGTGGATGCGTCGCGGATGAGAAGCAACATCAAGGCCACGCGCGGAATCATCTTCGCTGAACGGATCATGATGATTTTGGGAAGCACCCTGGGCCGGGACGCCGCGCACAGGCTGCTCGAGCAAGCCACGCGACGGTGTATTACAGAAGACCGCCGGCTTGTGGATGTGCTGGGAGAAATGCCCGAAGTCACTTCGCTGATCGCTCCATCAGAAATTCGCGAACTGGATGCGCCCGAGGCCTACCTCGGTGAAGCCGAGAAGTTCCGCAAGCGATTAGTCGCGTCGCCCAAGAAAAAGGGAGCATGAAGCACCTGGTTCTCCAAATAGTGAGAGGCTAAAAGAGATGCCCGCACAATACCGTGCCGACCATGTCGGAAGTTTCCTAAGACCAGCCGAGCTGCTCGAGGCGCGCCGGAACGCTTCGGTGAATGCCGCACAGTTGCGCGCCATCGAGGACCTTCATATCCAGCGTATTTTGGCGAAGCAGAAGGAACTGGGATTCCAGATCTTCACTGACGGCGAGCTCCGGCGGCGCAATTTCATGAGTGATCTTACCGATGCGGTCGAGGAATTCGACCTGGGCGACGCCGTCTCGCGGACCTGGAAAGCCGGCGACGCGGGGGAGGCTCCGGTCAGCAATGTGAGCGGGATCGTGACCGCCAAGCTGCGCCAGGTGCGTCCGCTCACCGGGCACGAACTTCCGTTCCTGACCAAAAACAGCCCTGGCGCGATCAAGATGACGCTGCCCAGCGCCACGCAGTTTCCGGCGATCGCTTTCAAACGCGGCGTGACCGACAAGGTGTATAAGGACCACTCGGCGCTGCTGTGGGACATCGTCGGCATCATGAAGACCGACCTCGCCAAGCTTTCCACCGAGGGCGTGAGCTACATTCAGATTGACGCTCCGCGCTATAGCTACTTCATGGACCCTAAGTGGCGGGAGTGGATTCGCACAGAGATGAAGGTCGAGCCGGACGCCATGCTCGAAGAATCAATTCGTGCCGACAATGCCTGTTTCGAAGCCGCGCGGCGCCCCGGCGTTACCGTGGCCATTCACCTGTGCCGCGGCAATAATCGCAGCCACTGGTATGCCGAAGGCGGCTACGACGCGGTCGCTGAGAAACTGTTCGGCACTCTGGCGGTGGACCGTTTTCTGCTCGAATACGACGACGAGCGTTCCGGAACTTTCGAGCCGCTGCGTTTCGTGCCGCGCGGAAAAACCGTCGTTCTTGGCCTGGTCAGCTCCAAGCTGGCAAAGCTGGAAAGCGGCGACGAACTCATCCAGCGGATCAAGGAAGCCTCCCAATACGTTCCCCTGGAGAACCTGGCCCTGAGCCCGCAGTGCGGCTTCGCTTCCACCATGGAAGGCAATATGCTCACCGAGGACGAACAGTGGGCCAAGCTGCGATTGGTCGCGGAGACCGCGCGCCGCGTGTGGAGCTGAGCGTCCGAGCCGCTCGCACTTTCGCTTGAAAACCAAACGCCGGGTCGTGGACACCAAGTCATCGGATTGAAACTTTGGAAACAAAGGAACGGAGTTTTATTGCGGAGGCGCGCGCGCGCGTATTCTAATAGCAATATGTTCCTAGGAGGCTCGATGACTCAAATGGGGTCGCAATCCGGTAAATCAGCTGGCGCTGCGCAAGCAGAGCAGGTTCAGGCCAGCGTGGTTCGGATCCAGCGCCGCCAGTGGTGGCTATGGTCTTCCACCTTGCTGGTAACGATGCTGTTGGCTCTCGGGATAGCCTCGTTTAGTCTTCCCGGGCTCCTGGCGCAAGCGGAAGGCTTCTATTCCTTCTATCTCAGCCAAGCTATGCGCGGACTGGTGGGCCTTGTTTTGCTGTTTAACGTTTATACCGTCTACCAACAGTTGCAGATTCATCGCATCCAGCGCCAGTTGGCCGAGCAGGTCAGCGCCCTGGCCACGATGGAAGGGCGCACTGAAGAGGTTTATAAACTGGCCGCGCTGGACCCGCTCACCGGCCTATATAACCGGCGGTCAGGTGAACAGCGCCTCAGCCAGGAGATCTTGCGATCCCACAGGAATGGCTACTCGCTGACCGTCCTTATGATCGACCTGAACGACCTGAAATTCGTCAATGACAAGTTCGGTCATGCCGCTGGCGATGCGCTGATTAAGAACTTCACGCAACGTCTGAACAAGGCGATTCGTGGTTCTGACGTGGCCGCCCGGCTTGGCGGGGACGAGTTTCTGGCGTTGCTGCCCGAGTGTAAGCCTGAGCAGGTGCAGCACGTCCTCGGTCGGTTGAATGGGCTGAAGATGGATTTTGACGGGCAGACCATCCCGACAACCTTTTCCGCGGGTTGGACCAATTACATACCTGGCGAAGCACCCGAGGATTTGCTGAAGCGCGCTGACGATGCTCTATACATGGATAAACGCAACCGAAAAGAGAACGGCAACCCAACCTTCGCAATGGCTTAGGTGGCAGCTCGCAGACACAGGGCGGATTTGGTTTGGGGTGACGCCCTTATCGGTAAGCGGCTATTGCGCGGGGCAAACACCGAAGAATGAGTGGTGAGCCGGGCAGGACTCGAACCTGCAACCCGCTGATTAAGAGTTTGTGCCTACCGCCAGGCATAGGCCCTTCCATTTCCGCCACTTCCAGCACAAACCATTAAATCTCCAAGGCTTGCCCACTTATCGCAAGATATACGGGCTTCTCTCAACTTTCGCCAAGATGCGCAGGCAATATCTACGTTTTTATCTACGGTCATTGGATTGCCGCCGATCCCGGTGCTTGCGGCAACAACGACATCCGCCGCAATCACTCCGCGTCCTGCTTCGTTCCTCTTACAACCAGCAGCAGCGCGCCTGAAGGTTCGATATTTAGCCGCGTGGGCTCCACTCTTGTGAGGTTGCTCTCCGCTATCTCCAGCGTTCCGCAATCGAAAGACGCCACAGCCTGCGCCGTATCGCCACGGCCCTGGGTGTCGGCTATGGCACGGTTCGCACTCGGCTGGCGAACCAACAGGGCTAAAAATGGTGTGGAGAACCGCCGACGAGAACGGACCGAACAAACAACTTAAGGCGTGCGGTTCGGGCGGGCCGGAATCTGCTGATTACGGCTCACGGGCGTGTGGGTCTGTCGCTGTTCTGGCCGACAAGGATACGGCTCACGGTTGGTGGTTTCGGAACCGACCGCAGTCTCTTCGCGTCTTCCCGTGCAGCAACCATAGCGGCCTCGCGGTCGGGAAAGCCGCCGTCACGTTTGAGGACGGTGTTGTCGGAAGAGCGGATCTCGTAGAAGAAACTCATGGTGTTGGCTCACCCGCAGTCCGGGATCGCTCCTAAAACCACTGTGGATCGCGTTCGATGGTTCCTAGCCGCGTCCGGTGGAGTTTCCCAAGACTTGATCCCTGTCGTTCGGGTTGCTGTGCCAGAACTTTTCCAGCAAGAGAAGGGCTAGACCGAAAACCACAGCAGCAACCAGTGCCGGAGGAGTGCGCTGGGCAATGGCTCCAATGATGAGCAGGCCAACTACACCGCGCAGCACAACGATTACTGTGGTTCTACGATTCTGCCGGGCGGCGAGGATGGACGCTGCTATGCCCGCAAGCCACAGCACCCCCACCCACCAGCGGCCTTGCCTTTCGAAGATGTATTCCCACTCCACTGCACCGGCGATCACGCAGATCAGCAGGCCGAGAGCCGGAATGCCTTCGGCAAGCAAAGCGGAAACTGGCCTGCGCGGTGTCTCCGGCGCAGTCTGGCTCTGGCTTCGCCTGTATCGCCACCACGCAATCGAAGCGAGCAGCAAGGCCCACGCGACCGTGAACACGATCCAGAAAGGCCGAGGCCAGCCAAGCATCGCGACGATAGCCATGGAATAGCCCATGCCCAACACGAAAAAGAAGCTGTAAAACAGAACCTTCTTCATGTGAGGTGTTAATGGACGCCCGCCGGTGATCGTGCGATCCGATAGCCATACCAGCGCAGCAAAAACGCATGACAAGATCGGTGGTAAAAAGATGTCGAACGGATCGAGTTTCATTGGTGACACGCGAATATCGCACCATACGCGAATGTACCGAAGTCCAGCGCAGCCTTCGCCACGTTTAGGTCGCTGACAACGGCACCGACTGTAGTCTGGGCTAGCGAAGCCGCGATAGAAGCAACATTTCCTGAAGCGCTGATCCCCAGTTCCAAAGTTCCTTGGCCAACGCCCGTGATCGCGTTGTAGCCTGTGGAAATTGCGCCGCCAACGATGGCATCGCTCGCTTGTCCAGCGACGCCCTTAAAACCAGCTCCGCCACCCGGCAGACCTTGGCCTCCGCCGCCGAGAATCGTACCTGCAATATCGCCACCTGTAATTGAACGACTACCAAAAACCGATAGGCCCAGATTGGCTAAGCCGGAGAAAGTGTTGCCCCCGAATAGATTCCCAACGAAGCTGTTTTGTGCTCCGAAAGCTGCGGCGATGCTGTGGTTTTGACCGTAACTCGCTGCGCAGGCTATGCGGGACTGTAATCCCGGCTTTTGCGGCTTACCTGGCGGCAGCTTGGGAGGTACAGGAGGATTTCGTCCGCTACAAGACCCTACGGTTGAAGCACAACCTCCTCCACCTCCTGTACAGAAAATATCAGAGCCCGACCCGCCTTCAGTAGGCGACGGTAGGAACAAGAGGCATCCGATGTATGGGGTAGCGCCCATTCCGGAGGGATCGATTAGATTCACTGGATTATTTCGCACGTAGGCGTAGCGGTTCAGCGTCTGCGGATCGCTGATGTCTCCACTGAGCGGATCACCCGTCATAAACCGGCCGATACGCGAACTGTAATATCGCGCGAAGGCGTAATCGTTGCCCTGGCTTGCGAGGTAGGCTGTCTCGGCATCGCGTTCGTAGCCTGTAAACTTATAGTTGGTCGAGCAGGTGTTCGTGAACCCCGAAGGCGTGTTCTCGTAGCCATACGGCAAGAAGTCCGCCTCATAACATGGTGAGCCGAGAGCAGTTGTAACTGTCCGCGTGCTGCCAAGATGATCCACAAAGTAGTAGTACACATTGCCAGAAGAAGGATTCGACTGAGCGATCCTTCGTCCGCCGAAGAAGACATATTCACGGTAGGCGGAATTGGTCGTGCTCCCTCTTCCATCGGTCTCGGCAATCGTCTGTCCAGCGATGTTGCGCCAGTACAGCACGTCCACCGTGGGCGAACCCGTGCAACTTCCTCCATTGGCATTTGCTTTCATCACGCGCAATCCATTCCCGTCATAAGTATAACAGTACGGTCCGCCCGTCATCCCGCTTGCGGTAATAATGCGATACTCTGCGTCGTAGGTGTACGTGTAAACTCCGTCCGCTGTCGCGTCCCCTGCTGAATCATAACTGAATCCGGTGTTGGTAACTTGGTTGTGCGTGTTCACGGACCAAATCGGCTGCCCTGAAATACATTTTGTTGCAGTGACTTGGAGCAAGTTGTTCAGCGCGTCGAACGGATCGAGGCGGCCATCCGGAACGTAGCGGATCATGGCACGCGTTTCTGGCTTCGCCTCGCGCCACCAGCGGGAAAAATCATCCAACTCTTCCAAACTGCGCGCTGTGTTGGAAATGAACCTGTACGCATCATCGCCGTGCGGGTCGAAAACAATAACACCGTCATTCACGCGAAGGATGCTCGACGCGACGGTGCTCTTGCCCGATCCGCGAAAGCCGACAATAAGTACGCATCTGTTCTGCATGGTCACTTCCAGCCGAAAAGATTTGCCGGGAGCGAAGGAAGAAGTGCGGCACCAAGTCCCTTTCGATCCGCAAGCCAAACGAGAAAGAGCAGCGTGCCGAACCCCGCGATTCACCACAACCAACTTACGCGGCCCTCTCTCGGCGAATCGAGCGCGCCGAGCGCGCCGTTCGGATGACGGACTCGCTCGCTGTAAGTCATAGCCGCCGCCAACTATCTACGTTTTTATCTACGTTCGGGAAAAACGCAGAAAGGAAGAAACTAGCGCAAGTCCTTTGAAGTGCTAGTGAGCCGGGCAGGACTCGAACCTGCAACCCGCTGATTAAGAGTCAGCTGCTCTACCATTGAGCTACCGGCCCACGAATTTGTAATACTACCACGACTCGTTGATTTTTCTTCCGGCCGCGCAGCGGGACGCAGGAATATTTTCGCCAGCCTTGCTTGCAAAAGCGATCGCCATGTGTTTGCCCTGCCGGTCGATGCCCTTGCTAACGGCGCAGTTTTCCCGCGATTTCTTTGGCCACTTCGCGGGCGCGCGCGATGTCGTTTGGCTCGAGAGAGATTGCGGCGACTCGGGGATGTCCTCCGCCGCCGTATTGCTCGGCGATGCTCGCCAGGTTGTCCTCGGCTGCATCGGCATTCCAGGGATTCGAACCCAGCGAAATTTTCGAACGCGCCGGCGATTTGAGTACGCTGACGGTATAGCGCGCCTCCGGGTGCAGCATGTAGGGAATAAATTTGTTGTATCCCTCCAGGCCCAGGTCGCTGACATCGAAAAATATGACGCCGCCGTGAACCTCCATGCGTTTCCGCAAAATATCAATCGTCCGGTGATGTTGTTCGAGCAGCGGCTGGAGGTGTCTGGCGACGATCGGAAGCTTGACCATCTCCGCGAGCGGGCGCTCGGAAAGATCCGGAATAATCTTGGGAACCAGACCATTCTCGGGAGCGGATTCGATCACCAGCGCCAGTTGCGTCGCGGGTTCGGTGAGAGCCACAGCCGCTTCCGGCGTGGCATATTGCGCGCCGTCAATGATGTCGCCCCAATAGATCAGCTCCGCGAGAGGCTTTACGTCAAAGCCGAACTGCGCGCTGGTTATATCGGCTAGAAACTTCGTGCAGGATTTATATGCCGGATCGTAGAACTTGTGGCCGCTGCGATCGCGACGAAAATGCTCGGCGTCCGCGGGCGTCAGGAACGCGCTCTGGTGATGATCGAACCACCAGGTGACGCGCGGCGAACTGGAATATTTGAAATCCACAATTACATTCTCGTCGCCGTCAAATAGTCCTTCCTCGAACGGCTGCCGCGCCTGGTGCGTCATTCCGGTAAACTGGAACGCCGCTCCGGGCTGCATGCGATTTCGAAAAAAACGATAGAAAACCGCCGACGAAGCCGCGCCGTCGAAGCATCGGTCGTGAAAACACAGACGAACTTTGACCGGATTTGCCACTGGTTTCACACCTCTCGGTTGCACTCACTAACGCGGCGTCATGTGCAAAGTCATAAAAGATGGCCGGGAGCAGCTAGAATGTCAAGATCAAAAGGTTCGACCGCGGGAATCCGGCGAGTTCTAACTCTAAAGATTTAGGATAAGAATCACGCTACAAAAAGGGGCCGGGTGGCCCGTTCTTGTCCGCCCCTGCGGACAAGCGCGGGGTTCTTGGTTGGAGTGTTCATGCCCAAAGGATTGAAATGCCGGTACGGGCAAGGTCACCTCAAAATTATCACGTCAAAAGCACCCGCCACACCTCATTACAAAGCCCGGGCCACCCGCCCATAATTCACGCCGCGCCGTGACAATCACACGACTGTGCGAACTGGAAAACAGAATGATACACTCACAGATATTAAGATTGTGCGCGTACGGGATTAACCTGCAGAGACTTGAATCGTCAACCATGACGTCAGGAAGGTTTCGTGGAAAGCGCACAGTCCTAAAACTGGAAGCAAAACTTGACATGGTATTGCTAACAAGGGAGCAAGAGGTTCGTGAGACACATGCGCATCATCGTCACCCACTACGGCGGGCCCGATGCACTGCAAGTGGTTGAAGACGAGTGCCCCGAGCCGAAGTGTGGTGAAGTGCGGGTGAAAGTGCTGGCCGCAGGTGTCGCCTTGCCCGACCTAATGATGCGCGAGGGCCTTCATCCCGAGACGCCCCCGCTGCCCTTCACGCCGGGGTGGGATCTGATTGGCGTGGTGGATCGGCTCGGCGACGGTGTCATTGGAATCGAACCAGGCCAGATAGTTGCCGCGCTGCCAATCAGCGGCGCCTACGCGGAGTTCGTCTGCCTGCCGCAACGTGAACTGGTTCCGGTGCCATCTGGGTTGGACGCCGCTGAGGCTGT
>JBGOVX010000009.1:0-45134 GCA_041478355.1 Terriglobia bacterium | reverse complement strand
CAGAGGACGACGAACAACAACTACCGGCTGGACGGGATTAGCGTCAACGATTACGCCAACAGCGGACCGGGCAACGTACTCGGCGCCGCCCTGGGCGTGGACGCCATTCAGGAGTTCTCGGTACTGACCGGCAGCTACTCGTCCGAGTACGGGAAAGCCTCCGGCGGAGTCATTAACGCCATCACCAAGTCAGGCTCTAACTCGTTCCATGGCGACATATACGAATTCATTCGAAATAGCGCTCTGGACTCCAGAGATTATTTTTCCAGGAGCGGCAACACGCCTTTGGCGGCATTCAGGCGCAACCAGTTCGGCGCCGCGGCGGGTGGGCCCATCGTAAAAGACAAGACCTTCATCTTCGGTGACTATGAAGGTTTCCGCCAAGGGAAGGGAATTACGACGACAAGTACTGTTTTTTCTGACAACGCGAGGCTGGGAATCATCGGAGGCTATCCCGCCAGCGGAACCCTTCCCGCCAATACCCTAGGCACTCCCCTCGATCCCACAGCCCCGTGCGCGGCAGAGGCAAATGGGGCCGTAGGGCACAACCTGACGGCAACCCTCCCTATTACTGACCCCAATTACGGGAAAGCGACAATATGCGTTGATGACTCAGCAGCGGCGATGCTGGCGATGTATCCTCGTGCGACGCCAGGCACCAGCGCTGGGACCAAAGGGAAATTCATCTTCTCCGGCTTACAAATTGTGCCGGAAAATTTCTATACGGTCCGCGCGGATCACAAGATCGGGACAAACGACAGTTTGTTCGGGACCTACCTGTTTGACGACACCAACTTCTTGCAGCCCGACCGATTTGACAACCTTTTCCTCAATTCACATACCACACGTACAACGGTTGTGCTCGAAGAAAGCCACACATTCGGTCCCAGCTTGGTCAATGCCGTGCGAGTTGGTTACAGCCGCACTCACGTGCTCAACCTCATACCTGCCGCCGCGATCAATCCCGCAGCCGGCCTCACTACCTTGGGCAGCACAACGGGTCAAACCGCGTCCACGGTACAAGTCAATGGTGGATATCAAAGAAATCAGGGGGGCGTCGGATCGGCCTCCAATTATGAGCACACCTTTAATAATTATCAGTTCGCTGACGATGCCTTCTGGACACATGGGGCCCATACCCTGAAATTCGGCGGGGATATCGAGCGGATGCAATACAATTACATCGCCAGGCAGAACCAGGGCGGAAGGTGGAATTTCGCAAGCCTGGCGAAATTTTTCGCCAACCAGTCCAGCCATTTCGAGGCGGGCATACCCTCAACCATCACACCGCGTGAAATGCGACAGACCCTTTTCGCGGGATATCTCCAGGATGACTGGAGATTCCGTTCCAACCTGACCTTGAATATTGGCGTGCGCTACGAAATGGCCACCGTCCTCAATGGTGCTCAGGGCAGGATCACCAGCCTGTTGAATATTACCGACTCGGCGCCGCGATGCGGGAAACAATTTACTTCCCCATTCGCTCCAGGTGGAATATCCCCCCCGGGCGCTGTCTGCGGCAGCGTTGGTCCTTATTACACGAACCCCACGCGTCATAACTTTGAACCTCGAGTTGGATTTGCGTGGGACCCGTTCCGCAATGGAAAGACTTCGGTCCGCGGAGGCTTTGGCATGTACGACGTGTTGCCGCTGCCGGGATATTTCCTCTTGCAGGAAAACCAGGCCGCGCCGTTCATGATATTTGCCAGCACCAACGCCAGCTCAAACGCCAACGTGGCAGGAGCATTCTTCCAAGGAGGGCAGAATCTGCTTACCAACAGTGTCCCCCCTAGCAGGTTAAGCACCTCCACGATTGAACCAAACCCGAAGCGAAATTACGTGCTGCAATGGAACCTCAACGTGCAGCGTCAAATTACCCCGGACTTGTCCATTACGGCGGGCTATATAGGCTCGCACGGAGTCCACATGCTGATTCGTGGGGATGACGGGAATATGACCTTGCCCACGCAGACCGCCGCGGGATTACTCTTCCCCTGCGGTTACCCTGCTGCGGCCCCGCCTGGTGGAGTGCCTTACGTCGAATGCGTCGTCGGACGGACCGGAGGCACCGCAGCCCTCGGGGGCGGGACCAATGCCCAATTGAACCAGGCATTGGGGATCATTCGGTACATCTATTGGGGGACCGACTCCTTCTACCATGCTCTTAACATAAATGTGGACAAGAAGATGAGCCACGGCCTGCAATTTCAGGTCGCCTACACATGGGCAAAGTCGATTGACGACAACTCGTCAACCATCGCGGGCGATACGTTTGGAAATGGCCTCAACTCTTTGTACTATTTCGCCCCGAAATCGCTCCGTGGCCGCTCTGACTTCAACATCGGCCAAAACGCGTCCATTAACTTGCTCTATGCTCTGCCCTCGCCGAAGTCTCTCAGCGGGTTTGCAAAGGCGGCGGTGGGTGGATGGCAGGTGGGTGGCATCTTCAAGTTCAATACTGGGGTTCCGACTACTGTCATCAATAATGGCGACCCAGAGGGATTGCAAAATTCAGGCGCGGACCCATTCGGTATTCCGAACCGCGTTCCCGGTTGCGATCCGATTAACCACAATTTCATAGGCGGTACAGCCCCTGTGTATATCAAGGCGAGCTGCTACACGCTTCCCATATCGACTCCGGCCATAGCAGCGCAATGTCAGACTTTCGGTGGTACTGCGACTACCATAGGCATTGCCGGAACTTGCGCGAATCTATTGGGCAATGCGGGCCGCAATACCCTCATTGGGCCCAAACTTGTAAACCTGGATTTCTCCGCGACCAAGAACAATCCGATCCATCGCATCTCGGAGACATTCAATGTTCAGTTCCGGGCGGAAATCTTCAACATCTTCAACCACTCCAACTTTGTGCCCCCGGAACCAGCCAACGGCGCCGGGATCTTTAACGAGAACGGTTCGGCAGGAGGGGACGGCTCGATTGACACGCTGGCCACCCAACCGCGAGACGTTCAGTTTGCTTTGAAAGTGATTTGGTAAATAAAAGGCTACTGACTTAAAACGACTGCCCGCCCGGTTTTTCGGGCGGGCAGTTGTGTGTTGAGTGTACTATTGGCCAGAGACCTCCGACGTTTCCCGCGCCCTGGAAAATAAAATGGGAGCGATCCAGTTGGACCGCTCCCATTTGTGTCCCTGTTAAGGGACTTGTCCAAGCCTGTCGGAGTAAAGCTTGAACGAGTGTTTATATCTGCTCAGACGTCCCTTGCAAGCAATACGTTTCAAATAATTAAACTTCTCTGTTTCCAGTAAACGATGCATCAGGAAGTAGCTGGTCCCAGGCGAAGGGCCCTGGCGGATACAGGGTTCGGGAAAAGTGTCCCTGGTTGCCATTTCGACCCCTGGCAGGGGCCGCGATAGACTCCGCGAGGAATCCTTCATTGTTTGAATCCAAAGCTGAAAATCCGACCGCAGGACTTAAGCGCATCGAATCTCAGCCCAGTTCAGTTGCTCAGTGGATGTTCTTTTCAATCCAGCTTAGGAGGTACCTGGCGATGGCCGAGCTATTTTTTTCCGCCATCATGATGTGGCCGTTGCCGGATATGCCGACGTCTTCGAGGTTCACATACGTGGTCTTTACGCCTGCCTGATTGAGCCACTTGGCTATGCAATGGGAATACGGGCGGTGATAGCTCGCCTCTCCAGATACATCGAGGACCGGGATACCCTCCAGATTAATCAGCTTGTGCGCGGGTTCCTTCTGAATCCAGCAGGGGATCAGGCCCGGCCCGTCAGCCTTGTCCTGGCGCACGGGTTGCAATTCAGAGGCATCGTTAATCGGGGGGTCATAATGAACGGGAAGATTGGTAAGGCCCCAGACACGGCCCGGACCCGTCTGTCCCCGTTCGGCGTTCTCTATGGGCGGGGCGACCGGCTCAGCGGCGACAATGCCCTTCACCAGCTTCGGCCGGGCATCTGCGAGCTCCCAGCCAGAAGCGGACACACCCGAGTGGAGCACCAGGATGACCGGGTGCGCGATCAAATCCAGCAATTGCACCATGGCGTCAGCGGTGTATTTCTCCACATTTCCGCCAACCACAACCGGGATTTCGGTTCTAGCGAAAGCATCAAAGATCGGGTCGCCCATTTTTCCTTTGCGCGGTCCATCGCCTGGCCATTGCGTCTGCTTGGTGTACTGCGGCCAAGTGCTCTCTGGAGTCGAGGGCGGACGGCCGCCCGACCAGACCTCCTCCATCAATGGGGCCGTGCGTGGGGGAATCAACTTCCCGTCAGCGTCCGAGGCGGGAACAAACAGCGAGCGCCCTCGGCCCGGATAATCCATCACATAAACGGTGTAGCCCTGGTTGACAAAGTCATAGGCCCAGCCCGGCCGCCCGTCCGGTGTTTGCAGCACGGTTACCGCGGTTTGCCCCGCTCCTCCGCAGATGAAGACAACTGGATACGGATGCCGAATCTTGGCCGGCACCAGCACATCCACATACATGGCGCCGAACATGATTTCCTTGCCGGGTTCCCCAACGTAATGGCCGCCCACATAGAAATGTCCTTCGCGCGCGACATTGGCGGTAGAAAATGTCGGGATCGCTGCCGGAGGGGCAGCTCCGGTGAGGCTCTGAGCCTTCGCTCCAAACCATCCGCTGACAAGAATTGCAGCCAGTGCTGCGAGTACCGCAGCAGGCATCCTCATTTTCATGATGACTTCTCCCTATTTTTTGTGGCGGCCAACGCGCTGTCCGCCCCGTGAAACTACCACACGAACTCCCATGAGTTAAAGGGAAAGGATGAATAATTTCCCGTTTTCGGTTGGGTTGCAGGTGCGTTTTGGACCAGTAAAAAGTACCTGTCCCGAATCTGCACTAAAGGACGGGATGTTTCCTGAGACCTTCGGCGTGACAATTGATGTTGGGCATCTGATTTACATGATTGTACTTGACAGACTCATCCCTCTAAAGCGTGTGGCGCGCAATATTTGGTTCGGCGTTCTGGCGTGTATCGGCCTGCTGGTACTAGGCCATTTCCTACGACAACTCAATATCGATGTGAATCCGTTTGTTTGGTCGAGCGAAGAAATTATTTCCGCTTTGTTGAGTTTTACGATTGCCGCCAATACTTTTGTGCGTTATCACGGCACAGGGCACCGAGTGTCGTTATTATTGGGTGTGACGTTTGGTATCGGCGGTTTGATTCACCTGGGCGCGATCGGCGAATTCTATTATCATTTTGTGGGACGGCCCCAAGAATTCCGCGTACCGCTATCGTGGATGGTAGGCCAGACACTCCTGGGACTGCTTTTTCTTTTCGCTTATTTCTTGAATAAGCAGTTGCCGTGGCCCCGCGAACCTCACAGGAACATATTCGCTGTACTGGCAACGATTGTCTGCGCCTCCTGCCTGGTTGCTACAGTATTTTTGGCTTTCCCGAATGATTCTCCCATCCAGAGTCACAGCATCGTGCCTCGGCCGTGGGATTTGCTCCCGGCCGCCATTTTTATCGCGGCCGCTGTCGTCTTGCATCAAACCATTGACGACCGCGAACATTTTGCGTTCGATTCGGTATTGGTTTGGGTGGCTGGCCTCAATGCCGCAAGTCACTTAATCGCCTCCCAGTCAATCCGCATACTTGACGCCTCCGCCGCGACCGCGCAACTGATCAACACCAGCAGCTACATGATGCTTCTGGGAGCCACTCTTCTGGACAACGCGCAACTTTTTGGCCGAGTAAGGACTCTAGCCATTAGTGACAGCCTGACGGGGCTGGCAAATTACCGGCGCCTGCTCGATGTGATGCAGAGTGAAATGGAACGATCGGGAAGAACCAATCGGCCGTTTTCCTTGCTTTTGATGGATCTCGATGGCCTGAAGGTCATAAATGACCGCTACGGGCACCTGGCTGGGAGCCGGGCTCTTTGCCGCGTGGCAAATTTCCTGCGCTTGAATAGCCGGTCCGTCGACACTGCTTCCCGCTACGGTGGCGACGAATTCGCACTCGTCTTGCCAGAGACCAACGAGTTTTCGGCGCAGCAGGTGGCCGAGCGCATACGGAAGTGTCTAGAAATAGATGAGGAAGCTCCATCGCTTACGTTGAGTATCGGCGTCGCCTCGTTTCCGCAGTTCGGTATCACCGTTCACCAAATGTTGGAAGCCGCGGACCGGGCATTGTACACGATGAAAGAGAAAACCAAAGCTGCGCAACCGTCGAGGCCGCGGCGATGAGGGTGCGGTCACATGTGGGTCGTAGGTGGTACGCGATCTAGGCGCTATTTTCCGAATACATTCAGTGGATGTCGCCACGAGTATCCGGGATTTGCCAGAATTCGGGACGAGGGGAGGAGAAGGTCACGGCGACCTCGTGGGTTTCAATATCCCGGATGCGGACATTCACAATGTGGCAGATTTCTTCTTGCGAGGTCTGATTGTTAAACAGCAACAAATTTTGTCCCTCGCAAACAGGTATGCACAACAGAACCAGCCCGCCATTGGCGTCCCATCTAAGTGCCTTTGCGCTTCTGTAAAAGGGATGTCCGCTTGGGACGTGCCCATAAATCATCAACTCAATTTCTTGTTCCCGTCGCCCGCTGCATCCCCGGCCGGGCAGTTCCATTACGCCCAAGCAGTCTTCATGAGCGAGGCGGTTCTTGGAACGGAGCCGCTCCGCTTCTTTTAACGCATCGTAGATTCGGCTCATAATTCGTATCCCGTCAATCCGGGTACAACCTGACCGGGTACAACCTGATCCGTAAACACTCATAATGGCACGCGGATCAGGTCCTCTCAATAGCTGCCCAGTTCCAATCTAAGGTAGTACTCAGGTCTAGTACTTCACCGCAAATCCCATACGAACGGTTGCCCGACACACCCGAGTGCTGACCGTTTTGGGTTTTCTTGCGGGATGTGCTTGTGCCGGCAATTGCGGCATGAGACGATTTCGTTTTTGTACTGTCGCCTGCGCTGTTTCGCGGTATTTTTGGAAGCCAGGTTGGAGAGCCGGTGCGAGAAGTCCGAAATCTTTGTGGGTCACGGTCCCGACAGGGCCGGCCCCATCCCGGTCGGGGCCTGGGAGATCTTCGACTTCGGCCACGACATAAGGTCAGCATAATCAGTGTGGCTTTTGCCGCTGGCGCGCCGGATGGCAATTTGCCACTCAGGCTCCGGAGGGAATTGTGAACCGAAGGGACTTTGTTAAGTTCGGCGGAATCGCGGCCATGGAATTGGGCGCGGCCAGGCTGCTGATGTCTCAGGCGCAACCTGGAATGCAGGCGGCGCCGCCAAGTTCAGAGACCTCTAAAGCGGATATCACTCTGCGAATCTCGCCGGTGACCGTGGAGCTCACTCCGACCCGTACGATCAGCACGATTGGCTACAACGGCACTTCGCCAGGTCCGGTCCTGCGGATGCGCGAAGGCAAGCCGGTGACCGTGGAGGTCATCAATGAGACCGACGTGCCGGAACTTGTGCATTGGCATGGCCTGCTGATTCCTGCCGAAGTGGACGGTGTGGAAGAGGAAGCCACGCCCATGGTGCCGCCCCACGGACGCATACGGTATCAATTCACGCCGCGGCCGGCAGGAACACGCTGGTATCACACCCACACCATGGCTGGAGCCGACCTGCACCGAGGCGGCTACACGGGCCAGTTCGGATTCCTCCTGATCGAGTCAGGGAACAACCCCGGGAACTACGACAAGGAAGTCTTCCTGGCTTTGCGCGAGTGGGAACCATTTTTCAGTCCCGAAGAGAATGACGATGATGAATCGACTGCCTCGGGACCGCAGCCCGAACGGCCAAAGACGCTTGACACCAGCCCGGCGGGCCTGGAAGTCGGCTACCAGATGTTTTCAATCAATGATAAGTCCCTGGGTGCTGGGGAACCGATTCGCGTGCGGCCCGGTGAGCGTGTTCTGATGCACTTGCTCAACGCCAGTGCCAGCATGCTTCGGCGCATCGCGCTGCCGGGACACCGCTTCCAGGTCGTGGCCATGGATGGCAACCCTGTTCCAACTCCAAGAGCCGTTGACATGCTGGAGATTGGCCCCGGAGAGCGCATCGATGCGATCGTGGAAATGAGCCAGGCTGGAATATGGGTTCTGGGCGACACCACCGACGACGCCCGCAACGCCGGAATGGGCATCGTGATCGAGTATGCCAATCAACACAAGCAGCCGCAGTGGATAGCGCCGCCCAATTCCGCCTGGGATTACACCATTTTTGGCCGGACGGCGTCGCAGCCTCCGCCGGACCAGACTATCGACATGATCTTCCAAAAAATTCCCAGCGGGGCTGGCTTGTTCAACAGTTGGACGGTCAACGGGAAGGAATATCCTCACGACCAGGAGTTCGTGCTCAAGAATGGCGGCCGGTACCGTTTGGTGTTTCGCAATCGAAGCGAAGACGCGCATCCGTTGCACATGCACCGGCACATGTTTGAGCTGGTGGAGATCAATGGCAAAACCATGGGCGGGATCATGAAGGATACGGTGGTCGTGCCGGGATATGGACGCGGATCGGTGGATATGGTGGCCGATCAGCCCGGACTGACTTTATTCCACTGCCATATCCAGCAGCACATGGATTACGGATTCAAGGCGCTGTTCCGGTATTCATAAGATTGAGCGTGGCTGGAATTCGAACCATTCGCGATCATCCGGATTTCGCAGCCTCCCGCAAAACACCTACTGTTTATTCTGGTCCGTCTTTGCCGGCGCGCCAATCTTGATCGTGACGCCGAATCGCTTGTAGTTTTCGTAGCGGACGGTCATGCGAATGTGCACATCCTCGCTGCTGAAATGCAGCACGTCGTTGGATCGCGTATAGGTGGGGAACCAGTAGTTGGCTTCGATGTTCTCGCGGAAGGTCTCAAAACGCGGAAATACGTTTCCTTGACCATGCTTCCTGATGTCCGGCACGGCCTTTCCATCTGTTTTGACAATCGCGAAGTCCTTGTCATCCACCCAGATGCGCCCCTGAAAGTAACGTTGATTTTTTTCCAGGGTCTTTGGCCCCACCTCGAACACGTAGGTGTTCAGTTCGTCCAATGGTTCGCGGGCAACGTACTTGATGTCGTACTTGGACAATTCGTTGGTCGTAAGCACAAAAGGTTGAACGTGCTCGAGGTCGTCCAAATCCTGCTGCGACAGGGTAATACGTTGGAGAGTCGGCGGAGGAGCGGAGGTCACTCTTTCGTAGCGTTTGCCCTGCGGTGTAAAAACGATCTCACTGGTCATCTCATATTCGCCATCGGGCCGGTCGCCGGAATCCAGTGTCTGAATCGAGAATGTCTGCGTATAGGTGTAGTTATCTCGCTCGGTCTTGAATTCAGCCTCACGCGCGGCAAACCTCTGAATGATTTGATCGATTGGAATCGGAGGCGGCGTCTTAGAATCGGCGGAAGGAGAGGTCTTGGAGTCAGGGGCCGTTGGCGCCGGCATTGTGGGTGTTGATTTCGGAGGCTGGCTCTGAGGCGCGCCGGTTCCTGCCGAGGGTACTACTGGACCCTGTTGCCGCGCGGAGAGCGGGAATAAGGAGAAGAGTGTCAACACGCCCGTCAACGCGGCAAACCCTGCTCGCCCGCCGTTTACCGAAAACCACGTAAAAAAAACTCCTGGCATTACCAACTCCCCTTCTTCTCCGGCATATGGCTCACCCACTTTGGAACTCAAGCAAGGCGCCGGGGTTGCTTCAAATGACTATTTCATTCGATGATTCCACCACCGAATACCAGTCCATGCGATGGCATTGGCATGGTTTAGAATTCAATCTCTCAAACTAATATACTTCACTAACACCTGAAATAAAAAGAGTTACATCTAATCAAGGAGATCGAAATCTAACAAACAACGGAGAAGTACAGGTAACCGTTTGAATAAGGGAGTGCAACCTAATCTCTGACGCCCGACTCAAAACAGTGGACCATAGGGTAGCCCGCAAAATTATTCAGATAACTCAATTCCTTTCTGATTCCTGCGGCCAAATTGATAAGGAAGACAGCAATGCATAATTTTCGAAGTGCCATGCGCAAATACCGCCCGTACAGTGATGCGGCTGATTTCACTTCAGGGTTATGGCGATTCGATGAGGGAGTGTACCGTTGAAGATGTATCGTAACCGGGTCAATTCGGTTTCCTATTGGGTGCGTGGAGCCTTGCTTCTCGCCCTATCTTTTTACGCAATTGCAGCATGTGCTCAGCAGCAGGGCGGGGACCCGCAGGTTTTGACGGCGTCCGTCACAGGCAGAGTTACAGTCGACACGGGAGAGGGTTCAACAAATAATCTTTCCGGAATTACGGTGAAGTTGACTGGCCCCGCGCCGGCCTCCACCTCCCAGTTGGCGGTGACCGACGCCGAGGGCCACTACGGGTTCACTCACCTGGTCCCGGGAAGCTATACCCTCGAGGCTAGCGTCGAGGGTTTTAAACCGTGGACCGCGAAGGTGACGCTTGGACCTCGCCAATCCGCTGTCGAAGATGCGACTCTGCAGATCAGCACCGTCAGTGAGCAAATCCAGGTTCAAGGCGAAGCCACCGAAGTGACGACGCAGAGCGTGACTGCAACTGCCAGCATCAGTGAGCAGCAACTGGATAATCTACCTCTCCCCACCGAGAAATTTACCGAGGCATTGTCGTTGTCGCCCGGTGTCATTCGGACGCAGGAAGGGAAGTTGAATTTCAAGGGCCAGACGGAAAGTCAAGGCATGCTGATAGTTGACTCGGCGGAAAACGTTGATCCGGTGTCAGGAAGCTTCGCGATTCCGATTCCAGTGGATGTCATTCAGGCCATGACGGTTTACGACACACCGGATAGCTCCCAGTTTGGAGGATTTTCCGGGGGTTTGACCAAGATCGAACTTAAACCCCCTTCAGGGACTTGGAATTACAAGCTGCTCGATTTCATCCCATCGTTCCGTGGAAAGAACGGCGACATCGTAGGGTTGGCAAACTTGACGCCCCGGCTGCAATTCGGTGGCCCGATAATCAAGGATAAACTCAATTTCTCACAGGAATTAACCTACGAATTTCGCAAGACGCCGGTGCGCGGGCTGTCGTGGCCTGTGAACGAAACAGTTATGCGTGCCTTCACATCCTTTACGCAAATCCAGGCGCTCCTGTCGATGCATCATGTCGTCAGCATCACCGTCAATACCTTCCCGTCGAAGCTGGAATTCGCAAATATTAACGCCATGGTTCCGCAAAGCGCGTCGGCGAATTATTACCGGGCAGGGGTGTCCGCCGGCTTCTCGGATGCCTACCAGTTCGATTCAGGCAATCTCCTCAGCACGGTGGTTCGCTACACGCGCTTTGACGGCGAAAGCCACGGCCAGGGCCCGGCCAACATGGAAATTGCGCCCGAGGGCTGGGGTGGTAATTTCTTCAATACCTGGTCCCGGAAGTCGAATCAATTCGAAGCCGTGCCAACGTTTCAGCTATCGGCTAAGACCTGGCATGGCCGCCATGAAGTGAGGTTTGGAGAAGACGTTTTATATCGGACCTTCAACGGAAGCAGTCTATCTCGTCCTATCGAAATCCGGAGGGAGGACGGCTCGCTCGCCCAGCAAATTGATTTTCAGGGCGCCGGTCTTCTGAATGCCACCAGCCTGGAAGTCTCGGAATTCGCGGAGGACCAATGGACTTTGACAAGGCGTTTATCGGTGAGCTTCGGTTCGCGCTTGACCAGCCAGTCCAACGGCGATGAATTCGCTTTCGCGCCGCGCGCTGGATTCGCATACTCGCTGGCAAACGGAAAGACCGTGGTTCGCGGCGGCACCGGCGTAATCTACGGCCATGTTCCTTTGCTGGCGGCGAGCTTCGCCGGCAATCAGGCGCGAGTCATCAGTTCCTTCGATTCGTTGGGTACACTGGTGGGACAACCTATCACCTTGGCGAATGTGTATCTGCCTGGTGGCACGGACGAGAGTTTACCTGGAGGGAGATATCCGGGCAGCAGCCCTCGCACATTGACGTGGAATGTCGAGGTCGAGAGCCAGGTACGCAAGAATATTAACGTCCGGTTTGGTTACCTTGACAGCCGCACGACGGATCTGTTCATCGTGGACCCGGTGATCGGCGCGACTCCTGCAACTGACATGCTCACTCTCAAGAACACTGGAGCCTCGCAGTACCGCCAGGCGGCAGTGACCGCTCGCTATCGTCCCACTGAGCGCACTGAAATAAATGTCTCCTACATCTGGAGCCGCGCCCGAGGTGACCTTAACGTACTCTCGGATTCATTTGTGTTATTCCAGGCTCCGATGATCCGGCCGAATGCCTCCGGCGTTTTGTCCTCGGATATTCCCAACCGGGTTGTCGCCTGGGGTGCGCTGCATCTTCCCTGGAAACTGGTTTTGAGCCCGGTCGCCGACCTGCATTCGGGCTTTCCGTATTCGAATTTAGACGTTCTGCAAAATTATGTGGGCGTGCCGAATAGCGAGCGTTTTCCGGAGTTCTTTTCCCTGGACATCAGGTTCTACCGTGAGTTTCCGCTGCATCTGCCGTTCATGGACCATGCCAAGACCCGCACGGTTCGCCTGGGGTTCTATTCGCTCAACGCCACCAATCACTTGAATCCACACGATGTGTTCAGCAATGTTACTTCTCCTGCCTTCGGGAATTTTGCGGGTTTCCAGCGGCGTGTCAACGGCCTGGTGTTAGATGTCGGCAAGTGACCGATCGGATTGAACTCATATCTAATGGTTGTTGGAGCTAGTTGTGGCGCCGGCGTCCCGCCGGCGGTATTGTATTTATAGGTAAAGAGAAGACGCCGGCCCCAAGTGCATCTTTTCCGAGCCGAGGAACATTTTGCCAGGCCCAAAAACAATCAGGCAATGGGGCACGCGGTGGGGCACACCTCCCTGGACAATTGATTTCCGGCCCACGTCTCGACCTCTCCCTCAGGAAGTCGATGTCGCCGTGGTCGGCGGCGGATTCACCGGACTGGCAACCGCGGCCTGGTTGCGCCGCATGGATCCCTCAAAAAGCGTGGCGGTGTTTGAATCCAGTTCCATCGGCGCCGGCGCCAGCGGACATACCGGCGGAATGGCCCTCGCGGAAACCGCTGCCGGCGATCTTCCAGGATTAGGGGATGTGCTGGCAGGGCTTTCAGACACTCTGACGAAATTGAACGTGGATTGTGACCTTACGCTCCCCGGGGTCTGGGAAGTGGGCCGAAGCGGCAGCTTACCCGATTCTCCAATTGCATGGACTGATTCGGGCGCAGTTCGCGTTCTCAGGCAGTTGCCTGGAGGGACCGTCGATCCAGGCAAGCTTGTGAGCGGCCTTGCGCGTGCCGCCGAAACGCTCGGCGCACAGATTTTCGAGAACGTTGCGATTGAGAACATCGAATTTCAAGAGCCTCTGCTGCTAAGTGTTGGGGGGCCCTCCGGCCGCACGCAACTGGTCCGCGCGGGGAAAGTTCTGCTGGCGACCAATGCGATGTCTCTGGAATTGAGCGATCTTGCCGGGCGTGCAGAACCCAAGTTCACATTGGCTATCGCGACCGAGCCTCTCCAAACCGCTCAGCTTCAGGATTTGGGTTTGAGCTCCGGGAAACCGTTCTATACCGCTGATTTCCCATATTTGTGGGGCAGGCTGCTGCGCACGGGTAGCGTTGTTTTTGGCAGCGGGCTTGTGCCGGTAAATGAATGGCGCGAACTCATGGACCTGGATATTGCGGCAGGGCAGGCAGCGGAACTTATCGCGCGCCTGGAGGTTCGGGTCAAGGGACTGCGCCCGGCCCTGCGAAGCGTGCAGTTTACCCACCGGTGGGGAGGACCAATCCTGATCGCGGGCAAGTGGCGTCCAGTGTTCGCGCAACATCCCCGTAGCCGCCACGCGCTGGTCCTGGGGGCCTACAGTGGACACGGGGTTGCCCTATCGGTTTATCTGGGCCGCTGGGCCGCTGAGGTCATGTGTGGCCGGAAAGCTCTGCCGGATTGGAATTTCTCTGGAGAGAGCGCGTAAATTTCCACGCCGGCGTCGCAATCACCACGCGCTGTAGGCGGTATTCTCAAACGGGGAGATAGCGTCGGAGGCCGAGTGTACATCTGTTAGACCCGACGAGGCCTGTTCGGGACTCAGCAGGACATTTTCAAAATCCAGATGCCAATCCCTGTTTCGTGTAATGGGGTCGTTGGGAACTCCGCCCAGGTATTTCCCTTGAACCAAATCATCGAGCGAGGACGGCGCGGCGGACTTGTCGAGGGTATATTGCTGGATGGCCTGGCGCATCACGAAAAGGTCCTGCTTGAGCGTGGCTTCCTTTGCGCGTAGGACGGATTTCTCGTACCGCCCCACGGCTATGCCGGCCAAAATCAAGATGATCGTGATGACGATCAGCATCTCCAGCAGCGTGAAACCCACTGCTGACGCGCCGCGAGAGCCATTGCATCGTTCCCTCGAGAATGCAAATGCGCGCGATCGCGTTTGTCTCCTACCAGTCTGCATAATTGGTTCCGTCGAAACCGGTGCCTTGGGATTGTGAGTACACATCGAAGACGTTGTGCCCGCCCCAGCTGCGCGAGTCCGGATCGTCCGCCACTGCGCGCAGACCCCAATCGGCTTTTCCGGTCATCGGATCGACTGGAATCTTTCGTAAAAAACGCACTTTGCCTGGTGAATCCGATAGAGCGGTTCCTGTTTGGCTGGTCACCGAGCCGAATTGCGCCGTGCTGCTGGCTCCAGCCAAGGCGGAGGCGCTGATGCCGGCCTGTGATCCGCCTGCGCTGACGGTAACTCCATTGACCAGTGTTTCAAGATCGGGGGGATAACCCTGGCTGCCAACTTCGGTGCGAATCAAATTTTTGTCCGCGGCGTCTTTATAGCGGTCAATGGCGTTCCTCATCTCGCGCAAGTCCCGCCGCAACTCGGATTCTCTTTGTCGCCTGATGGTGTTCTGCGCGAGGGGCAATGCCGCCGACGACAGGATCAATAAGATGCCACAGGCAAGAATGAGCTCGAGCAGCGTCATTCCCGCGAGCGTGTTCCGCTTTGCGCTTCGTGATGGAATCGTTTGCCGCATGAAAGGACCGTTGCGTTATTGAATCTGGATCGCGGCCTCGCCGGTCACCATCTGGAGCGGCCGCTGCTGGGAATCTTTTGCGTTTATCTGCACGATGGAAAGTTTCGAATTGCCCGGTGCCACGCCGCGTACCACGATGCCGAGTAAGGTGCCCGAGCCGCTAACCCCCGGGGTATTGGGCATGCGCGTTGCCGAGATGATTGCCTGGCCGCGCTCCTTGTCCACACGCTCCACGATGGCGATCTCCTGTGTTCCACCGGAAAGGAATCCTCCTTGGCGCACGTCTTCGATGGAAATCACCGCCGGGTTGTACTGCAGCAGCAGGGGAATCGAGTAGAGGTCCTGAACGTTCTCAACCACCACGCCGATGGTCGCGTTTTCTCCTGTTTTCATTCTTACAGAGCCGGGCTCAAATCGCAGACCCGGATTTTGAGATGCCGCCGCAGGAGCAGGAGCAACTGCGGGAGCAGGCACCGGCGGTGGAACGCCCTGCGGCCTCGGGACCGGAGGCGCCATGACCTCATTTTCGAGCCGCACTTCCGCGTTGGTGTCGGTTCCCGAAGCGATGGCGCGCAAATTCTCAGCCGTCATGGTTTGCAGCCGCACAATATGCGGGGTCAAAACGATCAGGACTTCGTTGTCCTGGTGATCGACCTTGTTGTCGGAAAAAAAGTTCCCGAAGAAAGGAAGCTTGGCGAGACCGGGCCATCCATTGATAGCTTTTGAGTCGGTCCGCTCGATGAGTCCGCCCAATACACTGACTTCGCCGTCTTTGAGCCGAATGTCGTGTTCGATGCTGCGCTGGCTGATGATCGGTTGGCTGATTCCTCCGATGTTCGATGACCCAGTCACCGACGACACCACCACATTCACCTTCAGGCTCACTTCGTGATCGGGGTGGATGCGCGGGGTAACGTCCACGTTCACCCCGACGTCCAGATATTGAAACTGCGTGTTTACCAGCGCGTTGATGCCGCCGGTTGTGGTCGTCGTGCCGATGCCCGCCGAGAAGCTGCCCGTCGCCACCGGGACTCGATCTCCTACGCGGAGCTTGGCGGTCTGGCCATCGACAACGCGGATTTCCGGATTGTCTATAATCTGCGTCGAAGTGTCGGTCATCAGGAAATTGGCCGTGGCGCTTGGCAGCGTGATGCTGTAATCGGCCGAAGAAAGATGTTGAAGCTGGTTCAAGGGCAGGGAAGTCGTGGGGGACGTTGTCGAACCAGAGGTATTTGGAGGCGTGAAAGTAAGCGCAGCGGAAGTGCCCGGCTGGATGCCCATATCCCTGAGCCGGTCTCTGCGCGCTTGCAAAACCGTAACCTGGATCACGACTTCGGGCTTGGCTTTATCGATGTCGTCGATGATTTTCTGCGCCAACATCACGCGGTCCGGCGTGTCCCGGATTACGATCGCGTTCTGAGCATTGATTTGCTGCACGCGCCGGAGATCGAGCAATTGCCGAATGCTGGTCACAATTTCAGTCAATTCCTGGGGCAGGACGGTATTGTGCAGGTAAAACGTTTTTACGATCTCTTCCTCATAATCCTTGCGCTTTTGAGGCTGGTCGGGAACGACAAAAATAATGTTGGAGGTTACCGGGCGCCAGAACGACTTGCTTTGCAGAGCCACAATGTTGAGCGCCTGGTCAAGAGTGACGTTGTTTAATTCGACCGATATGCGCCGGGAAGTAAAATCCACATCGAAGATTACCGTCAGACCCGCGAGTTTTCCAATCGCTTCGAAAACCGCTCTGGCATCATTGGTTGCCTTCATATTGATCGCGGCAAGTGAAAGCGGCTGCAGGGCGGGCGGTCCAGTCATAAGCTTACGTTCATCGCCTACAGATGTGGTGGGCACCGAATTCTGGTTGCTGTTCTGTTTGGCTCCCATCAAATCGAGCGTGGCTTGGACCTCCTGCGCCGCCACGGCGCTGGAAGGGTCAATCATCGCGGCCTTTCGGAATTCCGCCAGCGCCAGATCCAGGTTGGATTGCTCCCGTTGGCGGCGCCCCTGGTCCACATGCCATTGGCCGGCTTCGAAGCGCGCCCGTGCAGCTTTCAACTTGTATTCGGTATTATTCGGCTCAGCGCGCAGGGCGTTATTGTAGTGCTGGAGGGCGGTATCGTAGTCGTTTAACGATTCCGCTTTTGCGGCCTGATTGTAGTCCTGGCTCCCCTTTGGGCAGCCCGAGAGCAGAATGGTCAGCGCAATTAGGACCGGCCCAGAGAGATACCGCGGTTTCATCAACGCTCCGTGTTTTCCATACATCCAAATCAGTCTAGCATCCACGCAAAACCCATACAAGACGCGAACTTGCGTCAGGTATCTAGCGGCGGCTAAGATAGTGTTGCCGTGCCTAAACCGCCGAAAAAAAAGGAAAAACCCGCGGAACTGCTGGTTGCTCAAAACCGCGCCGCTTCATACAATTACCATTTGCTGGAGAGGCTGGAATCGGGAATGGTATTGCTGGGCACCGAGGTGAAATCCCTCCGCGAAGGAAAGGCGAATCTGCGCGACGCCTACGCCGTGATTCGCGGGAACGCCGTCTGGCTGTTGAACTGCCACATCTCGGAGTACCTTCCCGGCGGACCATTCAACCATACTCCCCTGCGCCCGCGTAAATTACTGCTAAATAAACAAGAGATTGAAAAGCTGGACCGCAAGACAGATCAGAAGGGCCTGACCATTGTGCCCCTGAAAATCTATTTTCGTGAGGGCCTGGCCAAGTGCGAAATTGCGCTGGCGCAGGGCAAAAAGAAATGGGATCGCCGCCAATCGGAGAAGGATAAAGAGGCCAAGCGGGAAGTGGGCGAGGCTATGTACAAGTTTCGGCATCGCTAAGATACGTGGATTGTTGTAGTTACGGAATATTCAGCCTTGCGTCGCCTGACGAGGTGGCGCCACTTTGTCTGACAAAAGGGGACACATGGAGATCAATCTAGACACCCGGCCGGCGGCCAAAATTGAGACCGAGGCGCTGATTACCTACGTGTTCGAACAGGACAAGCCGGTAGATGGCGATCTTTCTCAACTCGACGCCGCCACCGGTGGTGCACTTTCGAGACTCGCCGCGTCGGGGGAACTGACCGGGAAGATGCTCGAAGTAACTCTACTGCACTATCCGCAAGGCTTGGCCGCCCAGCGTCTGCTCATCCTGGGCGCAGGTAAGAAGGAAAAATTCGGTACGGCTGAGCTTCGCAGACTGGCGGGCGCGGCGGTTCGCACACTGAAGTCGCGCCAAGTGAAACGCGTAACGTTCCTGGCGCGGGAGGACAGCCGCAGCGCTGCCGCCGCGCAAGCCATCGTGGAAGGTTTGATTCTTGCCAATTTCGATTCTGAAAAATACAAGACGGACAAGAAACCGGGAAACGAAATCACCGCGGCGTCGATAGCAGGATGGGATGAGTCTTCGCGAGCCGATGCCGATCGCGGCTTGGCGCGCGGCCGCATTATCGCGGAATCACAGAACTTTGCCCGGGAACTCGGCAACGAACCTTCCAACCGCCTGACGCCACGCATGTTGGGCGAGCGGGCCGAAGCGATGGCGCGGGCGGCAGGCCTCTCGATCGATGTCCTGGACCAGAAGAAAATTGAAGATTTGAAGATGGGCGCGTTGCTGTCGGTCGCGCAAGGCAGCGTCGAACCGCCGCGCCTGATTGTGGTCACCTATACACCGGAAAAATTGAATCCCAAAGCTCCGGTCCTCGGCTTGGTGGGCAAGGCAATCACCTTTGATACCGGTGGAATCTCGATCAAGCCCTCCAACGACATGGAAAAAATGAAATACGACATGTGCGGTGGCGCCGCTATGCTTGGCGTAATGCGCTCGCTGGCAACGCTCAAGCCCTCGTGCAAAGTGATCGCCGTTATTCCCTCGAGTGAAAATATGCCCGGGGGCCGCGCGCAGAAACCCGGCGATGTCCAAATCTCCATGGCCGGGAAATCCATCGAAGTCATCAATACCGATGCCGAGGGACGCCTGGTTTTGGCTGACGGCATCGCCTATGCAAAGCAGTTGGGCTGCACGCACTTGATCGACGCGGCAACTCTGACCGGCGCAGTCGTTGTGGCGCTTTCCAATATCAACTCCGGCGTGTTCGGTTCCGACCAGGCCTTCACCGATCAGCTCCTGGCCAGCGCAAAAACGGCTGGCGAAAAGATGTGGCCCCTGCCCGTCGATGACGACTACCGGGAAATGATCAAGAGCGGCATCGCGGACATTCAAAACGTAGGGAGCGGAAAGGGCGGAGGAGCCACCGTAGGCGCGATGTTCCTAAAAGAATTCACCGGAGACACGCCGTGGATTCATCTGGATATTGCGGGCACCGCCTGGCTGGATGACGCCAAGCCCTGGCTATCAAAGGGCGCAACAGGCGTGGCAGTTCGCACGCTGGTTGATCTGGCCATGAAGTTTGGCGCAGACGGCTTTCCCGCGAAATAATCGGACAGATCGGTAGGGAGTCAGTTTCCGAGTACGCCCGCAATCGACGGCAGCCGCTAATGGAGCTCCCAACAGCGAGGCTCGCGGGGATGTGTTCACAGAAGGGTATTATCGCCTCGCAGACTTAATTGGATGTACTATCTGTGGTGGGCAGGAAGCCATCGCGGAAGTCCTGGCCGAAATTCCTTCAGCCGCCAATCGGGGGCGCTAAGTTCAATGAATATCCAATTCGTGGAGATCCAGAACTTCCGAAAACTTAAATCAATACGAATTGACTTCACCACGAACACCACAGTGTTTGTTGGTGCAAACAATAGTGGCAAAACGTCCGCGATAGATTCACTCCACAGTTTCCTCGTGGATCAAAGCGGATTCACGACGAATGATTTCACTTTGTCTAACTGGACGGGCATCAACAAAATAGGGGCAGAGTGGGAGACTTTGGCAAATTCCCCTGGTTCTCCAGGCCCATCTCTGGACGCTTGGGAGGCCTTATTGCCCTCCTTGGATCTATGGCTACATGTCGGGACTGGCGAGTTTCACTACGTTAATCGCCTGTTTCCAACGTTAGACTGGGAGGGAGGCCTTCTTGGCGTACGGTTACGCTTCGAACCAGAGAATGTCGATGCGCTATTTAAGGAATATGTTTCGGCCATTCGCGACGCGCAAAACACCAAAAAGGCAGCGCCACAGCAGTCTGGCTCTGACTTGCACACGGTGGCGTTGTGGCCGAGAACGATGCGCGAGTTTTTGGACCGGAGGCTGAGAGCCCATTTCAAGGTCCGCTGTTATTCCTTGGACCCGGCCAAGCAGAAGGCACCTAGTAACGGCATCGCACTTCCCCAACCTTTGCCCCTAGGGAGCGAGCCTATCGATGGTGATCCACTCAAAGGACTAATCCAAATTAACACGATTTCTGCTCAGAGAGATTTTGCGGATGTGAACAGCAACAGGGATCGAGCTGTTGGTGGTGAGCGGCGCGAAGCACGCAGACTATCGACGCAGCTACGTTCTTATTATGAGAAGCACCTCAATCCGTTGGACTCGCCTGACCCTTCCGATTTAGAGGCCCTCCTTGCCATTCAAGAAGCAGAGAAGATGTTTGACAGAAAACTCCGGACTGGCTTCTCGGCTGCGCTGGAAGAGGTTGAAAACTTAGGATATCCAGGCGTGACGGACCCGAAGCTAACCATCGCAACGAAGATTCGTCTCACTGACGGCCTGGACCACAACGCGGCGGTTCAATACGACGTGACTCCTGATGACGGCACAGGAACTTCTGGACCCTTGCGCTTGCCTGAAGACTATAACGGCTTGGGGTATCAGAATCTAATTTCCATGGTCTTCAGGTTGATGAGTTTTCGGGATGGATGGATGCAGGTCGGCAAGGCGGCGAAGACGACCTCCGCAAGCTCGAGCCAAGGGTTCTTTCCACCGCCGTTGCACTTAGTTCTCATCGAGGAACCAGAGGCGCACTTGCATGCACAAGTCCAGCAAGTGTTCATTCGCAAAGCGTATGACCTGTTGCGTAATCACAGCAACTTAGGCGCGAATACTAAGCTAAGAACGCAACTCGTTGTCAGCACTCATTCGAGCCATATTGCACACGAGTGTGAATTCTCATGCCTACGGTATTTTCGGCGGAAATCGGCATCCAAGGCTGGCGAAGTTCCGATAACGACGGTCGTCAATCTGTCGGAGGTGTTTGGTGAGGTTCCAAATACCCAACGATTTGTCACGAGGTATTTAAAGGCGACTCACTGTGACCTCTTTTTCGCAGACGCAGCCATATTGGTCGAGGGGCCGGCGGAGCGCATGCTTGTACCGCAGTTTGTGCGCAATCAATTTCCTCAATTGAGGCAATCCTACATAACCTTACTGGAGATTGGCGGCAGTCACGCACATCGCCTACGCCCTCTGATCCAACACCTAGGACTCGTCACCCTTGTCATCACCGATCTCGACGCTGCGGTGTCACCAGCTGGCTCGGGCGTACCGCCTGCGAGAGGCAAAGCGCAAGGCACGCGGAACGCTACGCTGAAAACATGGCTTCCGGCAAGAGATTCTCTAGATGATTTGCTGGATGCAAAAGAGGATCAGAAGGTGAAAACGTACGACGACCTCTTCTCGGTGTTCTCGGTGCGCGTTGCGTATCAATATCCGCTAAAGATCCAGTTGAACGACAAATCTTCCCCAATTGAAGTGGTTCCGAACACCTTCGAAGACGCTTTGGTGTACGACAATCTGCAGATATTCAAGAACCACAAAAGCAGCGGTGACAGAGAGGCGATCAGGAAAGCTATAGACAAATGCACGACGGGGACTGAACTGGGCGAAGAAATGTTCAAGATTCTGAAGACAGCGAAGAAGGCTGAGTTCGCTCTTGATCTGCTCGATTTAGAAGAAGACCCGTGGCCGATCGCGCCCCCGACTTACATACGTGAGGGCCTGTCGTGGTTGGAGAAGCAACTACAGAGAAAACAACAAGAGGCATTGGTCAGCGGTGAACCGCCAAAGACGGAGACGGAGGTGCAAAAATGACGACAAATCCGCCTGTTGCCGCTGACAATCATGCCGATGACCACGTGGACGATGAAATTAGCGCCAGTCTCGATCTAGATAGACCAGTCAGCTTCTTCCTGTTCGCAGACGCAGGATCAGGAAAGACACGTTCTCTGGTCAATGCTCTGAATCGGCTGCGCGAGAAGTACGGCAAGCGCCTGCGCCTATATGGTCAACGGATTGGGGTCATTACTTATACCAACGCTGCTTGTGACGAGATTAAGGAACGCCTTGAATTTGATCCTCTGGTTGAAATCTCGACCATCCACAGTTTCGTCTGGTCGCTGATCAGCGGCCACGATGTGGATATTAAGCAATGGTTGCGGGCGAATCTAGCAATCGAAATCGCGGAGTTGGAAGACCTCCAGCGTAGAGGGAGAGCCGGAACCAAGGCAGCACTGGAACGCGATGAAAGTATCAGAGCGAAGCAGGAGCGCCTTATGGAGTTGAATGTCATCAAGCGCTTTACTTACAACCCGGCGGGAGATAACCGAGGACGCGACTCTCTAAGTCATGCGGAAGTCATAAAGATTGGGGCGGACTTCCTGGCGCGGAAACCGCTTATGCAACACATATTGATTACAAAATTTCCCATCCTGCTGATTGATGAGAGCCAAGACACGAATAAATTGCTTATGGACGCTTTTTTGAATCTCCAAGTGGAATACAAAGATCGATTCTGTCTGGGGCTATTTGGTGACGTAATGCAGCGGATCTACGCAGACGGGAAGGTGGATTTGGGCCTTGATTTGCCCTCGGATTGGGCAAGGCCGACTAAGAAGTTAAACCATCGATGCCCTCGACGGATTATCGAGCTCATCAATAAGATTCGGTCTCCAGTGGACGGCCACGAACAAGTGGCTCGATCGGATAGCGAAGAAGGCATCGTTCGTCTGTTCGTCTTGTCTAGCGACCTACTTGACAAAGCGGGAGCTGAACGTAGGGCGGTGGAAAAGATGGCTAGTGTCACAGGCGACCCGCTCTGGACCGCTGAGACAAATGTCAAGACTTTGGTGCTTGAGCACCATATGGCTGCGCGGCGCATGGGCTTTGGGGAAATGTTTCACGCCCTGAATCAGGTTGACAACCTACAGACCGGACTACGGGACGGGTCACTCCCGGGCCTCCGGCTCTTTTCTCAGTTTGTACTTCCGCTGAATAAAGCCAAATTGCGGGATGATGAGTTTGCCGTCGCCGCCATCGTCCGGAAGGCCTCTCCATTGCTCAGCAAAGCGACGCTCACGGCGGCGGGGACAGATCAGGGAGCGAAGATCCAGACAGCGCGCGCGGCGGTCGGGGAACTTATGACTCTTTGGTCGGACAATGCCAAACCTCGCTTCCTTGACGTCCTAAACTGCGTTAGTCGGACGGGATTGCTCGAAGTTCCCGAAAGTTTGCGTCCAATGGCTGCTCGGGAGCAGCGCGCAGAGAAAGAAGCTCAAAGCGGCGGTAAATTGCCTACTCCAGAAGAAGTTCAGAGCGACCCCGTCTTAGATGCCTGGGGCAAGTTTCTGCTGGCTCCATTCGCCGAAATCCAGCCATACGACGAGTACGTAACTGGCAAAGCTGCGTTCGAGACGCACCAGGGCGTTAAGGGGTTGGAATTTGACCGTGTCATGGTAGTTATGGACGACACAGAAGCGCGGGGATTCATGTTTAATTATGAGAAGCTTTTCGGGGCGAAGGAAAGGACCAAAACAGACATCCAAAATGAGCGCGAAGGGAAAGATAGTAGTATCGACCGCACACGAAGACTGTTCTACGTGACGTGTAGCCGAGCTAGGAAGAGCTTGGCGATCGTTGCATACTCTAATAACCCTGAGAAAGTCAGGGACTATGTTGTTCGCGAGGGCTGGTTTGAAGAGGGTGAAGTCCAAATAGGGGGTTGATGGTGGGATTTTGTGTCCGCGCTTCTGCCATCAGACTCCATTGTCTTGACCAAACCGAATAATCCCGAATCGCCGCCTACTCGGAAATCCGCCCGTTACCTGGAGGTTACTACATTTCTTCGGGTGATTCGATTCCAAGCAATTCCAGCGCGGCCACCAGTTGAAACTCCTGCGACGAGGAGTTTCACGTGGGCTCGTACATTAATAGATAAGTCTCTACCGGGTTATTTCCTCCTATGATAGGCTACAGCCATTTCCGTGGCAGGGGAGTTCCTCTTTGCCGGAGTTAAGTGAAATGCCTGCGGCCTGTTTTCTTCACAGGTCCTCATTCAGGCTGGAAACAGGCTGCCCAGAGACAGGCCAAAGGTTGTGCGTGGGCAAATTATGGAATTCAAACAGAGAGTCTGCTTTCGCCCCGTCCTTCTCGCTGTTGCCATTCTGTTGCTTGCTGCCTGGCGCGCTCCGGCGCAGACGCCTGCTGTCGGTTCTCGCGTCACTCAAGCCGTGGATGAAAACAACCTCGTCCGCTTGCAAGGCAACGTTCACCCGCTGACGCGTGCCGGGCTCGACCTTGGGGCCGTTACTGACGCACAACCTCTCACGCGCATGCTCCTGGTTCTGAAGCGCAGCCCCGACCAGGAGTCGGCGTTGCTTCATTACCTGGACGAGCAGCAAACCCAGTCTTCTCCGAGCTTCCACAAATGGCTTACCCCCGATCAATTCGGTCAACAATTCGGCCCGGCAGACGCTGACATTCAGGCCGTAACCAATTGGCTCCGGTCGCAAGGCTTTCAGGTTACGCAAGTCAGCAAAGGACGCACGGTTATCGAATTTTCTGGAAACGTGGCACAGATACGAAACGCTTTCCATACCCAGATTCGCCGCTTCTCGGTTGACGGCCAAGAGCGGATTGCGAATGCGACCGATCCACAGATTCCAGCTGCCTTGGCGCCGGTCGTAGCAGGCGTTGTTTCTCTGCACAATTTCCGGCCCGTGACTCACCTCCGAAATGTTGGCGCTTTTCACCACTCTACAGCCACAGGACAAGTGACACCACTCTTCACCGATCCCACGTACTACAATTTCTATCCGCTGGCGCCTGCGGACCTTGCCAAGATTTACAATGTGGCCCCGCTCTGGAACGCAAGTCCGCCGATCAAGGGCTCCGGCCAGACGATCGCCATCGTCGGGGAATCCAATATTCATGTGCAAGACATTGTGGATTTCAGAACGCTATTCGGACTTCCGCAGAACTTCACGAGCGGGAACATCATTCTGAATGGGGAGGATCCCGGGATTAACCCATCCGAGAGCGAATCCGATCTCGATATTGAATGGGCGGGGGCCGTGGCGCCGGGAGCGACGATCGACTTCGTGACGTCGGCCCCGACGGAGACCACATCGGGTGTTCACCTGTCGGCTGTCTATATTGTTGACAATAATCTTGCAGGGGTGATGAGCGAAAGTTTCGGGCAATGCGAGCAAAACCTAGGGTCCACTGGAAATCAGTTTTACTACTCGTTGTGGGAGCAGGCGGCAGCACAGGGCATCACGGTGGTCCTTTCGGCGGGTGACGGTGGTTCGGCTGGCTGCGACAATTTCGACACGCAACCAACCGCGATAAAAGGGGTCGCCGTGAGCGGATTTGCGTCAACCCCATTTAATGTGGCCGTTGGCGGGACCGATTTTGACCAGGTTAATCGTTGGTCGCAATACTGGAACTCGACAAATGATCCCGTGACACACGCGTCCGTCATCGGTTATATCCCTGAAATTCCCTGGAATGATTCCTGCGCTCAACTCGGAATTAGCGGCTGCGGGGCTTCAGCGCCTCAGCGCTCCCTGAATATTGTTGCGGGAAGCGGCGGCCCAAGCTCGCTCTACTCGAAACCGGCTTGGCAATCGGGCGCAGGGGTGCCGCTGGACAATGTGCGCGACCTTCCGGACGTCTCACTTTTCGCAAGCAATGGTTTCACCGGGAGTGTGTATATCTTTTGCCAGGCGGACATCGTAAGTCCATCGAACCCAACATGTAGTCTCAACACTTTAGGTTTTACATTTCAGGGAGCCGGCGGAACTTCCGCTTCAGCACCTGCCTTCGCTGGAATGTTAGCCCTGGTAAATGAAAAACAAGCGACCTCACAGAATCCTGCGCCTCGTCAGGGAAATGCCAACTACGTTCTCTACGCGTTGGCAAAGAAGCAGGCAGCTGCAAATCTTAACTGCAATTCTTCTACTGGACCTGATTCGGGGTGCACCTTCAATGATGTCACGAAGGGAAACAGCGCATTGACGAACGGCTCGACTGGGACTAATTCGGTCCCCTGTTCGGGGGGTACCACAGATTGCAGTAGCAGAGACAGCACCGTGAACGGTGTAGTGGTTGATCCAAAAAATATGGCCAACCAGGCGTGGACAACGAATGCTGGCTACGATTTGGCCACCGGACTGGGATCGGTAAACGCCCAGAATTTGGTCGACAATTGGAATTCGATTACTTTCCTGCCATCCACCACAACGCTGAGCGCAAGTATCAATGGAAAACCGGCGAGTTCGATCAGCGGACTCGCGCATGGCCAGCCGATCAGCGTGACCAGTACGGTGATGCCAGGGGCAGGGGGCACGGGTACTCCAACCGGACAAGTCTCGTTAATCGCCAGCCCGAATCCGGTAACCGGTAGTCTGAGCCCTTCTCTCGGGATTGAGGATCTGACGCTTTCGAACGGCACTGCAACAGGAGCTAGCGTAGTTCTCCCCGGCGGTACGTACACCCTTAATGGACACTACCAGGGGGATGGATCCTTCGGACCGAGCGATTCGAACCCCGGAATCCCCGTCAACATAACCGCTGAGGACAGCAAGACGCTAATCAGCACTCCTGTTTTTAATCCGACTTCTCACAAAGAGACCGGCAATACACTTTCTTCTGTGGTTTACGGATCCGCTTATTATGGCGTTCGTGTCGACGTGGGGAACGCGCAGGCAACTTTGTCTTTTCCCCCGCACCCAACCTGCAACCCGCCAAGCTGTCCAAGCGGGACGATCACGATGACAGACGCCATCAACGGTGGTGCGCCAGTTCCCCTGGACGCAGGCACGTTTGCGCTCAATAGCGCAGGCTTTACAGAGGACCTCTTTATCCAACTGCCCGGAGGGTCTCATCAACTGTCCGCAAGTTATGGCGGAGATAGCAGCTACAATGCCAGCTCTAATACGTATTCACTTTCCGTGACGCCCGCCCCAACGACGACCATTGCTGGGAATGCGCCGCTGCCACCCACATCGGTCATGCCGTTCTTTCTGAATGCCATCGTCCAGACAAACAGCTCGGGCGTTATGCCGAGTTGCAACTTGACTGTCTTCGAAGGGAGTACGCCGCTGCCAGGGCCGGTTAGTTGCACGGGGCAGAACGGCGGACCGACGTGGGGAGCATTTCTACAGCCTTCGGTCGCCGTGCCTCCAACGACCAGCGGAACTCACACCTACACGGCCAAGTTCAATGGTGATTCGAATTATGCTGCTTCCACCTCGGCACCCATGACCACCCGGGTCTTCTATGGGACGAACATGACGCTAACTGCCGACAATACAAGTGTGCAATATGGATCGAATGTTACGCTGACCGCAATTGTGGATACATCTTTGACTCAAGGCCCTGCCATTTCGAACGCAGTATCATTTTTTACGGGGGTTACCCAAGTTCCCGGCACCGTCACCTATACACCAATAAAAGACACATCGGGAAACCTGGCGCTGCAGGCGACGCTAGTGACAGCGCCGCAATTCGCGAGTTGGTATGACGCAAATTTTGCAGGAGATACGAACTACTATCAGTCCGGGAGCTCGGTCTTCATACGAGTCGATATCCCTAATTTCAGCGTTGCGGCGAATTCATCTAGCCTTGCCCTCACCGCCGGCCAATCAGGAATAGCTACGATTACCGTGACGCCTGCTACTAATTCCACAAGCCCGGTCACACTAGCATGCCTTAACGCCTATGTCGTTGTTGGTTCGAGCTGCAACTTTTCACCATCCACCGTGACCCTCACAAATGGCAACGCCACCACAGCAACCCTTACTTTGACGACCCTTCCGCCGTCAGTGAGTCCGACCGTAAGTCTTGAACATATAAGGCCACCCACTTTCTTCCATTTTTGGGGTGGCTGGCCGGGTTTAAATGTCGTGGCGGGACTCGTTGTTTTGCTCTTACTAGGCTGTTTGCGACGCACGCGTGGATACCGCATTGCTATGGGGCTGGCAACGGTCTGTATGTTCGGTCTTATCCTTAGCTGTGGTACAGGGGTAGGAGGGGGTGGAGGAGGTGGAGGAGGAAATCTGATTTCCACTTCCGTATCCTTGACGACATCCGGGACAAAGGTTCCGAGCACCGCGCCTCCTACCCTTCAAGTGAAGGTTAGTTCATCACGAGCGGTCACGGGCTTGATAACGTTCTACGATCAGGGGGCTTCTATTGGCTTTGCCAATGTACTCTCAGACGGAACTGCGACTCTGCAGCCAACAGGACTATATGTTGGCACCCATGCGATCACCGCCTCCTACGCTGGCGACGCCAATAACCTGCCGTCCAAAACCAACGGGTCCCTATATCAAGTGATTACGGGAACTGCGACTCTGGTAATCAACGGAACGACCGGCAGTCTCACAAATCAAGCCTCAATGCAGGTAACGATTCAATAGCGCGCCTAGCAGATGGGACGGGGTGCCCGTCGATAGAATCGAAGGCGTAGCTAAGCCGGTACTTACATCTCACAATCAGGCGCCGACTCATTCCGAGCGTATGGTCGGTAACTCGGAAATCCGCCCGTTACCTGGAGGTTACTACATTTTTTCGGGTGATCCGATTCCAAGCAACTCCAGCGCGGCCACCAGTTGTACCTCCACCAGCCGGCTGAGTTGTAGCAGGAACGTCTTCTTGGCCGGGTCTTCTTCGGTGAGGATGCGATGCCGGTGATAGAAAAGATTGAACCCCTGCGCCAGTTGGAACGCGTACTTGGCGATAAAGGCGGGCTCCTGTGCTCCCACGGCGGCGTTGATTTGAGTGCCCAGCGATCCCGCGAGCAGCACGAGTTCCCACAACGCATTGCCATCGGGTTCGGCGAATAGGCGCGCAGCCGCATCTCCATCCACAATTCTCAACGACGCCAAATTAAAGTCCGGCTGTTGTTCTCGGAGCTTGCGGAAAATATTCCTCGCACGCACCACCGCGTACTGGCAATACGGCCCGGTTTCGCCTTCGAAACTGAGCGCATCCTTGAAGTCGAAGGCGATGATGGCCGTGCGCGTGAATTTTAATAGGAAATACCGTAGCGCGCCGATGGCGATGGTGTGCGCGATCGTGACGCGCTCGTTTTCAGGCAAATCGGGATGGCGCTGGTCCACCTCGGCGAGCGTCGCGGCTTCCAGGCGGTCGAGCAGGTCATCGGCCTTCACGCCCAGGCCTTTGCGCCCGCTGACTTCCACGTATGGCTTTTTGGCGTCCTCTTCGCTCAGGGTGTAGCCAAGTTCGGCGGCGCAGCGCGGGGTGAGCGCCACAATTTCGTAGGAAAAATGAATCGAGCGGCTGGCCTCGTCCTGGAACCCCAGCGCACGAAGTCCCGCGACGACCACGTTTTGCAGGTAGGCCTGTCGCGCGTCGATCACGTTGTAAACCAGTGTGGCGTGTCCGAAGGCCGGCGCGCTGGGATCACCTTCGCTCGAAACACTGGCCCACAGCGGGTGGCCGTTGGAATAGGTGTGGAACTTCTGATAGTGGAAATCGCGGCCGAGCAGGCCGAATTTCCACAGTTGGTAGGCAATATCCTTGCCAACGTAGGTGACCGTTCCATTGGAACGCACGATAATTTTTGCGTCGTCGTCTTCTCCGCTCGCATCGGCGGCATCCGCGGCGTCGTTCAGGCGCATCACCCAGCAACCGGCATTCTTGCCCGAGGCGGCCAAATGGATCGCGTCTTGCCGTTTCAGTAGCTCAAACGCCGCATCCCAGAATTTCAGGTGCAGGATTTCGCTTTCGCGAGGAAGCAGGTCGTATTCGATTCCCAAGCGCTCCATCGTACGCAGGTGACAACGAACCACGGCGGGGGCCACCGCATCGGCCATTTCCGACGCCGGGCCGCTTCCTTCCTCGATGGATTTTAGGGTGTCGCGGCGTAAAGCCAGGCGAGTCTTGTTTTCTTCAAAGAAATTCGTGACGCTGGCATAGAGATCCCAGCAGAGGTAATCGAACTTGGGCTGCGCGGCCAGGGCGCGCACTTCGGCGGGAGTCTTCTTCGCAATGTGGACGAATCCGATGACCACGTCCGCAACCTGAACCCCCGTATTGTCGATGTAGTTCTGCACTTCCACTCGCCGCCCCGCGCGCCGCAGCACGCGAACCAGCGTGTCACCCAGGGCCGCGTTGCGCAGATGCCCGATGTGCGCCGCCTTGTTCGGATTGATATTGGTGTGCTCCACGATGGATTTGGGAGTGTCGGGAGCAGCCATTTCCGGCGGCGTTTCAGCGCCGGCGACGGTTGCGGCCAGAAAAGCGGCGCGTGAAAAATAGAGATTGACGTAGCCCGCGCCCGCCACTTGCACGCGGTCCACGCCCTCGATGGGCGGCAACTCGGCGGCAATTTCTTGCGCAATCTGGCGCGGGGAGCGCTTCAGTCGCTTGGCCAGATCGAAGCAGACCGGCGTCGCGACTTCGCCCATTTCGATGCGCGGAGGGCGCTCGGTGACGACACCGACGTTCTGGCTATAACTCCCAAGAATATGTTTCTTGAGGGCGGCTTGGATGCGTGCTTCGAGAACGTGATACACATGGCTCCAGTCTGCGAACAGAAACAGTGATTATAGGGAAGGGAGGTCGAAAGTTGAAGGCGGAATGTGGATCTGGCCGCGATCCTTGGTTGCGAGCTCTAGAATCCCCACTGAGCCTTACAAACTTTCCCATTTTTCGACCTGTACATTCGGACAGGTTTTTTCCAGGAAACGGGCCGCCGCATTTGCCTTGCGGGCACAGAAGTGGAGCGGTTCAATTGAAATATTATGAAAACCATCAGAATCGCCACTCTGGTCCTGTCGGTATTCGGCCCGTTGTGCGCGACGTCGATTGCGCAGCAACAAAAAATCTTCGATTGGCAACCTGCTAACGCCGAAACCGTGCGGCTGGATCCGGCCAACTACCATTCGGGGCGGACCTATCACCCAGGTCCGAACGGCGGCAACATTCACGTAGATATCAGATCGCAAAGACCCGTAACCATCTTTCTGGCCGATGCCGAGGCGTGGAACCAGGCGCTGCAGCGGCCGGAGACCGTGCGCGAACTGCGGCAAATCTGCACCCAGGAACACGTGGTGGAAACGACGTATGTTTGCGATCTCCCGCCAGGAGCGATGACACTGGTGATTCACGATGAGCGCAACGACCCCGACGCGGCGGTTTTCGCGGGGCTGGGCGCGGTTCTGGACGCGAACAACAAGATAGATCGCGCCATTGGAGTGGGAATGGCCACGGTGCTGACTGGCCCAGGGTCGGCGACACGCAAGTTTTACGCGCCCAACGACGTGCAGATTCAATACTACCGTTGGGTTTGCGCGGAGAATTGCATCCAGCCGGAGTACCAGTGGATCCGGCAAATCAAGGAAAAGTACGAAATCACCACATTTCTGAAAGTTTATGGCGGATTCGCGCCGGACCACGACGGCGAGCAAGTGAGCATCAAGATCAATTCTCCCGTGCCCATGATCGTGGCCATACTGCCATCGGGAGTTGCCGACCAACTGCACTCCAGGCCTGCAGCGCTCGAAACAGCGCTGGAGAAAAACTCCTGCCAGCAGCGCGGTGTGCAGAAGCTGGAATTCCAGTGCACCTTCAACGTCGCCGACGGGCCCCAGTCGTTGATTGTGGTTCCGGAAGCGACTTCGAAAGTTCCCCATAAGAAGGCCGAAGTGGAGATGTTGGCGGTGAAGTGCGTGGCCAACTGCCAACTCCTTGAAGAGGCCGGAAAATCCGACGCTATGGCCGGGATGTCGAAGCAAAACTAGTCCCAGGCTCGGACAGGCTTTATAGATTACCCTGCACAAACCGTGTGGTGCCTCAGCGCCTCACACAAACCCTCAGGTCCGGAATTCATCCGCAGCAAAGAATAGGCTCAAGCGGAAGTGTCCGAAGCTCGTTTCGATCGGCCGGAGGATCGGAATCTGGCCAATCCCAGTTACCGAGTAGGGCGTTTATCGGTCACAGGAAACTGTCCGCAAACTGGGATTCTCGGGAACTGCCCCCGCTGCCCATCCCGGGGTAGTGTCCTAAGTTGGAAAATCTAGGTATGAAGCGCGGCCTCCAACGTTCCGCGAATCCAATCCGAGACTGTTTGCCCTTTGGCCTTCGCAGCCACTTCCACGTCCTTAATCGCCTCAGGAGTGAAGCGAACAGGGACGATCCGGCCTTTCGCTTGACCCTTAGGCATCTTGGGACGCCCAACCTTAGCTTTCTTCGGCATTCCTGAACTCCTGTACGATAGCGACCATTACAGCCGCTTTGGGCGTATCTACTGGCCCGAGATGTAAAACTGTGACGTGCCGCTTCTTTTCGTCACCTGTGGCGTGTGCCCACGCATAGACTCGCTTTGCTTTTGGGTGTCCAATCAGGTCAAAGACCTCGACTACTCCATCCCAAATCGTCTTGCCCTGAAAGACTTCTTTGACGGGGACACTTTGGACATACCTCGCCTCGGCTCCATGCAATCGCTGTATCACGTCCCTCAATTCCTCAATGTATGTCACACGGCCGCCTCGATTAGGTTACCTACCGTCCAAAAATCCTTCTCAATGCCCGCTGCCATCGCTGGCGTGGCCCTCAGAGCATTGTGCCGCTTTACGAGGTTGTAATAGGCAAAGTGAAGGGCAACTGCTACCTCAAAGTTCTCTAGCTTCTTGCTGAAAGCGTAGGTCAGGCGAGTCAGGCGGCGCATGTGAAGGCGCGTTGTTCCATTCAGTCTCTCGACGTGGCTAGTCGTTGCGGCGCTCAAATCTGGACGGCCAGCAAAGGTTCGCTTGTCCACTCGAATAACTTCCGCGTCTGCGGCTTCGCTCTCATAGACCTTGACGATCTGCGCGTAATCCACATTCATTCCAAATGCTCTCTCAACGGCCTCGACATAGCCGGGCAATCCATCGGTCGAGATTTGAACTCGATTCGTCATGCGTGATGCTACATCGCCAACAAACGCATTAGCGGTTGCCATATCGCGCTTTCCTACCTTGAACGAAGGAACAAGTTTGGTATCCGAGTCAATCGCACAAAAGGTCCAAACGTCGCCAAGCTCTCGGCTTTCTTCCGGCTGGACGTGTTTTTGCTTCTTGCCGATAAATCCCCACAGCTCGTCAAACTGCAAGTTCTCACAGGTTAAATCACGCATCTTGGAATCGAGCAATGACGCACAGCCCTTACCCACCCGCACACCAAGCCGCATGATTGTGTCGCGATGAACACCGGTTATTCGCTCAATCTGGCGAATGCCAGAGCCTTCGGCTAATGCGCTAATGATTGCTACTTGCTTGTCGATGCTCAGGACGTTCGCCATATCGAGCCTCCCAATATAGATAAGTGTATTACAATAATATGGCATTGTCAAGAGTTTTTGTGTTACAGTATTCATATGAGACCCGCCATCATCATAGCGTTGGGATGCACATTTTGGGCTTTGTCCGTTGCAACGGTCGCACAGCCATCCATACAGGATCAGCCATCCCAATCCGCAAGCCATGATACAAACACCAGAAACAAAGAGAACGGCTTTCCAGATACGGCTTTTTACGCAAAACAAGGAATACCATTCCAATCCCCATCCGCCGAAGAATCCGGTGGCGGCGATCAAGGCGGAAGCCCCAAACCCGATTGGTGGTCCAGAATCACGAATGCTCTTATAGCCTTCGGCACTTTGGCTCTCGCCGTTATTGGGAGCGTCGGTGCCATGTACGCGCTTCGCACTTTGCGAGCCATTGAAGGACAGACTGGTGAGTTGCAAGACTCCATAAGTGTTGCGAGAACTAGTGCTGCCGCCGCCCAAGCCAGCGCCGATGCCGCTTTGTTGAACGCTAGGGCTGTTATCAATGCCGAACGCGCTTGGATCAGTGGCGATTTCACAAGTAAAGAGATAATTTCTGGTATAACTCGCTATTCTCTCAATATAAAGAACTTGGGAAAGACTCCAGCTCAAATATTTGAGTATGAAATTTGGCATGGTCTTCTTACGGAAGGCGAGCCATTTTCCAAAGATAGACTCACTACTCACTTTAGTGAGTCCATAGAGATTCTGATTGCTGGCGGAGATAGTGCCACGTTGAGGGATGACTTTGTGCTGGATGATCTGTTCACAATGGATTCTGGTACGACTGCTAAAGCCGTTGGGATGCAAAAAGGAGCCTTTTGCGTAACGATTAAATATGGAGATGTCATCACCGAAGGGGTGGAACGAAGCGGGCACGAAACCTCCTTCGTGTACGAATGCAACTTGCTTTTGGGCAGTACATACCGGATAGCTCAATTCAACCGTTACAGCTAGAAATACTGCTATAAATCTCCACATACCCCATTTGACGCGCTGCGGATACACCCCGACCCTGAGCGGATTCCTCAAATTAGGACACCACCCATCCCGGGGTAGTGACTCATTTTGATTCTAGAAGTTCCGCGATTTCCTCGATAGACCAGACGTGATCGGTAATTCCCGCTTCCATCGCTGGAGTTACGCGCAGGGACTTGTGAATCCGGCAGAAATTGTAGTGCATGTAATGGAGCGCGATAGCCCAAAAGTGGTTATCGATCTTCTTCGAGAATCCATTCGTTAGCCGAGTGAATCGCCGCATGGACATGCGCATGGTTAGGTTCTGGCGCTCTACGTGGCTTGTAGAGATGTGTTTCGGGTTAGGATGACCTGTAACTCCAATTTCACGGCACCCAATGCACTCTGCCGGGGAATAGCGTGCTTCCGATTCTCGATCATTGCCGTACATCTTGACCAGCATAGCGTAATCAATATCGTTCCCGAAAGCATCCTCGACAGCCTGTAGATACACGCGGTGACCGTCCGTCGTCAGTTGTACGCGATGGGCAAGGCGCGAAGCAAGATCATCCATGAATAGCTTCGCAGTCTGTGCTCCACGTGTGCCGACCGTGTAGGACACCACCAGTTTGGTATCGGGGTCAATCGCAACCCACGTCCACACGTCACCAAAGCCGAACGTCCCGCGCTTATCCTCAGGAACATTCTTGTCCTTGGCGTAGCAAAAGCTCCAGATTTCGTCCGACTCTATCCGCTTGCATTTTAGATTGCGGAGAGTTTTGTCCTGATATTCCATGCAAGCCTGTCCGATCTGCGGGATCAGCTTCAAGACGGTATTGAAAGACACGTTGCACATACGGGCAGTAGCACGTAGTGAATTGCCCTCTACCAGAGCGGAGATGATCTTGGTTCGCTGTTCTTTGTTTAGGCGATTCATAATGGAGCCATTATGCTTGAGCGGCTCATGCTTGTCAAGTGCAATCCGCAATTCTAGTGAGAGACTTACTGTCTGTAACCCACTGTGCCACGGACACTTACAAGCGTCCGGCTTCATGTCTGTGTATAGTTCTGCAACAACGCTTGCTCGCGGCGTCACGTCTCTGCTAAAATGATCTTCCAGAACGATGATATGGAGGTTCTGAGTCATGGATGATAAACTAAGTGGAGCGGTAGAGGTTCTTGTTGCCCAATTGAACGACCAGATGAAACAGGTGGCCGACACAAAAAGCACGATCAATGCGCTACTGCGGAGCATGGGGAAAGAGCCGATGTTTCTGGACGTGAGCGCGGAACAAGCATCCGCGATTCGTCCAGACCTGTTCTACGGAAGGGGGCTTGCAACTGCTGTTCAGGAATATCTCAAGCGACGAAAGCAAGCGTGTGGGGCAGACGAAATTCTCCGGGGCCTAGAGCAAGGTGGATTTGATTTCCGCTCAGTCTCGTGGAAGGAAGCTGATCGCCTTCGGAGTCTCTCGATCTCCATGGCAAAGAACAGTGTCACATTTCATCGGCTTCCCAATGGAACATTTGGATTGCTAAGTTGGTATCCGGAAAACATTGGGAAGCAGGAGCCGCCAGCAAATAAGAAGCGTGGGCGGAAAGCAAAGAAAATCAAGCCGTCGGCTGAGGAAGTCACAAAGCCTGAGCAGGGGAAACCATGACCAGGAGGGTTAGAGCCTCTGTTGCTAGACGCAAGGCCCTACGTGCAGCAGAGGCCAGAGAAACACAAGGCCCGCTTCCAATACCCTTTACCGGATGACTGGAAGCGGGCCGTGGTAGGGACGCGAGATCACGTCGAAACCGACGCGATTATACCTGTTTCTCAGACCAACGCGCCTTTGCTGCCTTCCGAGCAATGGCCTTTCTCTTACTGGCGGGAAGCGCCTTCGCTCTGGCCTTCCCGCCTTTAAGACCGCCCTTTCGGCCAATGTTTGCGAGATACTCGGAAACCGATGGCGACGGCTCTTCAGTAGACTGCCGTACAATTTCTGCGGCCAATTGGTTCGGGTCTTTTGGTAACGGCTTGCTTGAGCGCCTCATGCATAGATTATACATTGAATGAGCGATGGTGGCGATATGTTTTGATTTCGGCGCGAGAGCGTGTATACTAGGTTCATGTCGTACACGACTCTTGCCGCGTTTCTGTTTGCGAGGCCATCGACAGTTAGTGGGGTCGCTCGGATTCTCGATTTTTGGGGAACCTTCGATGCCTACAATCGTAGCCGAAATGAAGCCGAGGCCGACGCGAAGGCAATTTATTCCGATTGGCGCACAGTCGGAGAAAACCTCTGGGAAGCCTACGAGCACTTAGCGGTAGAAGAGGGCAATATACGTGAGCGAAGAGTCCAAGAAGAGGCGACTGTTTAGGCAGCAGCAATCCATCCAGATACAGGCGTCTCGCACTCAGTTTATCGGTCCCATTCCACCACCTGAAATCCTATCGAAGTACAACGATGCGCTCCCAAACGCCGCTGAGCGAATTGTGGCGATGGCAGAGAGCCAGATGAAGCATCGGCAAGCTCTTGAATACATGGTTTTAAGCTCTAATTGCAAGGTGCAGCAGCGGGGTCCAATCTACGGATTTATCATCAGCATGTTCGCCATTGGCGGTGGGATTTATTTAATTCATACCGGAAAGGATATTTCGGGCTTGGCTACAATCATTACGTCTCTAGCTGCTCTTGTAGGTACATTCGTATACGGAAAAATAACACAGCAAAAACAACTCCGTGAGCAAAATACCGCCCTCGTTGCTCCACCCCCCAAGTCAAACTGAGTCACTACCCATCCCGGGCGTTCGTTGACAAAGAGATTTGCGTTGGTTACTGTAGTTCCATCGAATCGACAAAAAGGGGAGAATTGAATGGCGCAAGGAACAGCCACCAAGGTAAAAAAGCGAAAAAAATCAGTCCTGAAGCGGGCCAAGCAGTCCCATGTGCGCGCGGGATTTAACCGTGCGAACCGCACGCGAGTGCGGTCCATCATGAAGCTACTGCGCACGGCGATTACCGACAAGGATGTGAATACGGCGGGAAATCTGCTGCAGCCGACGATGTCCGCCATTGACCGCGCCATCAGCAAAGGCGTGCTTGAGGAAAATACGGGCAATCGGTACAAGTCAAGACTGACACTGGCGATTAACGGCTTGCGCGCAACTGCTAAAGCCTAGCGAGCCTACAAACAAAAGCCTTCAGGTTCGGAAGCAATGCCCGGGAGACTCTTCCCGGGCGTTTTTATTGCCCGTCCCAAACACTAGGCCGGTGTGGGTGAAGCAAGCTGGGCCACCAGAAATTCCATCACGGCTCGCTGGCTGGTGCCGCCCGATTTCAGGCGGCTATCCGCCTCGTATAGAGCCGCTAATCCCCTGGTAAGCTGCGCCCTCGGAAATTTTCGTGATTGGCGCACCGCCAGCTCCGCCATTGGCGGGCGCATGCCCAGACGGTTAGCAGCCTGCCATCCGGTGGCGTTTGCAGGCAGTTCCTGAGCCTCTAGCAGCTTCCGGTACATCCATGCCAGGGCGCCCAGGAGCTGAGCGGGTTGCTCGCCTTCGCGCAACAAGCTGTCCAGGAATTCCAAAGCCACCGTTACCCGGCGCGACGCCAGCATTTCCGCCAGTTCCCAGACCGAATACTTCCGCGCCGATACCACCAGCAGCTCGACGTCCGCGCGCGTAATGCGCCGCCGGTCCCCCACGTAGGCCGCCAATTTTTCCAGTTCCGTGCGGATGGAGACGAGCTCCGCGTTGAGAATCTCCAGAAGCTCCTCAGCGGCGTCGCGTTCCAGCTCCACTCCCAACTCGTGGGCCATTTCGAAAGCGAGAGGTCCGGCCAGCCTGGCTCGCTCCGCCGGATCGCTGGAAAGCTCAACGGAAACGACCACCGTTTTTTCCGCAAACATCTTCGAGAGACGCATTCGCTGGTCCAGGGCTTCTGCTTCGAACACCAACACGGAAAAAGGGGCGGGATTCTCCAGATACTCGGAAAGTTGTTTCACCAGCGCACCGCGCGAATCCTCTCCCAGCCGCTCCCAGGCTTCCACGTCACTGATGAAAATCACCTGTTGCGGTGCGAGCATCGGCAGGGTTTGCGCTTGGCCGAGAATCGCGGATATCGAATCGTCCTCGGCGGAAAATTTGTTGACGCCCCACTCGCGGACTCCCGCGTCCACATAGACATCGGCAATTTTTCGGCGGCACAATTCACGCAGGTAGGTGTCCCCGCCCAGCAAAAGAATGCCGGGAATGGCCTTCCCCTTCGAAAGGCGGCCCAGCAGATGCTCGGGTGAAACGGCAGCCATCAGAAATTCTCCAATACATCGGCGACCAGACGCGAGGCGAAATCGCGGGCCATACGGCCCATCGCCGGACCCTGTTCGTCAAAGAACGTTGCGGGATCGGTGGATACCTCATACGGCTCGCGAAACAGGTAGTCATCGTTCCGGTAGAGAACTTTTTTCGTTTCCCGCTCCTCCAGCCACACCTTCAGGTGAACGGAAACAAGCATGGCAGTGGCCCGGGCGATAGGAGTATTCACATTGGGATTGATCTGGGAATTGGGAGCCGCAGAAGTGTCGAACACGACGGGACTGGCTTCAAAACTTGTAATTTCCCCGCGCAGCACCGCATCGGCCGAATCCTCTCGCGAGACGATTCGATATTTCGTGCGCGCCAGAAATTCATGGACCACCGCTTCGGTCATGCGTTGCTCGATGCGGTACCGGCTGGTTCGATTTTCAAGCACCGGCACCGCGATCACTTTGAGGCCAGGAGGCAGCCGGGAAGCGGTTCCGCCGACGTGGTAGCCGCACGCGGGTAGGAGCAGGGCCACCGAGATACAGAGGCACAGAGAAAGGAAAGAAACATCGGCGAAATTCGGATTTAGCAGTTTGCGGGAAAAGTACTTTTGGTTGTCATTCCGAGAGAAGCGAGGAATCCCTCTTTGTTTAATGCCCAAGAAAAGAGGGATTCCACGGCACGCGGCGTGCCTCGGAATGACAGTGTTTTTAATTTTTCCGCAAACCGTTAAGGGAATAGAAAGACGCGAATTACGCAGAATCCGTTTTTCTGCAGCCTCTGTGCCTCTGTGGCTAATCTTCTCTTGTAATTCACGACGCAAGGAGTTTCTCCGCAATGGTAACCGCGCTTGCGACGGGTACCCGCAGGTTGTCCGCCGCTCCCCACAACCAGACACCGTTTTCGATGCTTGAATCGCGCCGAGGTTGTCCCAGCACGGGACGCGCTTCTCCAACCACGTTCACGTTTGACGGCGCTTCGTCATTCTCCGCCGCAACCTTTAGCCCTGCGCGTTTCATGCGCAGCACGACTTCCTCGAGCACAGGCGCGGCCTTAAACTCAGCGTAGGCCGTGAATGCATGAGAATGGAATACCGGAGCATGGACCAGGGAAATCGCCGGCATCGGGGCCCGGCCCGCCACATAGCTTCGAACTTCGCTGACGATTCCCGCATGAACATCCTCAAGTTTTTCGCGGCTATCGGCCCCATAGCTGGCAAGCATATTGAATCCGACCTGGGAATCAAACAGGGTTTTAGAAATCGGCTGGAAGGACAGAAGGTTGACCACCTGACTTTCCAGCTCCCCGATTGCCTCTTGTCCGCGCTCCGACACGGGCTGAAAGAAAGTTAAAACCAGCCGCTCAAGCCCAATTGGCTCGAGCCCTGCCGAGAGTGAAATGGCGACGTCGGCAGGAGCCGAGGGGACTAGGATTCGGCTCCGCGGTTCTCCGGAGGCAATCTTGCCCGCGGGCGGCGCCAAAACCGAGTCTAGTGTGGGAATCCAGGGTCTAGCTCCGTTTTCGGAGGCAGGGATGGCGCTGAGATGAATCACGACCGCGCCTGCACGTTGCGCTTCCGCTTCATGGCGAACCGAAAATCCCGCCGATCCTGTAAAGAAAGCAAAGCGCGCGCGGGCGAAGCTATCTTCATCCACCGTCTCGATGACCGCCGGCTCTCCACCAGCTTCGGTGAGGGTCCCAGCCATAATCTCTTCATCAATCAAGCGAATTTCAGAGGCCGGGAAGCTCGATTCCTCAAGCCACTGTTTCAATTCCCTGCCACGCAGGGACGCAGCGCCCGCGATGACGACTCGGACCGCTTCGTGAGGAGGCGTCATGTCTTGACAGGACGCGAGACCGTGTGATGACGGAGCAGGCGATAAATATGGAGCACAATGCCCGATGCGACGTAGGTTGTGCCAATCAATAACAGAACGGTTTCGGAATAAAGAACAATCAGCCAAACCAGCAAGGCGATCAGAATGATGATCAAGGAAGGCTGGCGCCTGGCCAGGGGTATTTCCTTAAAACTGCGATACCGCACTGTGCTTGACATCAACGCCGCGGCACTGGCGATCACGATCAACCACACGATAGACCAGCGCCAATCTTCGATCGGTGACTTAATGGCGTGGACGCACGCAACAATCAAGCCTGCGGCGGCCGGGCACGGCAGGCCGACGAAGTAGCGTGATCCGCCGCCGGGCGCCATTCCTTGAATATTGAATCTGGCCAGGCGCCATGCGCAACAAACCACAAAGGAAAGAGCTACCCACCAGCCGATGGCATGAATGTGCCGCACATCCAGAAACGGTGTCTCTGAAATCCCGTGAATACCCCAAGTGAATGCCAGGACTGCCGGGCCAATCCCGAAACTCACGATGTCCGCCAGGGAGTCAAACTGCTTTCCAAATTCACTGGCTGTCCCCGTAGCCCGAGCCACAAAGCCATCAAAGGAATCGAATACGATGGCCATGCCTATGGCCTTGGAAGCGTTGTCCAGGTCAGTAATTCCGCCCCTGAGCGTGGACATGATGGCATAGAAGCCGCAAAGCAAATTCGCCACGGTAAGGAAACTCGGCAATAGATAGATGCCGCGCCGCAGCCGGAGATTGGCTCGACGCGAGCCAGGGAAGCCGAGTTCATGTTGTTCGAAGTCGCTCATCGCCACCGTGCCAGGGCGCTCGAACCCGCTGCAATGTGCTGCCCGGGACGAACCAGAATCTCTACCCGATCTGGTACCCAAATATCCACGCGCGACCCGAAGCGTATCATACCCACTCGCTCCCCCCGAGTCACGCTATCACCCACGGCCTTCCAGCATAGGATGCGCCGGGCCACCCATCCGGCAATCTGCTTGAAGACAATTTCCCCGCGTTCGGTAGCGATGTGGATCGCGTTCTGCTCGTTCTCGGCGGATGCGCGGGAACGCATCGCCGCGTAGAAACGCCCCTTGCGGTACTCGATGGCGGTGATTCGGCCGGCCACCGGCGCCCGGTTCACATGGACGTCGAAAATCGAGAGAAAGATGCTGATTCTGCGGCCGGGCATTCCCTGGCGGGCTTCTTCGACAACTTCCATGACGCGGCCGTCAGCAGGAGAAACGATTAAGTCCGGATCGGATGGGGGCGTCCGGTCAGGGTCCCGGAAGAAATACAAGACAAACGCACCCAAAAAGAGCAGCACCCCGCCGAGCCAGTTCCAATGCAATAGCAGTGCCACGATTCCAAGCACCAGCGGCGCGGCGGCGAACTTGTACCCGTCCTTAATCATGGAGGTCCTTGACAGGAGGGAAAAGACGACACCCCTGCGTGCCGAGATATTCTATCTCAATTTGGGGAACTACCGGAGAGTCTAGCGGCCTTGCGACTGCTGCAGACGTTGCGCGATATGGCGTTCCATCGCGTCTTTAACTCGCAGTTTCAATTTTTTTAAGGTGATTTGCTGCTCAAGGTCTTCCACATTCAGGTAGGAGGATTGGGCCAGTTGTCTGAGTTGCGTTTCGTACTCTGAATGTTGCCGCGCCAGCTTCTGAAACTCCTCGTCGTATGTCAGCAGTTGCTCGCGTATCTCCCGATTCAAGGTGGGCATTGCGTGCCTCCCGATCAATCCGATTTTTGATCCGGCTTGTATTCCGATTTGTGATTAGGACTACATGATGATTTCACGATAGCATATTACAAAACCGCCGCCAAGCGCATTTCGATGCAAAAAGCCCTCGCGAACGCTCCGAGACCCCCTGTACGGAAGGGCAGGTGGGGGCGTATTGCCCTTTTCAGTACGACCAGTGAAATTGGGAGAATAGGCGTGTCCATCTATCTGTTAGTTTTGAATCTCCGGGTGTGTCCATGCCCCGGAGGAGCTTTGCGAAATGTCGTCCCGGCTAGGCGAAATACTGATCAAGGAGAAACTGATCACGTCCGATCAGCTCTCCAAGGCGCTGGAACATCAGAAAGCCCACGGCGGACGGCTGGGATCATCCCTGGCAAAGCTTGGCATTATCACCGATGACGAGATTATCCGAGTACTTTCCCGCCAGTATGGCGTCCCTTCCATCAATTTGAAGTATTACGAGGTGGAACCCTCTGTCATAAAGTTGATACCCCAGGATACAGCGGTCCGCTATCAGATCGTTCCGCTTTCGCGTGTTGGGTCTACGCTGACGATCGCGATGACCGATCCCACCAACGTCTTTGCGATGGACGACATTAAGTTCATGACCGGCTTCACCGTGGAGCCGGTGGTAGCTTCAGAAACGGCCATCGCCGAAGCCATCACAAAATTCTACGGAGCGGCTCAGAGCGGGGAAGAACTCAGCAAAGTGATGAAGGACCTCGCTGGCGAAGATGGCGCGGACCTGGAACTGGCCGCCGAGGAACAGGAGACCAATCTTGCCGAGATGGAGCGCTCGGCCGAGGAAGCTCCCATCATCAAGCTTGTAAACCTGATCCTGACCGAAGCCGTCAAGCGCGGAGCCAGCGATATTCATATCGAGATGTACGAAAAGGAAATGCGGGTACGGTTTCGAATTGACGGGGTGCTGCAGGCGGTGATGGCCCCGCCAATGAAGCTGCGTGACGCTATCATCAGCCGCGTTAAGATCATGGCCAAGCTGGATATCAGCGAGAAGCGGTTGCCGCAAGACGGCCGCATCATGATCAAGTACCGCAAGGATGGGCGCATTAAAGACCTCGACTTCCGTGTTTCGACTATCCCGGCCCTGTTCGGTGAAAAGATCGTGATGCGGTTGCTCGACAAAGAAAATTTGCGCCTGGACATGACCAAGCTTGGATTTGAGCCCGAATCGCTGGCCAAGTTTGAGCGCGCCATTCTCCGTCCTTATGGCATGGTTCTAGTCACCGGGCCTACCGGATCAGGCAAGACCAATACGCTCTATTCTTCCATCGCGCGCTTAAATACTCCCGAAACCAACATTATGACCGCCGAGGACCCGGTCGAGTTCCAGCTTGCGGGTGTCAACCAAGTCCAGATGAAGGACCAGATTGGTTTGAATTTTGCCGCTGCCTTGCGCTCTTTCCTACGGCAAGATCCCAACATCATCCTGGTCGGCGAAATTCGCGATTTCGAAACGGCGGAGATCGCCGTAAAGGCCTCGCTCACCGGTCACTTGGTTTTATCCACGCTGCATACCAATGATGCCCCTTCGACTGTCAGCCGGTTGATGAACATGGGGATTGAGCCATTTCTGGTGGCGACTTCGGTGAACCTGATCTGCGCGCAACGTCTGGTGCGGCGTATTTGCCAGCAGTGTAAAGAGCCTCTGGAAGTGCCTGAACAGGTGATGCTCGACGCCGGGTATACGCCGGAGGAAGTCAAGACGACCACTATCTATCACGGCAAGGGATGTGCCACTTGCAATAAATCCGGATATAAGGGCCGCGTGGGTCTGTATGAGGTCATGGAAATTAATGACGAGTTGCGCGAATTGATTTTGGTGGGCGCGTCGGCGCTCGAACTGAAAAAGAAGGCCTTGGACCAGGGAATGATCATGTTGCGAAGGAGCGGCTTGATCAAGGTCGCATTGGGACAAACCACGCTCGAGGAAGTCTGCCGGGAAACGGTACTGTAGGAAAGGGTGAACGATGGCTGGAATAACACTTAGCGAATTGCTGAAGAAAATGATTGAAATGAGCGGCAGCGACTTGCATATCACGACCAACAGTCCGCCTCGGGTCCGTGTGCATGGCAAGCTTCGCCCCATGGATATGGCTCCGCTGACCGCAGCCGATACCAAAGCGCTTGCCTATAGCGTGTTGACCGATGCCCAGAAACACCGGTTCGAGGAGAACCTGGAACTTGATTTTTCGTTTGGCTTGAAGAATCTCGCGCGGTTTCGCGGCAATCTATTCCAGCAACGCGGCGCGGTCGCGGCGGTCTTTCGGACCATCCCGTGGGAGATCAAGAATTTTGAAGCCCTCGGACTGCCCGCCGTGGTGAAGACTCTGTGTGACAAACCGCGCGGTTTGGTGCTGGTCACTGGGCCTACCGGGTCAGGCAAATCCACGACCCTGGCTGCCATGCTCGATAAGATCAACAGCGAGCGCGAAGAGCATATGATTACGGTCGAAGACCCGATCGAGTTTTTGCACAATCACAAGAAATGCCTGGTCAATCAGCGTGAAATACACTCGGATACGCATTCGTTTGCAAATTCACTCCGCGCGGCTCTGCGTGAAGATCCCGACGTGGTCCTGATCGGAGAGATGCGCGATCTGGAAACCATTGAATCGGCTCTGCGTATTGCCGAGACCGGCCACTTGACTTTCGCCACGCTGCATACCAATTCCGCGATCTCCACGATCAATCGTATCGTGGATGTGTTCCCGTCCTACCAGCAGCCCCAGATTCGCGCCCAACTATCCCTGGTACTCGAGGGGGTTCTTT
>JBGOVX010000235.1:0-4909 GCA_041478355.1 Terriglobia bacterium | reverse complement strand
GGGCGATTAGCTCAGTGGTTAGAGCGCTCGCCTCACACGCGAGAGGTCCAAGGTTCAAGTCCTTGATCGCCCACCATGATCGTTCATCATCGTGTCGCGGCCGCATCCGGCGGGCGAAAGCATGAGCGCACCGGCGACAAAGTCCAACAGCTATTCTAAAGGAATTTCCAGTGGCCGCTACTCTACGATTTCTCCAGTTTTTCTCATTAGGCACCTGGGTTGGCAGTATCCTGTTTTTTAGTTTCGTGGTCGCGCAGGGCGCATTTTCGGTTTCGCCCGATAAAGACCTGGCCGGGGCTCTGGTGGGCTACGCGCTTGCCAGGATGCACGTGATTGGCATTGTGGCAGGCATCGTGTACCTGCTGGCGACTGCCGTCTTGGAAAGATCTGTGGGGGCGCTCGCGCATCCCGCCGCCTTGCTGGTGTTTGCGATGGTCGTGTTTACAATCGTTTCGCAGCACGGGGTGATTGCACGAATGGACGTTCTGCGCCTGCAGATGGGTTCGGTGGCCGCGACGCCTCCCGAGAACCCTCTGCGCATCGCCTTCGACCGTCTGCACCAATATTCGGTTTGGCTCGAGGGCGCTATTCTTATCTCCGGCCTGGTCGCACTGTTCCTCACCGCGCGCCAGAAATCGTAGTGAATTCAGGGACGATTCTTGATTCGTCGGAGGCGGGGCCGTTTCGACTGGGGCTAAAGCCCCACTGATTTTGCAGATTTCATGTCATGGCTGAAGCCATGACCTACAAAAATTCCCGAGTCCTCAGAAAAGATACTTAGCGCTTCTTTGCGCGACCCGATTTTGCGGGTTTTGCATCAACGGCGCGCCACAAGTACCAGCTCGCGATCGAGCGGTAGGGGCGCCAGCGCTCGCCGTGCTCGAGGATCAGTTGTGGTTTGGGCAAGTCCTTGTGGCCGTAGATAAGCTGGAACCCCTTGCGGATTCCTAAGTCGTGAACCGGCAGCACGTCGGGACGGCCCAGCCGCGACATCAGAAACATTTGCACCGACCACTCGCCGATCCCGCGCACTCTGGTGAGCCGTTCGTGGATTTCTTCTTCGCTCATGCGCCGAATTTTGCTCAGCGGCGGGACCGTGCCATCAAGTGTCTTCGCCGCCAGGTCTTTCACGGCCGCAATTTTTTGCCGCGAAAGCCCGGCGCGACGTAATTTCCCTTTCGGTGCACGAAGGATTTCTTCAGGAGTCGGGAAGTCACCGGCGCCAAGCACTTTCACACGCCCGAAAATCGCTTCCGCTGCCTTGCCCGCAATTTGCTGGTAAACGATGGCCTGCAGCAAACTGGCAAACGGATGTTGCGGCTTGCGCTTCTTGGTAGGAAAACTTCCCACCCGGCGTATAACTCGCGCTAGATGCCGGTCCGCGCGGATAAGTTCCCGCATCACGTGCGCGGCGTCGACGGGGTAATGGGTCCTGGCCATAACCGAACCCGGAGCTTAAGGCACTGGCGCGATCCGGTCAAGAGACCCGCCGAGAGGCGGCGTGCTCGCGGGTATGCTACGATTTCCACCCTATGCAAACTGGAATCATTGGGCTTCCTCAAGTTGGCAAGACTACGCTGTTCAAAATTCTGACGCGCGCGCAGCTGGATGAAAAGGCGGCGCGCGGGGCCACGCACGTGGGCGTAGCTCGGGTCCCGGAACCACGCCTCGAACAGTTAGCCAAGCTTTACAATCCAAAAAAGATCACCTACGCCACGGTCGAATACGTGGACGTCGGCGGGATGGTGAAAGATCGCGCGAAAGACTCCGCCGTTCTTGCGCCGCTGCGCGAGGTAGATGCGCTGGCCCATGTGCTGCGCGTTTTCGACGATCCAGCCGTAGCCCACTCGGCAGGCTCGATCGACCCCTTGCGGGATGCCGAAGTCCTCGACCTCGAACTGATGCTGTCGGATCTCGACCAGATCACGCGGCGCATCGAGCGTGTCGAAAAGGATTTAAAGAAAAAGAAGGAACCCATTCTCGAGCAGGAACTCGCTCTGCTCCATCGCTGCCAGACGGCCATCGAATCGGAGAAGCCCCTGCGCGAACTGGAGTTCAATCCGGAAGAGCGCAAGATGACCACGGGCTTTAAATTCCTGTCGCAGAGGCCGATGCTCTACGTCTTGAACCTCGGGGACAGCGAAGTGGCCGAAATGGATACGGCGGTCGAGCGCCATAATCTTTCGAAACTTGCGGGGCGGCCAAACACCGCCATCGTTTCGATTTGCGGCCGCATCGAGGCGGAATTGGCCGAGCTTGATCCTGCCGAAGCCGCGGAAATGCTGGCGGCGTATGGCCTGAAATCCTCGGGGCTGGACCGGTTGATTCAGGCCACCTATCACCTGATGGGCCTGACTTCATTCTTCACCGCGGGTGAACCGGAGGTCCGCGCCTGGACGATCAAGCGCGGAATGAGCGCGCAAAAAGCCGCCGGAGCAATTCACTCCGATATCGAGCGCGGCTTTATCCGGGCGGAGGTGGTTCGCTGGGACGATCTGCTGGCGGCGGGGAGCTTGCCGGCGGCGCGCGAGCGCGCGCAGGTGCGCCTGGAGGGCAAGGAGTATATCGTTCAGGAAGGTGACGTGATTCTGTTCCGGCACAGCGGCTGAAAATGCTAATCGCGCTATCGATCCTCGCCCCTTCTTCCCGCATGGTTGTTGCGCTGTTGCTTGGTCTGACCGCGGCGGCAGCCAATATTCTGGGCGGATTGTTTATCCTCCACCGCGAATGGTCGCGCCAGTACCTGCGATATTTTCTCGCCCTCGGCGCGGGGTTCATGCTGGCCGCCGCGATTCTGGAAATTCTTCCGGAGTCGGTGGCCCTGGCGGGCCGCGCCGCTTATTTCTTCGTGCTGGTCGGCTATTTCATCGTTCATTTTTTCGAACACAATCTGGCGCCGCATTTTCACTTCGGCGAAGAGACGCACGTGGAGGAATTTGCGCTAGGCCACGCCGGCATTTCCGCGCTGCTGGGGCTTTCGATTCACACATTTTTTGACGGCGTGGCCATCGCTTCCGGGTTCCTGGTTTCCGGCTGGTTGGGCGGCATCATTTTTCTGGCCATCGTCCTGCACAAGATTCCCGAAGGCTTTACCGTCGCTTCGCTGATGCTGGCCAGCGGCCGGAGCCGGCACGCGGCGCTACTGGCGTCGATCTGGCTGGGCGTCGCCACCGTTGCGGGTGTGCTTCTGATGGGTTTGCTGCATGCACAAATCGCGTACGCACTGCCAATTTCCGCTGGCGTCACTTTGTATGTGGCCGCGACGGATTTGGTTCCCGAGGTCAACCGCGAGCCGGACACTCGGATGGCGCTGCTGGTTTTCGCGGGGGTTTCGCTGATGTTGTGCCTGGACAAACTGTTTCATGGGTGAAGCAGTCGCCTGCCATCTATGCCATCTAGATGCTTACAATCTGCGCCAACCTCGCGTTAACCTTCGTTCGGAACATGTTTTTGCAGCCAGGTAGTAACTTTTTCGCAAAATTCACGGTTCAATGCTTCGCGCCGATGTAGGGACGCGCAGCCCTAAGAGTAGTAAGAATTTGTGCTCAAGGCACTACCTGTAGGGGTTTTGACTCGATTTCCACCAGGCTCTCGGATTTCCACAATATAATTTTCGAGCAATCGTTTTTTTCCCTTGACAAGTTGGCGTTCCTGGCTAGAATCGTGGCACAAAGTGGGAGGAAGTGGTTGTAAGTGAAATTCAGTGGATCGTGGTGAAGTATGCGTGAAGTATTGAAGTGAAGAAGTAAAGAGGTTCAGCAGTGAGGGGAAATCGATCTTCAAACGCTTTGCGTAGACGACGCCATGTTACGGGGAAACATTCCGGCGAAAGTGGACGAGAAGGGCCGTCTCAAGATACCCGCGGCCTTTCTGGAAGAGCTCAATGGATATGGGCGGCAGTTTTACGTCACCAGCGAAACCGGGGACTATGCTCGGATCTTCCCGATGAGGATTTGGGAAGAGCTCGAGAACAAGCTTTCCAAGCTTTCCTCGCACAACAAGACCAAGCAGAAGTTTCTGACCTGGACGAATTATTACGGTCAGGCGGTAGAAATCGATGGACAGGGAAGAATCCTGATTCCACCGGTGCTTAGGGAAGCCGCTCTGATGAAGGGCGACGTAGACGTGATGGGCCAGTTGACGTTTCTGGAAGTTTGGAATCATGGCCGGTCGCTTGAGAACTTGAAGAAGAGCCAGATCACCGACGAAGACAATAAGATTTTGGACGAGCTGGGCATCTAGATTGAACGCGTCACATACGCCAGTGCTCGTCGCAGAGACGATCGACTGGCTGGCCATAAAGCCTGACGGGCTCTATGTTGACGCCACAGTAGGGCTCGGGGGACACGCAATTGAAATTGTCCGGCGGCTGGGGGCCAGGGGCCGGTTGGTCGGCCTGGATCGCGACGCGGAGGCACTGAAAATCGCTCGTGGCAGGCTCGAAGAGTTTAAGGACAAGGTGACTTTGGTGCACGCCAACTTCTCACAAATCGGCGAGGTCTTCGCGGAGCGAGGGCTCCCGCCCGCCAATGGCGTGCTGGCGGATCTGGGTGTTTCGAGCATGCAATTGGATCTGGGTGAGCGCGGTTTTTCATTCCGCTCGCGGGGTCCGCTCGACATGCGCATGGACCGCGACATGGAAGAGACAGCGTCAGACATTGTGAACACGGTGGAAGAGACAGCACTCGCCGACCTGCTCTATCAACTGGGGGAAGAGCGGGATTCACGCAGAATCGCCAGGACCATCGTTCGCGCGCGTCCCATTCGGGACACCGAACATCTGGCAACGGTTGTGGCAGGGGCCCGAAAAGTAAGGGGAAGGCAGAAGCTGCATCCCGCGACAAAAACGTTTCTGGCGCTGCGGATTGCGGTGAATCGAGAGATGGAGGAACTCGGGCAGTTTCTTTCT
>JBGOVX010000076.1:0-15586 GCA_041478355.1 Terriglobia bacterium | reverse complement strand
CAAGCCCTGACCGAAGAAACGATTGAAGCGCGCTGCGTGATCAATTGCGCGGGACTTTACGCCGATGATGTCGCGGCGATGCTCGGCAACCGCGGCTACCGCATTTATCCAGTGCGCGGAGAATACTGCGAACTGGTGCGCGGAAAATCCTACCTGGTCAACAATCTAGTCTATCCATTGCCTCATAGCGACGCACTTACCCTCGGCGTGCATCTGACGCGCACGCTCTGGGGCACCGTCCTGGTGGGTCCCACGGCGGATTACATTGCCGATAAGAACGACTATGAACGAAATCGGCTACCCATCGAGGAATTTGTGCGCCGGGCCAAGCCCCTGCTGCCGGAGATTGAGGCCGCGGACCTGCAACTGGCCTACTCGGGGATACGCGCGAAGCTGGTGCCTCCCGGGCATGCAGGGTACGCGGATTTCGTGATCTCACGCGACGCCGCCGTGCCGCGCGCAATTCAGTTGATAGGAATCGAGTCGCCGGGCCTGACGTCCTGCCTGGCAATTGCCGAACGAGTTGTTTCCCTGGCCGCGGAAATCCTCAATTAGCCGGGATTGAGTTCGCTACTGATGCGTCGGGAATTTTACGGCGGGGGCCGGCGAAAAAACACTGGCATTTACGGGATGCGCGGGCGCATCCAATTCGGCAATTTCCAGTTCTGCGGTAATGGAAACTTTTGTTGGCGGCAGACAGGAATCTTGATTGCACGCCTGGTAGCCGATGGTCAGACCGATTTTCTGGGGACCCATTGGCGCGCCAGCCTCGGCGCGTAGTTTCATTCGCACCGTGAACGAACTCTCATAAACGCGCAGCTGCGCTTTCGTAAACCGGAATCCGCGCATGACGCCGCGAGGATAGGTCGATTCCACAAGGACGATGCCCGCAGGGAGATCCGCCGTCACCTTGGTGGAAATTAAATAGTCTTCGGAAGGTTCGTGCGCGTTGACGTGGAAGCCGGGCGCAATCTTGGCGACCACGGCGATCTCAAACGATCGCCCGCGCGGCACAGGTTGAAGCGAAACATAGGCCTGCGGCTGGACGATGCTGCCCACCTGTGGATAGGTCTTATCTTGCGCGCGCGCGGCTGCCGCTGCGATCACCAGTGTGAGCGCCGCAAGCAGCGCGCACACCCGCGATTTTTGCATTTTGCAAACAGGTCCAGACGGATGCCCGTGACGATCGGAGGTCCTGAGGGCGGATTTGAATGGTGCACCCATGCTGATTAGACGCTCACGGGGTTGCCGAGTTGCTCGGTGAGGATGCGGCCCATCAGTTGCTTCAGCGTCTCCCCGGTTTTTTCGAGAACGAAACCGCCGGCCGCATCCGACCAGGATAGTTTGAAACTCGTCGAGAGAGCGGAAATCCAAATCTGGCGCACCGGAGTGTTCGGGCTGATGACAAATTTGGTTTCCTCAGGCTCTTCGAACACCACTTCGAGTTTTCCGCTTCCGCCCTCGACTTCAAAGCCGTGAACGTCGCCGAGTTCCGCCAGCCGGCGGCGAAGCGTTTCGAAAGCGGCGTCGCATCGTTTCTGAAAATCTTTTTCATCCATATTTAGAAGAATACCGCGAAGCGCTCGCACGGGCAAGGAAACGGCCGGTTCAGATAATGTCATAAAGCTGCTACAGCAGGCTTTCGATGACTTTGGAAATATCGTCGTGATTGACCAGACCAACGATGGTTTTGATCTTCTTGCCGTCGCGCGTGTAGAGCATGCTGGTGGGCAGGCCCATGATTCCTCCGAATTTTTCCGCGATCGAGTCGTTGCCGAGCAGAATCGGATAGTTCATGGCCTCTTTTTGGCCGTTCACGTCAAAACGCTCTTTATCAAGGAAGGGCTGCACTGCCTTCTTGCCTTCTTCATCCATGGAAACGCCCAGGATGGTGAAGCCGCGAGAGCTATACTCTTTCTGAAACTCAATCATCCAGGGAATTTCGACCCGGCAGGGCTCGCACCAGGTGGCCCAAAAATTCACCAGCACCACTTGACCCTTGTACTGCGCGAGCGAGACGTCGCGGTCATTGAGGTCCTTTAAAGCGATCATGGGCGCGGAGGCGTCACCTGCAGCACTGCCCGCCGCACCGCTCGCATTCGACGCCGGCCTTCCGGCTGCCGGGAATCTCCGGTCGGCCCAGACCATAATCGCGAGCAAGGCAATCACGCCGAGCGTAACCAGAAGGCCTTTTTTCATCGCGGAAACTCCTAGAGTGCGAAACGATTTAGAAAACCCAGCTTACCCGATAGCCACGTCAGGCGGTTCATGAAAATCAGCCCGCCGACGAACAGCAGCAACACTCCGCTTAAAACTTCCACGGTGTGCAGGTGGCGCCGGAAGCGCTGGTAAAAACGCAGGAACCTGTTGATTCCGAGCGCGGTCAGCAGAAAGGGAACAGCCAGCCCGGCCGAATACACCGCGAGAAGAAATACGCCACGCGAAATCGTCTCCGCGTTTGCCGCAAGAACCAGGACAGCGGCGAGAATCGGGCCGATGCACGGCGTCCAGCCGAAAGCAAATGCGAAACCCAGCAGGAAGCCGCTGGTCACGCCGGAGAAGGCCCCGCCGGATTTGGCTTTTTCCTCGGGCTGCCCGCCAAGATTGTGGAAACGGATGTCGCGGTTGAGCCAGCGCGTCATCGAGGGGCCGGCAAGAAAAATAAGCGCGACCGAAAGCAATTGCACCGAACCGAAAAGTCCTGCCGGACCGATGGTGTCCGTGCCGTAGCGGCGCCAAAGGATCGCGGCGCCAAACGCCAGCACGCCGCCGATCACTAGTCCCGCATTCACCGGAAGCTTGATCAGCCAGCCCACCAGATGCAACCCAAACAGGATGATGACGGCGCCCGCCAGAGGCCCCATGAGCGACTTATGCTGCAACAGAAATTGGCCCACGGCGCTTGCCGAAGCCCCAAAGCTGATGAAGACGACCGAGAATCCGGAGACAAACGCAAGCGAAGAGGCAAACAGGCTGTTGCGCGCCGGCTGGCCCGCGCGAAGCTGCTCCACTCCTATCCCTGATAGCATGGAGACGTAGCCCGGCACCAGAGGCAGCACGCATGGCGATAGAAACGAAATAATTCCCGCCAAAAATGCGTAAAGTATCGAAACTGGCATCAGTCACTGATCCCTCGAAAACTAAACTTCTTCACAATCAAACTCGACCTTGCACTCATTCAGGTCCAAGTCACCCATAGGAATAGATGGCTGTAGAGGGCTTAAAGATTCACCATCGGATATTTTCCCACAGGTAAGTACGGGCCTGAAGGAATTCTTTGCCGCATTTCGTACGCCTGGACTTTTCACCCGGAAGCCTTATCTTAACTGGTTCGCCCTGCCGGAAGCCTAATCGAAGCGGGGGTGGCGCGCTCGCCAATCGTGCAGGCGTTCGTAGGCATGCGCAATTCGCAGTAGCGTGGCTTCGTCGAACGCCCGGCCAATGAATTGCAGACCGATGGGCAACCCATCCCGCGTAAAGCCACATGGCATGGAGATCGCCGGATGCCCGGTGAAATTTGCCGGGCGATTCATCCCCACCAGTGCGGGGCGCACAGCGGTTTTCAGGCCATTGATTTCGATGAAGTCCGCGCCGATGAGAGGGGCGGGGACTGGAGCCGAGGGCGCCACGATGGCGTCGACCTGTTGCAGCGCCGCGTCGAACTCGGCTCGGACGCGTTCTTGCACGTCAAGCCCGGCCAAATATTTTACCGCGGATACGTTCCCGCCGGCATCGAGCCGCTGGCGAACTTCTTCACTGTATTCGCTCGAGCGCGAGGGAAAATATCCGGCCGTTTGGTGGACGTGGCGCGCCTCGGCGAGCGATATATCAGTCGCGGCATCGATCGATTCGGACAAATGCGGCAGGGAGATTTCATGCACGGTCGTGCCGTGCTTCTCCATATCGCGGATGGCCGCTTCGGCTGCACGGCGCACCTCGGGGTCGAGCTTTTCCCAAAAATGCTCCTTCGGCCTGCCCAGCCGAAATGTTCGGAGCGGCTTGCGAAGAGCAGCACGGAAATCTTCCACGCGCTTGGACGACGAAGTCGGGTCCAGCGGATCGCGCCCCGCCAGCAGGCCGAGCAAGATTGCAGCGTCCTGGACGGTGCGCGCAAGCGGACCCACATGGTCGAATGCCGGAGCCAGCGGCACCACTCCAAACACGCTTACCCGTCCGAAGGTTGGCTTCAATCCCACGATCCCGCACAACGCCGAGGGAATCCGGATGGAGCCGCCGGTATCGGTGCCAACCGATGCCGGGCAAAGGCCAGACGCAATGGCCACCGCGGAGCCGCCGCTGGAACCTCCGGAAATCCGGTCGAGCGCCCAGGGATTATGCGCGGGGCCGTAGTGCGCATTATCGTTTGTGATCCCATAGGCAAATTCGTGCATGTGGGTTTTGCCGAGCAATATAGCTCCTGCCCGGCCCAGCTTGCGCGCGACGGTGGCGTCTTGGGAGGGAACGAAATCGCGCAGCACCTTTGATCCCGCTGTCGTGCGGATGCCTCGAGTCCAGATGTTGTCTTTTAGCGTGATCGGAATTCCCAGCAGGGCGCGGCCCCGGTTTCCGGGTCCGCGCTTGCCGGCGAGTTCCTTCTCGGCGCGGCGCGCGGCACCGAGCGCCTGCTCCGCCGTGATCGTCAAGAAGGCGTTGAGCCGGGGATTGAGACGGTCAATCCGGCGCAAAAACAGTTCGGTCAGCTCGACCGGCGAAATTTTTCGCTTGGCGATTAGCGCGGCAAGCTCTTCGATTGTAGCGAATGCGAGCAGTTCGTCGCTTGTCATTGTGCCTCGAATGTATTCGGCCGCCCTTGTGTGAACTTCAGCGCCGGGCCGCTAGAAGATTTTTTCCTGCCGCCGCAGATTTCCAAACGTGCCGATATTAGCAATGATCAGCGCCACGCGAAATTGGTTTTCCGTGCGTATCAGTCCCAGAGCCAGGCGCCGGTATTCAAAGGCGATTCCGCAGCAAGACCCGTTGTAGCTGACCTGCAGGAGCTGGTTCTGCAAGACCTGTTGCTCGACGTCATAGCTGAACCCGGCCGTAGCGTTCCACCCGCGCCGGTTCAAGTCGCCGTATCCTACCTGAGCGCGAATCTGATTCGCCAGCGGCTGCAGAATGGCGGAGTTGTCGATTGAAAAATGCGCGACCGTAAAATTGAAATTCTGGTACGGGCGAATCTTGAGCAGCGTGCCTGCCGTCGTAATCTTGCGGTGCACGGTGTCGTAGTCCAGCCGAATCTCGCCGTCATACGCCCCGCCGGGCGTGACCCGCAGATCGCTGTCGATGGGAGAAAAATGGCGTGGCACGTCGGCAAAGGCAAATGGGGTAATCGAATCCAGCGCCTGGAAGACATTGCGGGTTCCGGGAACCAGCGCGCCGTTGAACGTCGGATCGAAGTAATACTTTTGCGCCACTTTCCAGCTGACCAGATCATTGGCCTGGGCGTCACCAGAGCGATGATATAAACGTTGCGTGATCGAATACATGATTTCATTGGTGTCGGTGAGCGTCTCGTCTTCGTCAAAGCGAATAAAGTGGTCGAATTGATTCACGCCCCTCACATAGTTGTAGACAATCTCGGGGTCAATCGTGTGCTTCCATTTTCCGCTTCCGCTTTGCCAAACGCGTTCCAGCGATGCCGGCCGGAGATCGATGCTCAACTCGCCCGTGGTGCGTCGCACGGGATCATTGACGACAGATCCTGCATTCATTTGTGAGCCGTAACTTGTTGTTCGCACCGTATAGCTGGTTGTGACCCCCAGCCACGGACCAAAGTGCAACGGCAGGACCACGCGCGGCGCAAATTCCGAGCGCTCCACGGCCGCGGAGGTTACGATTCCAGTCACCACCGCTCCTGCCACCAAAGACTCATCGCTGCGGTGAACAGCTCCGGCGAAGGCATCCACGCCGAAATAGACCGGCAGGCGTTTCCAGGGCGCCTGATCGACTGAGCTCACTCGCGCCTCGGGCGCATTTCGCAGGTCCACTGCAATTTGTGGTTGCGCGTTCAGGAAATTCTTATAGCTCTCGGTGGAAAAACCGACGCCGAACCCGCCGAAATTTTTCGTCAGAAACGCCGAGTTGCGGACCTCGGAATTTACGGCCTCGCCAAAGGTGGGGGCAAAAGCCAGTTGGAAGATCAGCGAGGACAGTTGATTGAGATCGGCAACGGCGCGCCAGCCGCCATGCAGGCGCGCGTCGAGTTCGAACTGGGTGCTGTGGCCGCCCTGCTTCACCACACCCGGCACCATATTTCCCGAAGAATTTGCCACCAGCGACGGCAACCCGCGGTCGATCACGCCAAAGTACTTTGCCGAAAGGCTCACATTCTCCCAGGGCTTGGCGCGGAATTCCCCATTCTGCTGCCATCCGCGACGGCTCAGATAGGCCGCGCCCAGAGAAATATCCGTCCAGTCTCGCGGCGCCCAATAGTAGCCCTCACCCAACACCACTCCCTTCAGAGACGTATCGCTGAACTCGGGCAACAGGAACCCGGATTGCCGCAAGTTGCGCCCCGCGGGAGCCGTTGCGTACGGCATATAGATAAGTGGAATTCGAAATAAGCGGAAATTGGCATTCACCATGGCGACCGAGCGATCTAAGTGGACCGTGGCGTGCGAGGTATAAAACTTCCAGTTCGGCTTGTCAGGTTCGCATACGGTCAGCCAGGCGTGCTCGATGGTGTAGGTGCGGTTATCGAGCCGCCGCACCTCCTGCGCTTCGAACACCAAAGGATTGGGCGAAACCAGGATGTAGGCATTCGGGCGATGTGCCACCCTGACTTCCCCGCGCACGTGTTCGAAACGCCCTGCTCCGCTCTGCACGTTGAAGTCGGCCGAATCCGCGGTCAGGTGCTGGGTTTCAACATCGAGCTGCACATTGCCACGGGCTGTCACCAAATACGTTTTCGTGTTGTATTGCACATGGTCGGCGCGCAACCGCAGGTTCCGGTAATCGATCTCGACCTTTCCGTCCGCGAAAAAGACTTCGCCTTCTTTGCGCTGCTGTTCCGCTTCCAGGCGCACCGTTGCCTGACCCGGCGGCGAGACCTGTTGATGCGCCGGTCGTCGCGCAGCGTCTTGCGCCCCGGCGCCGTGAGCCGCAGCCGCTCCTGCGACCACGACGAACAGGATGCGCGTCAATGTCGCGCGATTGGTTTTGTGGAAGATGCCCATGAGTTGTTGCAGCCGCCCGCCCGAAAATGGCGAGGCTGGAACGCTTCGCTGAAGATAGCTCGTTAGCCTAGCATTCCCTCCGAATGCTTACAACGGCAAGTGAATTGGATCGCTGGCCCTTGCTATAGATTCGATGTTCGGCCGCCGGGCTGCCCGGGGTGCCCGATTCGTGACAATCCGCAAGGATATATTTTGCCCCGTTCGCGATGCTGTTAGAATTCCCTTGACTCCCGATTTCCGTTCGGCGAGACATCCGCAGCGCAAAACGGAACGGTGATAAAAACCTGCCAGCAATGCGGCGCCGTTAACGGCGAACCGAATGATATTTGCTGTTTTTGTGACGCACCTCTTGGCCACACTGGACGAACCGGTGTTTCCAGAAAAATTTCCACGCGCACTGAGGGCAATCTAGCCGTCGACTCGGAGTGGCGGCGCGAAGTTTCCCACAAGTTTCAGGCGTATCGCGCGCGCCGGCATGGCGCCACCGGCGGCGAAGCGCAGCCCGAGCTGCCATTTGAGCCGGCCTCGTCGATTTCGGTCGAAGATCCCAATCTGTCCGCCCAATTTGTTTCGTCATCTCCTGCGGTGCGACCCCCAGATAACCGAAAGAGACAACCCGAGCGCATCGAGATTTCCGTTTCAAATCAGGAGATGGCATCGCCGTCTACTTCGCAGTCAGGTCCGGATACCCTCTTTCCCGTGGCATCGCTTGCGAAGCGAGGCCGGGCGGCGCTGTTCGATGTTGCGTTGCTCTTGTTCAGTTTTGGCGGCATGCTTGCGCTATTCTGCGCGCTGGGTGGTCACATCGGGTTTAATAAGTTGGATGCCGTGGTTACATCCATCACGTTGGTGCTGTTTTATGCGCAATATTTCGCGCTGTTCACGATTTTCGGCGGCGCAACGCCCGGCATGATGGTTCAAGGCTTGCGCGTAATCAGTTTCGATGGCGGCGTACCGGCCTCCGGCCAGATGGTCGAGAGGAGCTTTGGTTACCTTCTCTCGGCGGGCGCCTGCTTTCTGGGGTTTCTGTGGGCTTTGTGGGACGAAGATCGTCTCTGTTGGCAGGACCGCATCTCACAGACCTACCTCACACCGATTGAACATTTTACGACAAGCGACTCACCGAACGACGGTCTGCGCGTGATGAAAATGCTCCGCTAAATTGTCCCGTGGCAATCGTAGCAATCGATAATAGGAATCGCCGCGCGAGGAAACTGCAGGCCGTGGTATAATTCCACTCCTAGACTCAGAATCAGAGGCAAAAAAACATGAGCCGCCTCGCAAAAATTTCGATTGTCACCCTCTCCGTCGTGGTGTTTCTATATGTCGGACTGGGCTATGTTCTTGGCAGGGCCAGCGATGACAAGACCTACCGTTCGCTGGGCGTGTTCGGCGAAGTGTTGCAGCACATCCAGGAAGACTATGTCGACGAGCCGGACATGACCCTGGTGACTGCCGGGGCCCTGCACGGACTGCTTGAATCGCTCGACCCCAAGTCGGGGTATCTGAGCCCGCGTGAGTACGCCGACTACCGCGACCGCGTGAAAAACATGCAGCATGGCGACGCCGGGATGACCATTTCCAAGCGTTACGGCTATATCGTGGTGGTCTCAGTTGTTCCGGGCGGCCCGGCCGAGAAGGCCAGCCTTCGCAGCGGGGAAATTCTCGAGGCTATTGGCGGATTTGGCACGCGCGACATGTCGATGTCCCAGGCGACCACGCTTTTGCAAGGCGCGCCGGGCAGCTCCGTAAAGGTGGCTGTGGTGCGTCGCGGGAAGACGGAGCCGCAGGAAATCAGCATCAACCGTTTAGTGATCGGCCCGCAACACATCGTGGCCGATCGCGCGGGCGATGATGTAGCCTACGTGCGCCTGCCAACCATTGAGCCGCTCGATGTAGCGGAACTCCGGGATAAGCTGGCTCAGTTTGATAAGCAGGGAATGCACAAACTTGTTCTCGATCTCCGCGATTGCACCCGGGGCGAAGTTTCCGACGCGATTGTCGCGGCCCAGTTTTTCCTGTCATCGGGGAAGATTACCTCCCTCGAAGGACAGACCGTCGCGCGTAAGGAATTTTCAGCGGAAGCCGATAAAGTTGTCTGGCGCTCTTCGGTAGACGTATTGATTTCACCGAGCACATCGGGCGCCGCCGAGGTTCTGGCTGCGGCAATTAAGGGTAATCATCGCGGTGATGTGATTGGCGAACGCACGTTCGGCTCTGCGTCCGAGCAGAAGTTGATTCCGCTCGATGACGGCGGAGCGGTGATCCTCACGGTCGCGTTCTATTCGGCTCCCGATGGCAAATCCATTGGAGACGAGGGCGTGACCCCGACCGTGGAGGTGCATCCGAAACCCTTGGATCCCTCCCTCAGCACGGACACCGAAGAGCCCGCGCCACTGGGCCCCGGACAGTTGCCTACCGCGGACGATCCTGTCTACAACAAGGCACTCGAACTTCTCAGGGGAGGCGAGGCCCGCAAGGCCGCCTGAAGTGTGAAGAGCGGCTCGCATGGCTTTTTACGGCGCCTACCCATTTCTTTCCGCCTCCACGTTCTAGTTTTTGCTGTGCTTGGAGCCGCGCTATTTTGCGCGTCAGGCTGCAAGAGGAAACTTCCCCAGACAAATTCAGCAATTCGCGCCGTGACCCGGGAATTTATCGTCGCGGCACGCAATGCCGGCGGCAGCAGAGCCGAAGTTGGAATGCGCCCTGAGTACGCCTCGCGCCAGTCCGGCAAGGCTCAAGCCCTGGCTGCCGACCATATTTACATCACCGTGCCGCTTACCCGTGCAGGCGTTCCGGACCAGGCCGCGCACGACGCGATTGATAAAGAGCTGGCCCGCGTTGCCAAGTTTCATCATCTCCAGCGCGTCGCTCGCGCGGGAGCGCCCGGCATGGAGCGCTTCGACCTCCTGCTGGATGGACGGCGCACTCACTCGATTCATCTCATTACCCCCCTTGCCGCCGTTTCCACAACATCCTCGTCACACCCTGCGTCACAATCTGATCCACGCCGCGCGCGCCTGGCCATCGTGATCGATGACCTCGGCCACGACCGCGACCAGGGCGACGCTCTATTTCAGCTATCCTATCCGCTGACGCTTTCGGTGCTTCCGCATTTGTCTAATTCCAGTGAGATTGCCGAAGAGGCCTACCGGCGGGGCTATCAAGTCATGCTCCATCTACCCATCGCCTCGACGGGCGGGGGAACGGACGAGCCGATCGAGCTGCATCCGGGCATGGATTCCAGTGTTGTGGGGGAGGAGTTCGCCGCGATGCTGGATACGGTGCCATACGCGGCTGGGGTGAACAATCACGAGGGTTCTCTGGGCACCTCCAACCGCAACTTGATGGATGAACTGATGCCTTTTTTGCGCCAGCGCAATCTTTTCTTCATCGACAGCCGGACAACCGCCGCCACAGTGGCTGAAACCGCGGCGCACGAAGCTGGAGTTCCCACCACATCGCGCAATGTTTTTCTGGACGACGAACAGTCGGCGGGCGCCATTCGAAAGCAGTTTTCACTGGCGATTCGCGATGCCAAGAAGAATGGGTCGGCATTGGCAATCGGCCACCCGCACCCGCAAACCTTGCAGGTCCTCACTGAAATGCTCCCCGAAGCCGAGCGTCAAGGAGTAACACTGGTCTTTGCATCCGATCTGGTGCATTGAAGATCGCGCGCCGAGAAATCGAGTGAGTAGCGCTGGCGTTTTGGATGGCGAGTTGACACACAGAGCCTATAGCCCGAATCTTCAGACCCCGGGGACTTTTCCTTGACCGGGATGGCTTCCTTGTAGCTGAGGATCAGCGCGAGGCCAATACTCCGGAGGCGCGGCGCAGCCGGCTTACGACGGGGTCTTGCCCGATCACCAGCATCGTATCAAACAGCGGCGGCGCCACGGCCTGCCCTACAATTGCGACGCGCGTCGCGTTGATCAGCAATCCGGCCTTCACCACTTCAGCGGCCGCCAATTCCCGCAACACGTGGTCACATGCATCGTGATTCCAATCGGGCAGCGCCGCCAGACCGTCCGCCAGCTTGCCGAGCATTGCGCCCAGGCGCTCATCTTTCCAGAACTTTTCGCGGGCCTGGGCGTTGTACTCGAAAGAATCGCTGAAGAACGCGCGGGCCCAGGTCGAAAAATCCGGCAGCAGGCGCGTGCGCGGGCGCAGCAGATCCACGGTTTTCGCGAACCACTCGCGTTTGGCCCCCGCCCATTCCGGCTGCCATAGTTTTGTGCGTTCCAGTTCAGCCTGTATGGCGGGCAGCAGGTCGTCGACGGGAAGCTTCTGCAAATACTGCGTGTTGTACCATTCGAGTTTGGCGCGGTCGAACACGCCATTGGTGCGGCTTACGCCATCGAGCGAAAAACGAGAAACGATTTCAGACGTGCGCAGAAATTCGGTGTCGCCGCCGGCCGACCACCCGAGCAGCGCAAGAAAATTTCGAAAGGCTTCGGGAAGAAAACCTTCCTCGCGATAGGAACCCACGCTGGTAGCGCCATGGCGTTTCGAAAGCCGCGTGCGGTCCGGGCCCAGGATCAGCGGCACATGGGCAAAGATGGGCGGCTCGGCGCCCAGGGCACGATACAGCAGCGCCTGCTTCGGCGTGTTGGAGATGTGGTCGGAGCCGCGAATCACGTGCGTGATGCGCATGTCGATGTCATCCACGACGACGCTCAGTTGGTAGGTTGGCGCGCCCTGCGACTGGCCTTCCTTGGGCGAACGCAAAAGAACGAAATCCTCGATCTCCTCATTGGCTACTTCCCGGGGGCCAAACACCGCATCGTCGAATTTGGTCATTGTACCCGGCGGGACGCGAAATCGAATCGCCGGTTTTTGATCGCTGGAGGCGGGTTTGGCGTCGCGGCATGCGCAGCGTGAGACGCGGCGCGGTCCCTGCTCCTTCCGGGCATCTTCGGTTTCCTCCACCGCGTCGGCGCCCGCATATTTTTCCGGGGGACAATAACAGTAGTAGGCCGCGCCGGATGCCGCTAACTTCTCCGCCGCGGCGCGGTGCATTTCCAGGCGCTGGGACTGGAAGTAGGGGCCTTCATCCCAATCAACGCCCAGCCATCGCAGCCCGTCGAGAATGCCTTCGACAAGTTCCGGGCGGTTCCGCTCGACGTCGGTATCCTCGACGCGCAGGATCATCGTGCCTCCCTGGTGGCGCGCAAATAGCCAATTGAATAGCGCCGTGCGCGCGCCTCCGACGTGTAAGTAGCCCGTCGGTGAGGGCGCGAATCGCACGCGAACCCCGCCCGAAGCAGTTCCTGAAACATTCGAAGTGATGGCCATACGCCCTGTCGGTCTCTCCCGTAGATGAAAAACAATTCATCTTAGCCGAACCGGTAGCCGAAGGCGAGGGACTGTGGTCGCTGGGACGTGGCTCATTTTCCAAGAAACTCCAATGCGACTTTGCGTTGGTTTTGGTAGCGCCGGCGTCCTGCCGGGGAGCATCGGATGCCGGCCAGGAAACAGCCGGTAGCCATGCCCGCGTTTGACAGGCAAAGGGGCGCATACTAATTGCAGGTGAAAAACAGATGGCGACGGATTCAAAGGTGCAAAGGACGAAATTGGAAGAGTTGAGAGCCAGGAGAAAACCATTGTTCGAATGGTATGAGAAAAATCCGGGCGAAACCCGTCTGGTTCTAGAAATCAAGAGTATCGATGATGAGATCGCGAAATGTAACGCGGAAATCGAGCGCGAAAGGACGGGTCAGAACTGATTGTTTGGCAAAGACGAACATATTAAGACTCAACGCGTCATTGAATTTATTACTGAAGAACTGTGTGTCCTAAAGCACACGTACCAGGTAGTACGCTGGTACTGTTGACCGGCTGGAAAGGCGTCACCTATAGTCTCACAAGTGCAAGTAATCTCATAAGATAGGAGGCAATAGCTCCTGAAATGAAATGCGCCCAGGCCGGATGATTGGTGGCCACTCTGCTAGCGGTGGAAATTTATTTGCATGGCCTCGTTGCATCGTCTGCTTCCGCGCTCGCCAGGCCGCACTGGACACGAGTTGTCGAGAGGTGTGATTGATCCGGTAGGCGCGCTTGATGAATTGATGTCTTCTGACAGTATCTTCGCTATCACCCTGCTGGCCGCCTCGGCATTGACTGCGGGTTTCTTCGCCTACATGCATGGCTTGAGACGCCATGACTACCTCATGCTCTGGAGTGCCGGATGGTGCCTGCTGGCGCTGCACTACTTGAGTCCCGCGCTGGAACCGTGGCTGATCGTCGCGCCGTGGCAACCGGCGGTAAACGAATGGTTGCTGGCTGCGGCGGCGCTGCTATTTTTCAGCACCGCGCGTGTGTATACAAAAGCACAGCCCTGGGTTGGCCCTCAAATCGCGGCGGGAGCGGTGTTCGCTGTCTGGGCGGCCGTTTTTTACTTCCACAACGTAAATGTCTCCCCACAATTGGGCGTCGCCATGGTGCTGGCCGGTGTTGCCTGGGCGTTCTTCAAAGATAGCCGCCGTCATGAAACGTTCGCCACTTTGCTGCTGGCTGTCTCATTTCTTAGCTGGAGCGCGATTCTAATTTGTGAACTACTGGCCAGCCCCCGCCTAGCGGGATTGTTGCGCATCTTGGAGATTCTCCCGCAACTATTTTCTGCGGCGCTGATGATTATGGGACTGTATGAGGAAGAAAAGCGCTGTGTGGAGCAGAATTTGCTCGCGCTTTCGAATGTAAACCTGGCCACGTTCAGTTTCGCCGGCGCGGAAATTGAAAAGATGCTTTCGCAGGCGCTCGAACGGGTGTTGAGTGTCATGAGTGTGCCGGCCGGAGCGATGTTCCTGCATCATGGCAATCCGGAAGAATCCGCCTCGGTTGTTGCCGTTGGACTAACGGAAAACTTCTGCAAAGTTGCGCAGAATGAGGGTCTGGACGACCATTTCATGGATCTGGTGTCGCGGTTGGGGGGCCTGGTTGTGTTCCGCGACCTGGGCAGTGATACATCCTGGGCAGCATTGGATGACGAAGAGGCATTCCAGCGATTCCGCCAGTTGGCGCTGAGCCAGCGCCTACGCACGGTCGTGGGGATCAGCCTGCACGCCAAAGTGAGGGCGTTTGGCGTGTTGGTTCTGGGCACGCCCGATAACCGCCGGTTTACGGCAGCCGAACTGCGCTTGCTGCTGGCGCTTGGCCATCAAATCGGCATGGCCTTCGAGAATAATTATTTGGTTCAGCAAACGGCGCGCCGCTCCGAAGAGCTTCATATGCTGAATGAAGTTGGCCGCGCGCTGAACTCCACCCTCGATCCGGAAGCTCTGTTTGAAACCATGTTGTCCGAAATCAAGCGCCTGTTCGATTTCAATCGATTCTTCATCGCCTTGCACGATCCAGTCCGCAGCCGGATTCTTTACGAGGTCGAAGTTCGAGATGGTGTGACCATCCCGAAAAGGTCCAGACCCGTCACAGACCATCATGTAACTGAATATCTGATGCACACACGCCAGCCGCTGCTGATCCGTGAGAATCTCTCGGAAGAGATCCGCAAGATGGGCTTGGAACTCCAGTATCAGCAGGGTGGCTGCTTTTGCGGTGTGCCTCTGATGCTCTATGAAAAAGCCATCGGGGTATTGGTGGTGCAGAGCTCTCAGGAGCGCGTTATTGACGCCGGTCACATGGAAATGATGCGCGTGCTGGCCAGCGAAGTGGTCATAGCGCTTGAAAACGCTAGGCTCTTCCGGAATGAGCAGTCAAAATCACGCCGCATCACGCTGCTCAATGACATCTCGCGTAACGTCATTGCGACTCTCAATCCGGACGAAATGCTCGCCAAGATCGCCGAAAATCTCGAACAGGGCTCAGACTATTCTCACATTGGAATCGGTTTGATCGATTATTCGACCAAGGAAATTGTAATCCAAGCCGAGGCCGGCCGCCGCAAGGGGGCCTTGGGAGCCCGCTTGCAATTGGATAAGAATATACTGGGGCATGTGGCGCGCGTTGGGCAGATGGTCGTGGCGAACTATTTGGATTCATCGGACAATCCACACCAGCCAGTGCTGGATGGGTCGGTCTCCGCCATCGCTTTGCCGATCGCGTATGCGGACCAACTGCATGGCGTGCTATACGTTGAGGCGGATCAATCCTCTGACTTCTCACAAGAAGAGATCTTGTTCCTGGGCACGCTGGCCGACTTGATCTCAGGCGCGCTCCACAACGCTCTGACCTTTCAGAAAGCGCAAGAGCAAGCCATCACGGACGGACTCACCGGGCTGAAAACCCATCGGTTCTTCATGGAGGCGCTGTCTGGCGAATGGAAACGCTCGACGCGCGCCGACCGGGGATTCTCGTTGGTCCTGATGGACCTGGATCGTTTTAAGTTCGTCAACGATTTCTATGGCCACCTGGACGGCGACCTGGTGCTGCAACGCGTCGCGCATATTTTGGAT
>JBGOVX010000145.1:0-9594 GCA_041478355.1 Terriglobia bacterium | reverse complement strand
TCAAGTTGAAGGACATGGTTGTCGCAGGAAGTTCGCCCAAATGGTTCACCGACAGCGGGCCGTAGCTATCGGTAAGGGACGCGACAGCGTTGAGCGGGACAAGCTGGCCGGTTTTCGATCGCACATAAAGCAAAGCAATGGCGTTGGCATCGCGCTGAAATTGCGGCTCGAGCTCCAGAATGACTTGGTACTGGTCGTCCGGCGCATAAATGGTCGAAACTTGGCGCTGACCGTATGCGGAATAGAGCGCATCTTCCACCTGGGTGGCGGTGACGCCCAGAGCCGAAGCATTGTCACGGTCGATCAGGACGTTCACCTGGGGATTGCGGATCTGGAGGTCGCTGGTGACGTCCACCAGGCCAGGAAGAGCGCGCAGCTTGATTTGGAATTCCTGGGCTGCCTGGTAAAGGGTTTTAAGATCCGCGCCTTGTAGTGTGAATTGGTACAGGGCCTTACTTTGCATTCCGCCGATCCGAATCGGGGGATCGTTTCGCATAAACACCGTCATACCGGGTACGGCGGCGAGTTTGGGGCGCAGTTGCTGAATGACTTGCTCTACCTGCTGGCGTTCCGAGCGCGGCTTGAGCCGGACTGTGGCGGTCCCTTGATTCAAAGTTTGCCTGCCGCCTCCGACCTGGGACATCACATACATGACATTCGGGTCGCTCAACAATATCCGGTTGATCTCCATCTGATGCTCGGCCATCGTATCGAACGACACGCCCTCAGCCGCTTCCGTGGTGAGATTGAACTGGTCGATATCTTCGCTCGGCAGGAAACCTTTCGGGATGATGATGTAGAGATAGGCGGTACCGACCAGTAAGAAAGCCGAGGCCAGGAGCGTGGCCATTTTATGCCGGAGCACGACTTGCAGGCAGCGATCGTAAACGTGCGTAAGCCCGTTCTGAATTCCCTCGAAGAATTTAATGATGCGGCCGTGTTTCTGTTCATGAGGGGGTTTCAAGAAACGACTGCAGAGCATCGGCGTAAGCGTCAGGGAAACAAAACCCGACACCACAATGGCCGACATGATGGTCACCGCAAACTCGTGCAATAGACGCCCCAAAATACCGCCCATGAACAATACGGGGATAAAAACCGCGGTCAGGGACAACGTCATCGAAAGAATCGTAAAACCGATCTCCTCGGACCCTTTGATTGCCGCGTCAAATGCGCCCTCTCCCATTTCCATGTGACGTACGATATTTTCCAGCATCACAATCGCATCATCCACGACGAATCCGACCGAAAGCGTCAAGGCCATCATCGAAATGTTGTCGAGTGAATAGTGGCCCAAGTACATCACCGCAAACGTGCCTACCAGGGCGAATGGCAATGCCAGGCTCGGAATCGTGGTGGCCGACAGATTGCGCAGAAATAAGAAAATGACCATGACCACCATGAAAAGGGACAGCTCCAAAGTGAATTTCACGTCATCCATGGACCTGCGAATCGTGATGGTGCGATCTCCCAATGTGTACATCGTGATGGCAGGCGGGAGTTGTGCTTGGAGGTTGGGTATCAGCGCCTTCACGTTGTCCACCACTGCCACCGTGTTCACACCGGGCTGGCGAAAGATGACCAGCAGAATCGCTCGATCTTTGTTGTACCAGGTCAGGCTTCTCTGATTCTCGACATCGTCGAGAACGTGGCCAATCTCTGCCAGCCGCACTGGAGACCCGTTGCGGTAGGCCACGATCAGCTTTTCATAGTCGGCGGCGTTAAATAGCTGCCCGGTGGCCTGCACGGTTGCGGTTCGCTGACGCCCCCAGAGCGCGCCTGTGGGCAAGTTCACATTTCCATCACTGAGCGCTTGCCGCACTTCATCAATGCCGATTTGCCTGATAGCCATGGCGTGCGGGTCCATTTGGGCGCGCACGGCAAACTTGGACTGGCCGTATATCCCGACCTGAGCCACGCCGTCCACTGTCGAAAGGCTCTGCGCCACAAGATTTTCGGCGTAATAGTCAACCTTCGATAAGGGTAAAGTGGTTGAAGTCAGGGCGAGGTAGAGGACCGGCTGGTCGGCCGGGTTGACCTTAAAAAAGAAGGGTGGCGACGGCATGTTCACCGGCAACTGCCGCCCAGCTTGGGTAATCGCGGCCTGAACGTCCTGCGCGGCGCCGTCAATGTTGCGGTCCAAGTCGAACTGCAGCGTAATGGATGTCCTGCCAAGCACGTTATTGGAGGACATGGATTCGACACCGGCGATAGTGGAGAATCGCTTCTCGAGCGGCAACGCCACCGCAGCGGCCATGGTGTCTGCGTTTGCCCCAGGCAGGACGGCCTGCACATTAATCGTCGGAGCGTCGATGGTCGGCAGATCGCTAACTGGCAAAGACCGATAGGCCACGATCCCAAACACCAGGATTGCAATCATTACCAAGGTGGTCGCTATGGGTCGCCTGATAAAATGTTCGGGGATGCTCATCGAATAATCCTCTGACCAACGTGCTCAAAACTTCCGACGGCCAATAGAGTCTTTGTGGGTAACTCGCTATCCAGCAGGCCAGGAGCTGAGGGTTTGACCTACAAACAATCTCGTGCTGCCACTCCGGCTCCGTAGGCCCGCTAGTTACGATTCCCCGGTGGATCCGCGGTTGCGGCACCGCTGCTGGTTTTGATTTCGACTCGCGCGTTCGGCTCCAGCCTGGTCTGACCATCTGTGACAATCATCTCGCCGGATTGGAGGCCCTTCTCAATAACGGTCTCTCCATCGATGGTGCGGACCGGCACGATCATTCTTGGTTCTACTCTTTTATCCGATTTTACGACGTACACGAACGGGCCACTCTCTCCCTGTACAACCGCTTGCGCGGGAACGACAGTGGCGTCGCGCTGCTCGGAGAGGGTAAGCACGATATTGACGAAGAGTCCGGGCCAGAGGCGATTCTGCGAGTTCGTGAATGTCGCTCTCAAATGGATTGTTCCTGTTGTTGGGTCCACCGCGTTGTCCACAAATGACACAGCTCCGTCTTCATCAGGACCCAAATCTCTTGGGACCGTGGCCTTGACGTGCAATGTTGTCTGGGCCATGTATTTCTTGATGTCTGGCCAAAACTGTTGGGGGACGGCGAAGTTCACAAAAATCGGGTTGACCTGATTAATGACCACGATCGGCACGTCCGCAACCTTCACCAGATTGCCCGGCTTCAACATTAGGGCGCCGGTTCGTCCATCCAGTGGCGAATAAATCGTGCTGTATTCCAGGTTCAGCTCGGCCGTCTTGACGGCGGCTTCGTCGGAATGCACCACGGCATCGGACGCATCGGCTGCGCTGGTTAAACCTTCGACTTGCGAGGCCGGCATGATGCCCTCTTCCAGAAGCTTCGAGTAGCGCTGCGCCTGGAGGCGGTTGTTCGCGGCGAGGGCTTTGTCGCGAGCCACGGCGGCCTTCGTCTGGGCGAGCGCGGCCTCATAAGGACGCGGGTCCAGGGTGAGCAGCAACTGCCCCTTGCGGACGAAGTCACCTTCCTTGAAGTGAACATCGAGAAGCTGACCGGAGACTTGCGCCTTGATCGAGACCGTTGAATAGGCTTCAACATTGCCGACCGCGATCACTTCGACAGGCATCGACTTTTGCTTGACCGTCCCGACAAGCACAGGAACCGCTGGCCGGGGCGGCGGCGCGGCCTGTTCTTTTGAGCAACCAGACCACAGTACACACAGAGCCAGAAACCCGGCTGGAATAACCGTCCCCATTTTATTTCTAATCCGTGCAGCGAAGCACGGAGTACGATTGCTACGCATATTTATCCCATCACCTATTCGAATTCACGTGCTGATTATTCAAACGGAATTCCGTACGCCATTTAGACGCGGGGCGACCTGCTGGCGTTACGCCTAAAATTCAGATCATGACTTAAATTGAGGCGATCCCCCTCTGTCTTAACCCGAATACAGTCCACATTTGCTCCGTGCCAGTGGGGCTTCCTAGTCTGTGTGGCAATTCTCTACCCGGCACGCCAGCGGCTAGTGCCGTATTGATTATGCTGACCTTAGGTCATGTCCACGCCTGGCGACAAGCCTTCGCGCCGGTCCGAACGGAAATGCCACTAATTCCCCTTTACGGCAGATTCACATTTTCTTGCGAACTAATTTTACCGCAATCAGCGCCCAAGGCCAATCACTCTTACGGTAAGCTGGACCCTTCGCGCGTCCATCAACAATGACAGACTCAATTCCATGCGGTGGGGCCATCCCGACAATTGACAGGGTTCGCTTCGAAATATTTTCCTTGCGGGAATTTACTTCTCCTTGAGTTTTAGCTTGCCGCCGGTCTTGCTCTCTTCGAGGAATACCCGCAACTTTTCAGCTGTATCCAGAAGTCGAATCCACTGCTCGTAGTACAGTGTGACGGGGAAACGGCCAAGCCCATATACGCTTACGCCGCCCTTTCCCCCCACTTTGAATTCCAGCTCCCCGGACCGGCGCCCCGCCCCCTTCTTTTCCATTTCCTCCAAACGTGCCTTTAGTTCTTCGTAGGTTGGCTCGGCCATTTCTCCTCCTCAGTTGAATCGCGACGCATGGATTATACCTAACAACCGCAGTTCGTGCAGGCAGGGATCGCGCGCATTTTGACCGGCCGATACGACCCCTTGCTTCCCGGCAGGGAACAATGGCATGCTCGGCATCCAAGAACAATGTCCGGTTCACCAACTTGGAACGACAAGGAGTGAGTAATGAAAAAACTCATCTTGATTCTCAGTCTTGCGGCACTATTGCCGGCAGGCTCGGCACGCGCACAACTGGCTGCACCGAATGAGACCGGAGTTGCGATGGGCCACGTGCATTTGGTGGTGCAGGATTTGGATGCCGCCAAGAATTTTTGGGCGGCGATGGGAGGCTCACCTGGCAAGCTGGGGGCAAACGAAGTCATGAAATTCCCTGGTGTGCTGATTCTTATGAGGAAAGGCGAGCCATCCGGCGGCAGCGTTGGATCAGTGGTGAATCATATAGGATTCAAGGTGACGAACATCCAGGACTCGATGGCGAAATGGAAGGCCTCGGGGTTGAAGATAGAGCCAGGCACCCGGACGGGACAGTGCTATCTCACGACCCCCGATGATCTGGTCCGAATCGAGATTTTGGAAGACACATCGGTCGCGGGACCGATCGTATTTGACCACGTGCATTTGTGGGTGGCTGATGCCGGTCCTGAAGGCGTAAGTCCGGTACCGGAAATGCAGGCATGGTATGCCAAGATGTTTGGCGCCAAACCGTGGAAACGAAATCAATACGAAGCTGATGCTATTCCTGGAGTGACCGTGCTGTTTGCAAAATCCCCGACCCCCACGGTGGCAACCAAAGGGCGAGGATTGGACCACATCGGTTTTGAGATCAAGGATCTCGAGGCATTTTGCAAAAAGTTGGAAGCCGGCGGAGTGACACTCAACGTCCCCTTCACCAAGAGACCTGAACTGGGCATCTCACTCGCCTACATCACCGATCCCTGGGGAACGTACATCGAGCTAACCGAAGGTCTGAACCATTTGTGAAGATCCGCGGAAGCGGCTCGGAGTATGCGGCAGCATGTTGGACGCTCACATCTCGAGCGACACGCACATCTCACTGGAGTAAACAGTAGAAGTGAGATACTTCGCCAATAAGAATCGATCTTCGCGCCACTAGACCTGAGTTCCGATGATGCGCTGTCCAGGACGCGAGTGACTCGGGACTCGCGATTCCCGACTCGTGCAAAACTCCATAATCCGCGCTTCGGCCCAGAAGCGTTCTTCACCTGTATGGGCTGAAATAAACGCGCAATGTCCACCATGTTCTGGGGCTATCAGTGTGATATTGGCGTTTTTCCTCAGAGCTGGATCAGCGAAACTGGCGAAAGGAACGAAAGGATCGTCCTGCGCGGTAAGCACAACAGTGGGAACCCTAACTTCGCCGGCAACGCGCAGCGCACTTGACCGCGCGTAATAGTCGGAGGCATCGCGAAAACCGCAGTACGTCGCGGTGATCACGTCGTCAAACTCGCGCAGCGTGCGCACGCGCGCCATTCGGCTGAGATCGAATTTCCCGGGGAAAAGTTTTGCTTTAACGCGCATGCGCTGCTTCAAGCTGTCCACGAATCGCCTCTGATATACGAAATTGTGCGGCAGCGCAACGGCGTCGGCGCACGCCGCGAGATCAGCCGAGGGACACACCGCGGCGATGCCGCGCAATTGGCGCGGCGAAGCGCTTCCCAGTTCGCCCGCCATCTTCAGCACCAGGTTGCCGCCCATCGAATAACCCGCAAAGAAAACTTCAGGAAGCGAATCCCGCTCGATGAGCTCGAATAGAACGGCGCGGTAATCACCGGAAAGTCCGGAATTGTAAAGCGTCGGCGTGAGGGATTCGGTGCCTCCGCAGTTGCGCTGATTCAATCGCACCGCATTCCACCCGGCTCGAAAAGCGCGTTCGGCAAGCCCGAGCATGTATCCTGAGTCGCTCGATCCCTCCAGACCGTGAACCAGCACCAGGGTGGGCCGCTCAGCAGGCGCCGGTTGCCAGTGGCATTCGCCGCGAATTCGCGTACCGGGTTCGGTTTCAAACTCTCTGGGCGTGCTTGCCGGCAAGCGCGGAAATCGCCGTAGCCAAAGCGCAGATGCGAACGTCTGTGCGTGCGGATTGCGGAGCAATGGGTGAGGTTTAAACGTTTTCATCCGCCAATCATTCTACGACATGGCGGAGTTGGCGGGTAATGGGCTCGTTGCGTGTGGGTGAATGGCGCGTCGTGTCGAGCCATTTGGTGTGACTTTGGCGCGCTTGATTTAACCGGGCAGCGCGCATAGAATGATTTCTCACCGATGATAGTCCGCTTTCTTAGAACCACACCGATCTTGCCCAGCGGCCTTCCGCTGGGCTGCGTTGTTTTCAGGGGCTATTTTTTCAGCGTCCCGAGGAGATAGGAATGGAAGGACCGATCCTGGAGGGTCTGACGTTTGATGATGTGCTGCTGCTGCCTGGGAAATCATCTGTCCTGCCAACCGAAGTAAACACGCAGACAAAACTCACACGAAAAATTCCCCTGAACATCCCGCTGGTGTCGGCGGCAATGGATACCGTTACCGAGTCGCGCCTGGCTATTGCCATGGCGCTGCAGGGCGGATTGGGGTTCGTTCACCGCAGCATGTCCATCGAACGCCAGTCCGAAGAAGTGGACCGGGTAAAGCGTTCGGAAAGCGGGATGATCGTCGATCCGGTGACGATTTCGCCCGATCTTTCGGTTCGCGACGCGATGGAAATCATGACCAAGTATCGCGTTTCGGGGCTTCCGGTGACGCGCGGCCCGCGCCTGGTGGGCATCCTGACCAACCGCGACCTTCGCTTTGAGAAAAATCTGAATCAGCCGGTCAGCGAAGTGATGACCAAGGATAACCTGATTACGGTGCCGGTGGGCACCACGCTCGAAGAAGCCGAGCGCATTCTGCAACGGCATCGAATCGAAAAACTGCTGGTCGTGGACGCTGAGTTCCGCCTCAAAGGCCTGATCACGGTCAAGGACATCCAGAAGAAATTGGAGTTTCCGGACGCTGCAAAAGACGACCAGGGACGCTTGCTCGTGGGCGCAGCCATCGGGGCGACAGGAGATTACCTGGAGCGCGCCGTGGATTTGGGCCGGTCCAAGGTCGACGTGCTGGCCATTGATACAGCCCACGGACATTCGGCGCGCGTGATGGACGCCATCCGCGCGGTAAAGCACCGCCTCCCGGAGATACAACTCATCGCCGGAAATGTGGGAACCTATGAAGGCGCGCGCGACCTGATCGCGCTGGGCGTCGATGGAGTCAAGGTGGGCATCGGCCCCGGCTCGATCTGCACGACGCGGGTGGTGACCGGAGCAGGTGTGCCGCAAATTACGGCCATTCTGGAAGCCGCGCGCGCAGCCCAGGGCACAGGAGTTCCGGTGATCGGTGACGGCGGCATCAAATATTCCGGCGACATCAGCAAAGCGATTGCAGCAGGCGCAGCGGTTACCATGCTCGGAGGGCTGTTTGCAGGAACCGAAGAGTCCCCGGGCGAAACCATTCTCTATCAGGGGCGCACATTCAAGTCTTACCGGGGAATGGGTTCACTCGGCGCGATGCAGGCGGGTTCCGCGGATCGTTACGCGCAAGAGGGCGCCCAACGCGGAAAGTCGGTGCCCGAGGGCGTCGAAGGCCGCGTGCCCTACAAGGGATCACTCAGTGCTCTAGTGGACCAATTGGTGGGGGGCCTCAAGAGCGGCATGGGATACTGCGGGGTGTCCACACTTGCTGAATTGCAGGAGCGCTCCCGGTTCGTTCGCATCACGGTAGCAGGGCTGCGCGAAAGCCACGTTCACGACGTCATCATCACGCGTGAAGCGCCAAACTACCAGGTAGAGTAGTGGCGCGCTGGTACCAGGCATTTACGCGGCGCCTGCTCCCATGGCTGCCGGCCATTGCGTGGGCCGCGCTGATTTCCTGGGCGTCCACCGATGCATTCTCCTCCACTCAGACGTCCCGTTTCATTCTTCCGGCGCTGCATTGGCTATTTCCAAATGCCAGCGTCGAAACACTTGAACAATTACATTTTTATGTCCGCAAAGCCGCGCATGTTACCGAATACTTCGTGTTCAGTCTTCTTCTGATGCGCGCACTACGCGGGAAAAATCAACGATGGCAACTCCGCTGGGCAATCTGGGCACTGGTAATTGCGGCGGGATACTCCGCGCTGGATGAATATCACCAGTCGTTTGTGGCCAGCCGCACGGCTTCTCCCTGGGACTCGTTGCTCGACACAACCGGTGCGGCGGTTGCCCAAATCGTTTTGTGCCTGTGGGTCCGGCTGTTTGCGCGCCCCCCTCGAAACGCCTCGCGGCCCTCGACGGTCACGAGTCCAGATTAGCATTCATGGACTAGCACACAATAAAAAGGCCCGCCCCGAGTTAACGGGACGGGCCTGCCTGTCTGAATTTATCGAATTTGTTACGCGCCCGCTTTTTCTTCCTTCTTTTCTTCCTCGACCGGCTCTGGCTTTGCAGTCTTGTCCTTCTTTTCCTTTTTCTTGAGCTTGGAGCCGAGCAACTCGAGGATGGCCAGGTTTGCCCCATCGCCTATTCGAAATCCGACTTGGATGATCCTGGTGTAGCCGCCGGCGCGATCCGAATACCGCGGAGCGATATCGGCAAACAGCTTTTTGGTCGCCCCGGGAGTCATCAGGTAGGCAGCCGCCTGACGGCGGGCATGAAGTGTGTCGCGCTTGCCGAGCGTAATCATCTGCTCGACCAGCGGCTTGGCGGCCTTGGCTCGAGTGAGGGTGGTGGTAATGCGCTCGCGCTCGATGACGTTGGTCACCAGGTTGCGCAGCGTGGCGCGGCGATGGGCGGGCTGACGCCCGAGTTTCGAACCGTAGTTGCGATGTCTCATGAGTGGGTTCTTCGCGCGCTTACAGGCCCGCGGTTTCCTCCGGCGTTGGCGGTGCGGTCTGGCTAGGGAGCGGCGGCCAGATAATACGGCCGTGTTCATCGAACTTCATTCCCAGGCTCAGGCCCATCTTGACCAGGATTTCCTTGATTTCATTGAGCGATTTGCGGCCGAAGTTTTTTGTCTTCAGCATTTCATTTTCGCTCTTCTGGACCAG
>JBGOVX010000112.1:0-11819 GCA_041478355.1 Terriglobia bacterium | reverse complement strand
CTGTGGTCTTTTATGAGCCGGTACGGCTGCAGCGTGTAAGTCCTGATTTGGCTGCCAAAACTGATGTCCCGCTTGGTTTCATCCAGCTTCCGCGTTTCCGCCTGGCGCTTCTCTATTTCCAGCTCGTAGAGGCGTGACCGCAGGACTTTCATGGCCAGTTCGCGATTTTTATGCTGGCTGCGTTCATTCTGGCATTGCACGACAATGCCGCTGGGCAAGTGCGTCAGGCGGACGGCGGTTTCCACCTTGTTCACATTCTGGCCGCCCGCGCCGCCGGCTCGAAAGGTGTCGATGCGCAACTCCTCGGGCTTTACGACAATTTCGATGCGATCATCCACCTCCGGGATGACGAACACCGAAGCGAATGAGGTATGCCGGCGAGCGGCCTGGTCAAATGGAGAAATCCGAATCAGGCGGTGAACGCCCGTCTCGGTGGAGAGAAATCCATAGGCATTTTCGCCTTCGATGCGAAGCGTCGCGGATTTAAGCCCCGCGCCTTCGCCGGGCGTGAGATCCATTACGGTGGCGCGAAACCCCTTGCGCTCCGCCCAGCGCAGATACATTCGCAGCAGCATCTCGGCCCAGTCCTGCGATTCCATGCCGCCGGCGCCGGGTTTGATGGTCATGATGGCGTTGAGGCGGTCGTTTTCGCCCGAGAGCAGCGTCAGTGTTTCGAGTTCGGAAACGTAGGTGTCGGCAGCGTCTATTTCGCGCTCGATATCCTGAAGCAGCGACTCGCGCTGCGCCATGTTGGTTTCTTCCTTGGCGAGATTAAAATACGTTTCGATGTCGCTGAGGGTGCGAGCCAGCTTCTCATCGGAAGCGACGACTCCTTCGGCGACCTTGCGCTGTTGCAGAATCCGCTGCGCTTGCTCCTGGTCCTGCCAGAAATCCGGCTGTGCGGTTTTTATTTCCAGCGAGGCGATGATTTCGCGGCTGCGCGCAACGTCAAAGATAACTCCGCACAAGCTCGATTCGCTTCTGAAGTTCGTCCTGGCGGCGTTGCAGATCCTCGATGTCCATGTGTGTCCTGTCAATTTTTGGGGTGTGTAGCCCGAGCACGTTGCGTGAGCGCTTCGCGCGCTCCAAACAACAGTAACATGAGTGCGGCGATCGCGCACAACCACGCAAGCCAATCGCCCCAGCGGGCATAGGGCGTGAGGTCGGTGCGAAAACCATAGGGCGCTTCCAGCTCACCGCGAACGTCCGCCGGCAGGCGAGCGACGATGCGTCCGTAGGGGTCCACCGAAACGGTGATTCCATTATTGGTGTCGCGCAGCAGCCAGCGGCGATTTTCTACCGCCCGGACGCGAGCCATCACCAGGTGCTGCTCGGGAGCGCCCGACCCGCCGAACCAGCCATCGTCCGAGATATTCACAAACACCGCCGCACCCGCCATTGTGAATCGGCGGACCTCGTTCGGGAATATGGCTTCATAACAGATATAGACACTGAATGGTCCGCCTGAAATCCGGCCCACTCTATATTGGGAACCCTGCTGAAAATCGCCGATAAGGCCCGTCAGGCCGCTGGCAAACGTGAGCCAATTTCTCCACGGCACATATTCGCTGAACGGCACCAGATGAATTTTGTCGTACATGAAATCCAATTCCCCGCCGGAGCCAAGCAGCGCGGCGCTGTTGCTCGCGCCAATCCCGCCGCGCGCCAGCGGCTTCCAATCCACTACGCCGAGCAGGAAACCGTTGCCCGCGCCGCGCGCGATCCGCGTGGCGCGCGCCTGAAATTGCGCGTCCTGCAATGAAAACGGCGCCGGAACTTCCGGCCAGACAACTAACCCTGGAACTTTTTGCGCCGCGCCAATGCTGATCTGCTCGAGCTGGTCCATTTCCGTGGCGTGCGACTGCATCCAGTTGGAGGGATAGTTCGTGGACACTGGAAAATTCGTCTGCACCAAATGAGCGATGTGATCGGCTGGCGCGGATGGGACAAACCGCGGGCCCGCAAATCCAATCACGATCAACGCCAGGGTCGCGCCGACCCAGACCTTTAAGCATGCCCGCTTGCGTTGTGAAATTTGCAGGACCACCCAGGCCGCCAGTCCGTTGTAGGAAGCGACCAAAAAGGAAAGACCGAAAATCCCGGTGATCGCCGTCACCTGCACAAGCGCAAGATTTCCCGCCGCCACGTACCCGAGCAGGTTCCACGGGAACCCGATGTGCGGCAGGTGCATCATGGCAAATTCCATCGACACCCACAGCAAAGGCGCGCCCAGGCAGGCCCGCGCCACGCCAAAACGGCCCAGCCATGAGACTCCCAGTGCAAACGCCGCGTGAAACATCGCTGCAGCGAACACCAGCAGCGCGAACACGGCTCCCGCTTCGATCACCGAAAGCGGCCCATATTGGCGCATCACGGTATAAAACCAGGGAACGCTGAGCGAGTAAAACGCCGCCCCTTGCACGCATCCCAGCAGCAGCGCAAACCAGGGGCGTGCGTTCAAAACCGCGACCATCAGCATGGCCGGGGCAATCCATCCCAGGACAGGGATATCGAAGAGAGGATAGGCCAGGGCCAGCGCGACGCCGGAGGCGAGTGCGAGCAGCAAGCGGGGCGTCCTGGACAAAGTCATGGCCGCAGCATTGTAAACCGGCAATTCCCTTTGCCGCACGTTGAGAAAACAATTGTGATGGGGGATAGATCACGGGCCCGCAATGGGAAGCGGGTTTGGGATAAGACGTTGTGATTATCTAAGGTTCGACCGGAGTCTATGCTACGACAACTATCCGCACAATGGCGACTGCGCCGGGGCGGCGAGACGCTCCCGGCGCGATTCCTACTTGGCATGAAGTGATCAGGCGAGGTGGCGCTGGACGGCTTTTTCGATCTGGTCGCGAGGCACCGCGCCGACCACTTGCTCGGCAACTTGGCCGCCCTTGAAGATGAGCAGAGTGGGAATACCGCGGATGTTGAATTTTCCCGCGGCATTTGTATTCTCGTCGACATTCAATTTCACAACTTTGAGCTTGCCCGCGTAGGTTGTGGCAATCTCGGCTACCGTGGGCGCCAGCATGTGGCACGGCCTGCACCACTCCGCCCAGAAATCAACCATCACTGGCTGCGCATTGCTTGCGTCGATGACTTCCGCTTGAAACGTGCTATCGGTGACACTGTTCACATTATCCGCCATAAGAGACCTTTCCTATTGAGGGGTGCCGGGCCACGCGCCTGGACTGCCCAGCTTAATTAGATGTGACTACGGCCTTTTGGTTCCTTAATTTCCACGCCACCTGGTAAAGCCTTGTATATTCTATCGCGGAAGTGCGCCAAGAAAAATCTTTACTCATGGCATTACTCTGAACGCGGCGCCAGACCGCCGGATAGTTTCGAAAAACATCCAAAGCCTGGCGAATCGCGCCGAGCATCGCGGCTTCCTCATATGCTTGAAACTTGAATCCAGTGCCGCGTCTCCTTTTAGAATCGTAGGTTTCCACCGTGTCGTCCAGGCCGCCTGTCGCTCGCACTACCGGCAGGGTGCCGTACTTCAGGGCGTAAATCTGATTTAAGCCGCAGGGCTCGTACCGCGAGGGCATCAAGAATATGTCCGCCCCCGCTTCAATCTTGTGCGCGAGCGCATTATCGTACGCCACCTTCACGCCGATCTTTCCGGGATAAAGCGCGACCAACTCGCGGAACTGTTTTTCATATTTCGGCTCGCCCTCTCCCAGCACAACGATCGAGAGATCTTCAGCGAGCAATTCCGGGGCTGCTTCGACGATCAGATCGAATCCCTTCTGACCGGCGAATCGCGAAACGATGCCGATCAGCGGCCGGCTGACTGCTTCCGGTGCAAAGCCGAAAACCTCGAGAAGATTTTTCTTGCAGGCCAGCTTGCCCGAAAGATCCTTGGGCGAGTAGTGCGCGGCAATGAGTTTGTCGATTTCCGGACTCCACACCGAATAGTCCACGCCATTTAAGATTCCGGCGAGGCGATCCGAGCGGCCTTTCACCACGCCGTCAAGTCCGCCACCATAGCCGGGTGTCTGGATTTCTTCCGCGTACTTGGGGCTGACCGTCGTCAGATAATCGGAGAAGACCAGCGCGCCTTTCAGGAAATTGACGCGCCCGTAGAATTCCAGGGCATCCATCCGGAAAAGACTCTCGGGCAAACCTATCTTCTGCATGGATTCCCGGGGGAATAGTCCCTGGTAACCCATGTTATGAACGGTGAAGACGGTGGTCAGAGACTGAAGCTTCACATCTTGCGCGTATTGCGTTCGCAGCAACACCGGGACCAGGGCTGTTTGCCAATCGTGGCAGTGGATGATGTCGGGCATCCACACCTGCTTTGCAAACTCGATGGCCGCGTGGCAAAATTCCGCAAAGCGCTCGGCGTTATCCGGATAATCCTCGCCTGCCACGCCGTAAAGCTGGTCTCGATTGAAATATTCGGGATCGTCCACAAAATAATAATGCACCCCGTGCAGGATGCCTCCATCCAGGATCGCGGGAAAACGCTGCAAATCGCCCAGCGCAATCATCAGTTTGGGAACGGTAACCGCAACCGAGCGGGTACCGCGGTAAGCAGGCAGCAGGACGGCAACTTCGTGTCCCTGCGCAACCAGAGACTTCGGCAGCGCCTCCACTACGTCCGCCAGGCCTCCGGTTTTGGAAAACGGCAAGCCCTCGGATGCCACGAACAAAACTTTCATGTCCCCCTCAATCGAATTCTTAACCGTACTGAAAGCGCTCGCTGCCGTCAAGGATCGGCTGGATCGCATTTTTAAATTAGCGGGACATCTGTTTACGAAAGGTAAGGAAGGGGGGCCTCTTGGGCTGTACTTTCACTTTCGATTGTCAGCTATGCGGGATACTCCGGGTACAGAAGCTTCCCGCCGCGCACCGTTGCGACAGGCGCCAAGCGTTGGCGTCCGTTTCGAGATTTTCCATCGGAGTCCTGGAAGGCAAAGTCTCCATCGCGAAGTTCGACAATGCTGACGTCGGCCTCGGAACCGGACTTGAGAGTGCCGATGTCGAGCCTGGTATCGAATACCTGCCGCGCGTTAGCGGTTACGCACGCGATTACATTTTTCACGCTCATCCCCAGCGCGAGAAACTTCGACAGGGTTGTGAGGAGATCGTAGACCGGGCCGTGAACGTTTATGTTGGTGAGATCGCTGGAAATCGTGTCCGGAACAAATCCCTGATCCAGACACTTGGCCGCCACCTCAAAGGAAAAATTACCGCCGCCGTGCCCGACATCGAACAGAACACCCCGCTGACGGGCCTCGGCAACCTCCGGCAATAATTTCCCATTGGCTTGCAGCGTGCCGTGAGCGCGTCCGTTGTACGGGTGAGTCAGCACGTCGCCCTTCTTCAAAAACGCTAGCAAATCCGGAAGTGGAGAATAGGAGCCGCCGATATGCATCATCACCGGCAAATGAGCTTCATCTGCGGCGGATCTGACCCGCTTCATCGCCTCGATGTCGTTTGGCCCGGTAACGGACTCCGAACAACGGACCTTGAACCCGACGATTAAATCTCGATTCCTTTCGGCAACTTGAAGAGCCACCTTGGGGTCCACGAAGCGCAATTCCGACAGCTCTCCCATGTTCGGAATCGGCCCCGACACGTTCCCCATTGCGGAAAGGTTTAAGAGCGCAAAAATTCGAGTATTCGCCCCGGCAGTCTCGATATACCGCCGGAACGCGGGAAACCCAAAGGCGCCGGCTGAGCCAGCGTCGATGACCGTGGTCACTCCGCGCTTCACGCAAAAAGGGTCTGGCTCAACGCCATACGGACACACATAGGGGAAGACGTGGGTGTGCAGGTCAATCAGGCCCGGGGCCACAATCTTGTCCTTGGCGATCAGAACCTGCCGGCCACGGGCCGCCGGAATGTTTGCGGCCACACGCGCAATCTTCCCCGCTCGAACCGCTACGTCTAGCTGTGCATCGATATTTTGAGCGGGATCGAGCACCCGACCGCCCTGAATGATCAAGTCGTAGGGCTGCTGATCGTCTTGACCTTGGGGTTGAGCTTGGGAGTCTGGAGCCGCCGGACTGGCTTCGAGGCGCACCGCGGAGACTGCCGCGGCCGCTGCAAGACCGGACAACAGCTCGCGGCGTGTTAGAACACTTGGAATTTTTGTGTCGTTTTCCAAATCTGTCGCCAATTCATCTTGCCCTATGTGGAGACATCCTACTGTTGGGCTGCGATGGGGGCGATACCAGCGCCAGCGGCGCGCCACCGCCCATTCTGTTTCACGAAGACCCGGATCACGCGGTACTTTCCGTTGTAAGTTACGCCGCCACTGAGCCCACGAATCGTGGTTGTGTCGGTTAGCACCGCAACGTCCGGCGAGGTGTATCGCACCTGGATCTCGTCAGGATGGAGCTCCAGATTTTCGCGGCCGGGGTCCTTGATCTGATCGATCTGCTCCTGCTTATTGACGATAAACCCGCCAGGATGAATCTCCACAAAATCATCGGCGAACAGCCAGTCCATCGTGCCTGCGTCGCGGTTGTGAGCAGCGTCCAGCCAAACGTGGTCCAGAACTTCGGCTGTCTTCGCTACGTCCTCTCCGCTCAATTTCTTAGGCGCCTGACCCAGCGCGAGCGCTCCCGAAGCGATGATTAGAACAACAGTGATTGCCAATCCATAAGTGCGTTTCATCACGATCCTCCAGGTTCCGAGCTTGCCTTGCTGTGAGCAATTCAGAGAAAGCTACTTCTTTGCGGCGATCGCGTTCATCACCACGCCGGTAGCTCGCCACTCACCGTTCTGTTTGATGACCACGCGAAAAACGTTGAATTCGCCGTCCATGCTGTTGCCCTTGCTATCGTGGCCTTTGAGCGTGGTGTGATCGGTCAATATCGCAACGTTTCCGTAGACATGCACTTTGATGTCCTGGGGATTAAGCACTAACAGAGTGGGACGGTCGGGCCCTCTCAGGATTCCCAGCCACTGGTCCTTGGTGTACATCTCTCCATTGGGAAAGACCAGGACATAACTGGGGGCGAAAATTTTTTCGCAATAGTCCAGGTCGCCCAGTCTTTCCGAGTCCAGCCATTTGTGGTCCAGCTTTTTTAATTCTTCTTCGACGCTGGCGGTTGTGCCGCTTTTCACCTGACCATAGGCAAGCGGAGCAATCGCCATGATGAAAAGTAACGCCCCAAAATGAATCCGTCGCATCATCCATTCTCCTCTAGGGGCATGTGATATGCCCCGGATCAGTACGGTTCAAAACTTACGCTTACGGTCGAATGCCCGTGGCGCTGGTGCGAATACGGTAAAGTCCGGTGCGGGCCGTGAGATAAAGAGTTTTTCCGTCGGCATCTCCCCAGGCCAGGTTGGCAGGATCCTCGGGAGCCTTGATGGTTCCGAGATGCTTTCCTTCCGGCGATAACACCCAAACGCCGCCCGGACCCACGCCGTAGATATTCCCCTTGGTATCGATCCTCATTCCATCCGGCACGCCTTCGTCCTTGCTCGAGTTCATATCGAAGAAAAGTTTCCCGTTGGCGATGTTGCCGTCGGGCTGCACTTCGTAGCGCCAATAGGTCCTGGTGTTCGAGTCATCCACGTAGAGATACTTTTCGTCGGGTGAGAAAGCAATGCCATTGGGGGCTTTGAATTCCTTGTTGAGCAATTGCAATTTCCCGTTGGCCAAACGATATACGCCCGAGAATGGCAACTCCTTCTTGGGATCATCGCCCGCCTTGCGAAGACCATAAGGGGGATCGGTAAAATAGAGCGACCCGTCGGACTTGTAGACCAGATCGTTCGGGCTATTGAGGCGCTTGCCTTCATAGTGGTCGGCCAAAACGGTCCGCTTGCCGTCCTTTTCCACTCGTATCACGCCGCGATCTCCGTGTTGGCAGAATGTGACCCGGCCCTGGTGATCGATCGTAATTCCGTTGGACCCGAATAATGTGACTACGATTTTGCCATTATTGAGTTGATAGCCCGCGTCTCCTGGATCCGATCCCGCAAAGCCGCTCTTATCCAGGAACACGGAAACCTTCCCATCGGGAGTCCATTTCTTGATTTGATTGGCTGGAATGTCGCTGAATATCAAATAGCCCGGCGCGGTTGTATGTATCCAGACCGGCCCTTCCAGGAAGCCAAATCCATCCGCAAGTTTTTCCACTTTAGCGCCCGGCGGAACCAGAGCGTCCAATGCCGGATCCAGGCGAATAATCTGTCCACCGTTCTGTGCGGAGAGTTTTACTCCGGTGACGAGAGTTGCCAGAGCTAGGACCAGGATTGCTAATTTGATTCGCATGAGCGAGCCTCACTCCCTGTTGGATTTCTTCACGCACCAATACAAAACTTGGTGGAGCACTCTTGTTCTGATTGAAAAGTAGACTAACATAAACTTATCGTGTCCGGAAAACATGTTCGGTCCGGTAGGCTGCAAGCACCGAGCCCTTACCCTGACATTCCCCTATTGCTGCACAGACTCCCTATCTTGACGTAGCTTTATTCGATGGGAGTCATGGCGGCCGCGACCGCCTGCCAACTCCCGCCCTGCTTCACCAACACGCGGGTTACCCGCCACTGCCCGCTGACATCCCGGCCATCGGCGGCGGTTCCCTTGCGCACCCGCCGGTCGGTGAGGATCGCCGTATCACCGTAGAAGCCACGAATTTGGATCTGATCGCAATAGCCTTCGATCTGACCGGGTTTCCGCGTGGCAATTTCCTGGAGCATCTCGGCGCCGGTGGCGATGTGGCCATCGGCTTGCACTTCAAACATGTGGTCCCCAAACAGCGCATTCAAAAACTTTGTATCCCCTGCGGTGGCGGCATCCACCCACTTGTGGTCGAGGTCGATCAACTCCTGTTCGACGCTGCCCGTCGCAGTCTTGGCGGGTTCGACGTTCGCGACATCGCTGGCCCGCGTGGCCGAGGTGGACGCCTTCAACGGAACCATCGCCGCACCGACGCCGCGCCACTTGCCATCCATCTTTCTCAGAATGCGCATCACCGTGTATAAACCGGTTATCTTGCGGCCATCGGCGGTGACGCCTTCTTGCGTGGTGCGATCGGTAAGGATTGCCGTGTCTCCATAGAGTCCGCGCACTGCGACCTGGTCAATATCGATTTGAATGTGGCGGCCGGGTACTGCGAGGTATTGCTGCATTTGTTCTCCAGTAACGGTCAGGCCGCCCTTTTGAACTTCGAACATGCCGGCAGCAAACAGTTGCTTGAGATAATCGGTATCGTGGACGGTCGCGGCGCGCAGCCATTGCTGATCGATGTCTTTCAGCTCCTGCTCGACATTGCCGCGGTTGCCCGGCTCTTGCTGGCCGTTACCGTTGGTTGCCCCAACCGCAATCAGTGATGCAGCCGCCAGTATCAGCGCAACCTCGATGGTCACAAGAGCCGGAGTTCGAATCACCTTCACCATGAGCCTCCCATATCCGAATTATTTTTTAATTGAGGACCCCTGCTCAACCTCTGCCCAACCTTTGCTCAACCCCTGCTCTACTTGATGATGGGAACCAGCGCCCCTCCAATAGGCCTCCACTTCCCATTCTCCTTGACGAACATACGAAGCACTCGCACATCGGTGCCATGGACTTTGCCGTCCGTACTCTCGCTTCGTAGAAACGTATGGTCGGTGGCCAGGGCAACGTCGCCATAAACCGCCATCAATTTGAATTCATCCGGATGGGGCCCAACACCGGGAGAGGGATGGGCAACTCGCTGCCTGGCGATCATCTCCGCCTTGGTTTGAACCTTGCCTTCGATGGAGATCTCAAAAAATTGGTCGGTCCAATACTTGCTCCTGAATTCAATGCACTCTTTATAATCCTTATGATAGGGAGTGGCGTCGGCGCTGCACAGCCACTGCTGATCGGCGTCCCAAAGCACTTTTTCCAGCTCGGCCCAATCTTTTCCCTTCTTGCTTGCATCTTGTTTGGCCGGCTCCTGCCCGAAAGCCAGGCTCGAAACACCCATCACCGCGACTAAACACAGCACGCGAAAGCTTTGCATATTGAGTTTCTCCTCGAGAGTGCGACTTGCACAATTTGGAAGCAATGACTGTCAATCGATTCTCAACTTCTTTAGCGATGCCACCCGGTCACCCGACGCGAGCGGTCTTGCCTTCCTGGCTGCGTTCCACGCGATTGCGGAACACACCAAACCACAGCCAGAACAAACCTGCAAGTATCACGATCACTATCATCCAGCGCGCCGCGCTGGCCATCCAGGCTGCGGTCAACACCGGCCACTGGAAGCGGTACTGGCGCAGCACGCCGGCGCGATCGATCATCCAATGCCAGGCCGTGTGGGTCACCAGTGCCGAGAGGATGATCGTTCCCATCCGCTCGGCAACCACGAATCGGAATAGAAACTCAAGAGCAGGGATGAACAGAATGAGCATGAGAAGCTGCCCAAGCTCGACGCCAATATTGAACGACAGCAGCGATGTAAGCAGGTGCGATCCGGCGAACTGCAGCGTTTGCCGGAGGGCGAACGAGAAACCAAATCCGTGAACCAGGCCAAATCCGAACGCGACCATCCACCGGTGCTGCACACTGGTCACTCCCACGATGTTTTCGAGCGCCATGTATACGATGGAAATCGCGATCAGTGTTTCGATCAGCGGTGGAAACCACAGGGAATCCGGCCCCAAATTATATGCGGAAGCAATCAGCGTGACCGAGTGCGCGACCGTGAATGCGGTCACCACGGGAATCAGCGCCCGGAAGCGCCGGAACGGGATCACCAGGCAGAACAGAAACAGCAAGTGGTCCGTCCCATCCAGAATGTGGAAAAAGCCAAGGTCCACAAACCGGAAGGCCGCCTGGTACCATCGTGGATCCAGTCTTACCAGGCCCGGATCGCCGATAAATTCAAACGCGCGCACGGCGCCGCCGGGCGGCAGGAACCTCATAACAATCACTACATGTTCGGCCAGGCGGCCAAGTCCGGGGTGAATCGAAAAGCGGGATCGATCCGAATCAATCGGATACTCGAACAGGACATCGAGCATCGGCTGATTCCAAAAGATCTTGGTGTCGATTGGCAGCCTGGCGGCTGTAAGGTGAGCCAGCGCATCTTCATAAGAGGCAAACGACTTGTCGGATTCCAGTGACAGGCGGACATCGATTAGTCGTGGCTTGGGCAGGCGAACGTTGCCTTCGTAAATCTCCATCGCGTCGGAAATCCATAGCGCCGAGGCATCACGGAGATAGGTGTCCACGCGCGCCAAGTCCAAATAGCCGCCACCGGTTTCGGGAAACTCGACGTCGCGCATGGCCTTGAGCGGCACGCGAACCAGCAGATTCAGATGCTGCCCATCGGGCTTGACAAATAGCTGAGCCATGACGTCAATCGGAATGTCGTGGGCGCACGTGCCCAGAGGCAGTAAGAATAGCGTCAGTCCCAGCGCTCCAAGACGCGCACCAAGACGAATCACCCAAGGTATGACCATTTGATTTGCCATGAATGGAAAGAGTAATGCCACTATGCACTGACTTACAAGCGAAAAAGGCAACAGAAAACAATTCACGGCGGTGAAGCAAATGGTGTATATTGGCGCCGTCTTTCCAGATGAAATTTAACCGTAATCATGGCGGAGTCAGGATCGTAGTCAGGATCAATGACCGCGCCAATCAGCTCGCATCCCTTGATGCCCTTGATGGAGGACTAGTCTTATGAAACGCAAGTTCTATATTGGCGCGACCTTTGTGTTGCTCCTGGTAATGCTGGGAGTCGCATCTGTAGTATTCCAGAAGCGGGCCGCGGTGGAAGCTGCCGGCGTGCAAGCGCCCATATTTGAGGTGGACCCCATGTGGCCCAAGCCCATGCCAAATCATTGGGTCATGGGAATGACCATTGGCGTAT